>NZ_JBHSUF010000029.1:0-80052 GCF_042660575.1 Nocardiopsis tropica
CGTCACCATCCCCTCGTACACGACCCAGGCCCAGAAGGCCCCGAGGTTGCGGTAGTGGTGCAACGCGTTGCCCGAGCTGGACTCCGCGGCGAGGTTGTCGAGCCAGCCGGTGATGTCCTCGGCGGTGATCTCCCTCAGGGCCCGGGAGCGGCCAGCCTTCGCCAGACGGGCGTCGAGCAGCCTGAGGGTCCTCAGGTAGTTGCGGATCGTGTACGGCGACGCGGACTTCCTCTGCTTCTTCGTGGCGGTCCCGGACCGGAGGGCCCGCTCCCACGACTTTCCGAGGATCAGGAGCGGGCTCGCCGCTGGTTTCTCTGACACGTACTTCTCCGATGGTGAAGGACGGGTATCGTGCGGCAATCGTGTCGCCGGTGACCGTCGTGCTATGGGACAAATGCGCCTCGCGTCCATGTCCCCGCAGGTCAGACACGTCATCAACCCTGGTTCACAGCAGAGATTTCCGTGTACTACGCTCTGTCGTATGTCTGATTTCCCGGCCGCCGCGGCGCTGGCCCCGAACACGCTCCCCCCGCTCGCGGCGGAGGACATCATTCTTCTCGGCGCCCCCCTGTGGGCCTGGCAGGTCGCCGTGGCCGTCGCCGGGGTGCTCGCCCTGGTCCTCCTGGCCCGGACCATCTGGAACCCGACCCCGAGGTCCCTGCGCGCCTGGACCCTCGGCAACATCGCGGTCAACGCCGGGATCGCCGTGACGGGCGCCACCGTCCGCGTCACCGAGTCCGGGCTCGGCTGCTCGGAGTGGCCCAGGTGCACCCCCGAGAGCTTCGTGCCCATCGATACGGGACACGCCGCCTTCAACGCCGCCGTCGAGTTCGGCAACCGGACGCTCACCTTCGTCGTGCTGGCCGTGGCCGTCATCACGTTCATCGCCGTCATGCGGATGACGCCGCGCCGCAGCGACCTGGTCCGGATGGCCGCCATCATCCCGTTCGGCGTCCTCGGCCAGGGCGTCGTCGGCGGCATCACCGTGTGGACCGACCTGCACCCCGCCTCGGTCGCCACGCACTTCCTGCTGTCCATGGTGATGACCTTCATCACGGTCGCCCTGTACGTGCGCTGCCAGGAGCCCGAGGGCAAGCCGCAGGTCTCCGTCGGCCCCATGCTGCACGCCATCAGCGTCGGCCTGGTCGTGATCGGCTTCCTCCTGCTGGTCGCCGGCACGGTCGTGACCGGCAGCGGTCCCCACGGCGGCGACGCGGCGGCCCCGCGCTTCGGGTTCGACATCCCGGTCGTCACGCGCATCCACTCCGCGCTGGCCTGGCTCACCCTGGTCGGGGCCCTGGCCGCCACCGTCATCGCCTTCCGTGGCGGCGCCCGCCGCCCCGTCCGGATCAGCAGCGCCGCCCTCGTGGCGGTCGTGCTCCTCCAGGGGGTCCTGGGCTACACCCAGTACGCCCTCGGACTCCCCGAGGCGCTCGTCGTCCTGCACGTGCTCGGCTCCGCCCTGACCTGGGTCGCCGTCTCCCGGCTGTACTTCTCCACCAGCCGCCTGGTGCCCGTCGGCGAGGTCGTCGACGACGGCCTCAGCCGAGGCCCGGAGGGGCCTGCTGGCCGTGACGGGGGACGTACTCCTGCTGGCTCCTCGCCTGCGCTATGACGTGGGCGAAGTCGGCCCGGCGCAGGAACCCCGAGTCGGTCGGCTTCTCCGCCCAGCCCGGGGTGACCGGCTGGGGCACCCGCCCCAGGAAGGTGTCCCGGGCCACGTGCATCAGCGCCAGGAAGGAGTCCCTGCGGACCTTCCAGTCCTGGCGGGCCGACCCGGCGTCCAGCCTCTGGTGCAGCAGTGCCAGCTCGGTCGCGGCCAGCTGGTACTCCTTCATCGCCGTCCGCCCCCGCCGGCCGGCGTTGCGCCCCGCCCACTCACGGGCCCGGCGGCGCCCCTGCATGGAGCTGAGCATGGTGATGTCCGACGGCGTGACCAGGCCGGTGGAGATGTAGGGCGGCAGGTACCGGTCGATGGCACCGATCTGCCCCCGCCGGTCGCGCGCCGCCAGCGCCAGGACGCCCATCAGCACCGCGAACAGCACGACGTAGGCGACGGCCAGGCCGTACCAGCCGAAGCGGGTGGACGCGTTCCACATGCCGTGCAGCAGGACGGCCAGCGCCCAGCCCCCGACGGGCGCCAGCAGGCGCAGGCGCCCGGTGCGCGTGGCCGCGTAGGCGACGCCGATGCCGATCATCGCGGTGTAGACCGGGTGGCCGAAGGGGGCGATGATCCCGCGGATGGCGAAGGTCGCGACGAGGGTCCCGTCGAAGAAGGCGCTCAGGAAGTACAGGATGTTCTCGGTGAAGGCGAAACCGGTGGCGACCATCCCCGCGTAGATCACACCGTCGGTGAACGTGTCGATCTCGTGTCGTCTGCGCCACAGCAGGATCAGCAGCACCACGCCCTTGGCGCTCTCCTCCACCAGGGGCGCCACCACGGACGTCCCCAGGAAGCCGCCCAGCTCCTGCCCGAACAGCGGCACGGTGACGTGGGCCAGCCCCCAGCCGTTGAGCAGCAGGGACGCCACCACCGCCACGCCCGCGCCCCAGGCGAAGGCGAAGAACAGCACCCACCCGGGCTCGGGCTCGATCCGGTCGAGCATGAGGATGAGCGGCACGAGGATGCCGACCGGGATGACGGCGGCGACCAGGCTGACGACGAATCCGAGGGCGCCGTCGATGCCCGCCGCGGCCCCGCCCGCCATCGCGAGCAGCCACAGGTAGACGAGCATGCCGGCCATGCACACCACGCTGACGGTGATGCCCAGGACGAGGGTCATCGAGTAACGGGAGCGTCGGCCCTGGAGGATGGCCTTGCTGTCGAGTCGGGGCATGGGCACCGATCGTAGCGGGAACCGCGTCGACCACGTGTTTCACCCCCGGCGAGAGGGACGCGGACCCGGGCTGCCGACGGGGGACGACACGCTCCGGCCGCCGCACGCGGGGACGGAACTCCCCGTATGGGGCAGGATCGGAGTCCGCGATGCGCGAGCGCACGAGAACGGAAGGGCCCCGCCATGGAACCGACCACCATGCCGTCCACCACCGCACCACCGCTCCTGTGGTTGATACGGGTGACGGCGCTCCTCCAGCTGGCCGCCGTCCTCTGGGAGGGCGCGACCGCCGGGCAGCTGGTGACGTTCAACACCGCCGCCCTGCCCCTGCACTACTACGGCGCGTTCGGGGTGCACGTGGCGGCGGGCCTGCTCGTGGTCGCGGCGGGCCTGTACTGGTACCGCTCCGGGGGCGGCCCCGGCCGCCCCCGCGCGATCCTGCTGGCCGGCCTGGCGGCGTTCCTGCTCGGCTTCCCGCAGGCCGCGCTGGGGACCTACGGGCCGCTCCAGGCCCACGTCCCGCTCGCCCTGGTCCTGACCGGGGCCGCGGTGTGGGCGGCCGTGCTGGCCTGGCGCAGGCCCTGACCCGCGCGGGACGGATTCCGCGTCCCCGGGACGGCCCGGCCCGGGGACGGGCCCGCCGGGTCCGGGCCCCGGTCAGGCCGCCGGCCGGTGCGGACCGCCGACCCGTTCGGCCCACGCCAGGACACGCAGGTGCCGGTGCGCGGCCCCCAGGTAGGTCGTCGCGGCCAGCCACGCGCGGGCCAGGCGGTCCGGCGGGGGGACCACCGACTCGCCCGTGGCGGTGCGCCGGCGCTCACGGGCCGCCCCGACCACCTCGCCGAGGACGTCGGCGGCGGTGGGCAGGTGGTGGCCCCGCAGCCGGGCGGGCAGCGCGGAGCCGTCCGGGGCGGCCTCCCGCCCCGCCTCGGCGATCCGGGCGAGGACCCTGGTCAGGGCGCCCAGGCCGGGGTCGGCTCCGGGCGGCTCCGTCGGCCGGGGGCGGCTCGGGACCGCCGACCCGGCCGAGGGCAGGGTGTCCAGGGAGAGGTTGACCCGTCCCTTCCAGGCGGCGGGCAGCGGCAGCCCCGGAGCGTGCACCGCCACCGGCACGAGGAACCCGGGCCGCTCGGGGACCGGCCGTGCCACCGCGCGCAGCGCGAGCCCGGGTTCGGCCGCCAGCCGGAGGAGGTTGCGCGCCCGGAGGAGGTCCTGGGCGCCGTCGGGTGCCAGGACCAGGGGTGCGCCGGTGGCCGCCTCCACGACCGCGGTCCCGCCCTCCGCCTCGCCGGTGACGGTGAGGTCGGCGAAGACCAGGTCGTCGCCGGTGCGGTGGACGGGGGCCGCCTGCGCGGCGACGGCCGCGGCGACCTGATCGGCGAGGGGCCGCCCCCACAGCCCCGCCAGGGGTTCCTCGTCCCAGGCGCACCCGGCGGAGACCGCCGCCGTCGTCGCGGACCCCCCGCTCAGTCGGCCGTCGGCGCTGGCCGCGACCCGCTGGGCGACCATGCCCGAGCGGCCGAGGTCGCGGTGGCTCAGCGCGGACCGCCCGAAGGCGATCCCCGCTCCGTAGACGGCGGCGGCCCTGTCGGGGCCGCCGGGGGCGACGTCGCCGATCCGCCACAGGCGTGCCCCGCCGGCGAGGGACACGGCGTGGGTGACGACGCCCGCGTATCCGGACGCGGTGACGACGCGTTCGCAGCCCAGCCCGTACAGCCGGAGGGAGCCGACCTCGGTGTACGAGCGGCGTCCGATCCCCACGTCCGCGAGGGTCGGCGCGGGGCGGGGGCCCTCCGGTCCGCCGCCGAGCCGCCACGAGGTGTCGAGGAGCCCGGTGAGGGCCGCGGTGTACTCGGCCAGGGCGAAGGCCGGTGTGGCGTGGTCGCGCGGACCGGCGGCCACGGCGGTGCAGGCGGCGGCCAGGCGGGGCAGGCGGGCGGCGCGGGCCGTCGCCGCGGCCCGCAGGAGTTCGGAGCGCTGGGAGGAGCCCGCCGCGCGGACCCCCGCCGCCAGGGTTCGGGCCCCGGCGGCCCAGGCGAGCGCGGCGGCGGCGCGGGCGTCGCCGTCCTCGCCGACCGGGGCGGTGAGGGCGTCCGCGACGGGGTCCCCGGAGGCGCGGGCGGTCTCCGCGACACCGCTCCGGCCCGCGGGGGCGGCCGGGCCGCCCGCTCCCCCCGGCCGCCCGGCCGGCGCGGGCGGCCCCGGCTCCCCGTCCCGCGGGGGGACGGCTCCGGCGGCCCGGTCCCCGGCGGGCTCTCCTGGCGGCTCGGAGCGCTCCGGCTCCGGGCCGGGCTCCGGACCGTCCGCGTCGTCGTCGCCCGTGGGCGCCAGCAGGCCGGCGACCGAGAGCAGGTGCAGGCAGCGGGGGGCGAGCAGGCAGGTGCAGGCCGCCTGGGAGGCCTCGGTGATCCGCGGGCCGGTCAGGGTCACGGTCTCGTTCCCCGTCCCGACCGTCCACACGGGGCCGTCCGAGCTCCAGTCCCACTCCTCGGCCGCGCGGGGGGCGGCGTCCAGCTTGCGGCGGACCCGGCCGGGCGCGGCTTCGAGCAGCTCGGCGAGCAGGCCCGGGTCGATGCGGGGGCGTTCGGCTGTCACCTGGGGTCCTCCTCGGACTGCGTGTGCGTACGGGGCCAGTCGGCTCGGCGGCCCCCGGCGGTCGGTCGGGCACGGTGGTCGCCGCACGGCGGCGGTCGGAGTCCGCCGGCGGGACGGTGCGTGCGGGGGCCGGTCCGCGGCCCCGTCCGGCCGCGGGGCGCGCCGCCCCGGGGGCTCCCCTCCGGCCCGGGCCCGGCGGGCGCGTCCCGCAGGGGGGTGCGGAGGGCGGCCGGCCCGCGCGGCGCCGCCGGGGGGACCCCGCCGGCGGCGTGCCCGTCCCGGGCGCTCACCCCCGCACCTTCTCACCGATCCACGACGCCAGCTCCTGCGGGCTCAGCGACGCGACCGGCATGCCCGCGGCGACGAACTGCGCGGCGAGCGCCTGGTTGCAGACCGGCGCCCCCGTGTCGTCGAGGGCGGCGAGCCCGAGCAGGTGGGCCCCGGAGGCGGCGAGCGCGCGTACCTCGGCCAGGGTGCGGGACAGGTTTCCGCCCTCCTCGAAGTCGGTGACGAGCGCGACGATCGTCCTGCTGGGGACCCTGACCCTGGCCCGGGTGTGCGCCAGCCCCGCGCCGATGTCGGTGCCACCGCCCACGGACACCTCCAACAGGAGGGACAGCGGGTCCGGCACCCGGTCGGTGAGGTCCACGACCTCCGTGGAGAAGGTCGTGAACGACACGCTCAGCGCGGGCAGGCCGTGCAGCACCGCCGCGACGAGGGCCGCGTAGACCGTGGAGCGCTCCATCGACCCCGACACGTCCACGACGATGTGGACGTGCCAGTCCGCGCTCCGCCGCGCCCTGGTCCGGAAGACCGGGGCCTCGGGGACCAGCAGCGGTCCGTCCGGGCCGGGGCGGACCGTGCGCAGGTTGGCGCGGACCGTGCGGCCGAGGTCGAGCGGCCCGCCGCGCCGGCGGGTGGGGCGCGGCACGGACAGGCCCGACAGGGCGGGGCTCATGCGGCGCGCGAGCTGCCGCACCAGCTGCTCAGTGATCGCCGCGACCAGGGGCCGCAGCTTGGCCAGACGCGCCTCGGGCAGCGCCCCGGCCAGCGAGAGCACCTGTTCGAGCAGGTCGACGGAGGCCGTGACCCGGCCGGGGTCGAGGCGGTCGAGGGCGTCGGCCCGGCCGCGCGCGGCGGCCCGGCCCAGCACCTCCTCGCGGACCGTGCCGCCGAAGAGGTCCTGGAGCTCCTCGTCCCACCGGCGCGCGGCGGGTTCCGGGCTCCCGTCGCCGCCCCTCGCGCCGGGGCGGTCGGAGGGCTCCTGGGAGCCCTCCCCGTGGCCGCGGCCGTACAGCTCGTCGAGCGCCGCCGACGCCCTGCGGGCCAGGGTCCCGCCGCCCCGGGGCCGGCGCCCGAGGACGAGCCGCCACCGGTCCGCCGCCCCGATGGCGTGTGGGGCGTCCCCACCCGGGGCCGGCCCCGGGGTCGGCTGCCCGGCGGGGGATGCGTCCGCGAGGGCCGCGTCCGCGCCGTGGAGGAGCCCCGGCACCAGGGTCTCCAGGGCCGCTCGTGCGGCGGTGTCCGCTCCGGCCAGCGCGAGGGCCAGCTCCGGCGGCACCTCCAGGCGGGCGTCCACCTCGCCGATCCTCTCGGTGACCGCGTCCAGGAAGCGCGAGCGCGCCGCCGCCGACAGCGCCTCGAACCCCTCGCGCAGGGCGGGCAGCCGCGTGAGGAAGCCGGGGTCGGACCAGGCCTCCACACGTGCTGTGAGCGCGTCCAGGACGCCGGCGTCGGCCTCGACCACGGGGGCGGCCACGGTCAGTGCCCCGGCCAGGCGCAGGGCGAGCGGCCCGCCCCCGGCTGCCGCCTCCACCCAGCCGGCCAGGCGTACGGCCATGTCCCCGGGCGCGAGGTCGCCCAGGACCATCAGCGCGGCGGAGGCGGCTCCCTGGGCGAGCGGCCCGCCGTTCTCGGTGAGCAGTCCCAGGTGCCACAGGAGTCGCTGGGTCCCCACCGCGCCGGGAAGCGGCGCCTGGTCCTGGACCAGGCGCACGACCCGCAGCAGCGCGGCGGCGTCCGCCGGGTCGGTGCTGCCGGAGACGCCCGGGACGGAGGCGACCGCCGCCTCGGCCAGCCGCACGCGCAGCCGGTGCAGGGGCTCGGGGGCGCGCGGCATGCCCGGCACCTGGCCCGAGACGACGCGTTGGACCCGGTCGTGGAGCTCCACGGCGTCGGACAGGCCCGCCCGCGGCAGCACCTCCTCCCGGACGCGGTCGCCCAGGTCGGCGGCCAGGTCGGTCAGGGCGCACTCGGCGGCCTGGGTGAGGAGGGCGCCGGCCGCCTCCGGTGTCAGGGAGCCCTCCCCGCCGTCGCCGGCGTCGCGGAGGCGTGCGGCGACGCGGCCGCGCGCGGCCTGTTCGAGGGTGGGCCCGTAGCAGGACGCGAGTTCGAGGGTGGCGCTGGTGGCCGGTGTCCAGCGCGCGGTCCACAGGCGGCCCAGGGTCTCCCCGTCGGCGGTGGGGCCGCCCTGCCGGGGCTCGGCGTAGGAGACGCCCGCCGCGTACAGGCGGTGGAGGGCGATGTGGCGTTCGCGGTCGCGGCCGCCGCGCAGGGGGTCCAGTCTCAGGTCCCGGCCCTCCTCGCCCGGGCCGGGCAGCCCGAGCCGGCGGAGGAGGGCGGTGGCGTCGGCGACCAGGCCGGAGACCGGGGCGCCGTGGGCGGGGGCGCCGCGCCGGGAGCCGACCAGCTCGCGCTGGGCGGCACGGGCCAGGGCGCGGGCCCGGCCCAGGGGCTCGCCCTGGGCGAGAGCGGAGGAGAGGCCCTCCACCAGCTCGCGGCGGCCCGGGGCGGGCAGTCCGCGCAGGGCCGCGAGGTCGCGGGCCATCCGGTAGGCGGCGGTCGTGTCGGGCACCCCGCACACGTGCCCCTCCGCGCGCAGGCGGCCGCCGATGGCGGACAGGCGCCGGACGGCCGCGCGTTCGATCCCCTCGGGGTCTCCCCCGGCCGCGTGGACGTCCTGCTGCCACTCGGGGTCACGGATTCCGGCCGGGTAGCCCGAACGCGAGTCCAGGAGGGCGAAGGTGTAGGGGATGAGGGCGGTGGAGACCCCCTCGCGGGGCTGCTCCCCGGGTGCGGGGACCGTGATCCCGCCGGTGGGCGGGAGGCCCTCCGGCTCGGGGCCCCTCAGGAACGCCGCTGCGGCGGTGTCCGGCGCGCCGCCCGGGGCCCCCTCCCCCGGCGGCCGGACCGCGGCGGGCAGGGCGTGCGGGGGAAGGAGCGCGGCGGCGTGGAACGCGCCCACGACCGCCACGGGCCTGGCTGCGCCGATCTCGCCGATCCGGCGCCGCATCCAGGCCTCGCGGGCGCGGTCCCGGGCTCCCACCCCGCCCGCGCGGAGGGCGGCGGCGCGGTGCGCCCACCCCAGGGCGAGGGCCGCCCTGCGGACCCTCTCGGGGGCGGCGCCGTACGAGCGCGCCTCCACCAGCCGGTCCCACAGCTCCTCCCCGTCCTCGACGCCGCCGGCGCGCAGCAGTGCGCGGTCCGGCGCCGGGCCCTCGGCCGGGCCGGAGCCGCCGCCGTCGTCGTCGACGGCCAGGGAGGCGGGCAGGTCCACGGCGTGCACGGGCACGCCCCGGGCACGCGCCCAGCGGACCGCCGCGAGCTCGGGCGAGAAGTCGGCGAAGGGGTAGTAGGAGTGGTCCCCCCGTCCCGCGTCGCCGAGCACGAGGGCGACCGGGGCCACCGTGTCCGGGTGGCCCAGCCACTCCAGCCACGGCCCGGCCTCCAGCGGGAGTTCGACGAGCACGGCGTCGGGGTCCGCCGCGTCCAGGAGCGCGGGGACCGCCGCGGCGAGCACGGGCGAGTGGTGGCGCACCCCGATGAGGAGGGGTTCCGTGCACGCCGCCAGCGCCTCGGGGACGGATGCGGCTCCCGTCGGCCCGCAGAGGGCCTCTGCGGCGTCCGGCGCCGGGGCCCCGCCCTCGGCGGGCGAGGGCCCCCGGTGGTCCGGTTCGTGGGACACGCGGCTCACTCCCCCACGACGTGGCGCAGCTCGTACAGGCGCTTCCACAGCCGGGCCCCGTTCTCCGCCCTGTGGCGGATGGCGGAGTCCCAGTAGGCGAGCAGGCGCCCCTGGTCGTCGGGGTCGTCCTTGCGGACCGCTCCCAGCAGGTAGCCGGGGACGAGGGCGAGGGGGTCGGCCGCCCCCAGGTAGGCGGTCTGCAGACCGAGGGAGGTGGTGACGCCCACCGCCTCGGCGGTGCTCATGACGGTGGTGGGCCGCTCCACGGGCCAGCCCTCGACGGAGGCTCCGGAGCGCAGGTCCCGGAAGGCGGTGACCAGCGCTTCGAGCACGGCGTCGTCCACGGGGAGCTCGTGGCCGTGGCGGGCCAGCGCCGTGCCCGCCTGGCGGCGCACGAGGTCCACCTCGGCCTCCAGGTCGGCGATGGGCGGGACCACCTCGAAGTTGAAGCGGCGCTTGAGCGCGGCGCTCATCTCGGACACGCCCCGGTCGCGCAGGTTGGCGGTGGCGATCACGTTGAAGCCGGGCCGCGCCAGGAACTGGCCGTCGTCGGTGAGCTCGGGGACGGCCATCCGCCGGTCGGAGAGCAGCGAGACCAGGGAGTCCTGGACCTCGGGCAGGCAGCGGGTGACCTCCTCGACCCGGACGACGCGGCCCGTCCGCAGCGCCGTGAGCACCGGGGAGGGCGCGAGGGCGTCGACGGTGGGGCCCTTGGCGAGCAGGAGCGCGTAGTTCCAGCCGTAGCGCAGGTGTTCCTCGGTGGTTCCCGCGGTCCCCTGCACGGTGAGCGAGCCGGTTCCGCTGACGGCGGCGGCGAGGAGTTCGGACAGGAGCGACTTGGCGGTGCCCGGTTCGCCGACGAGCAGCAGGCCGCGTTCGCCCGCGAGGGTGACGACGCAGCGCTCGACGAGCCCCCGCTCACCGACGAACTTGGCGGGGATCTCCATGCTCGACGGGAGCCCGTCGACGGGGGCGGGCAGCCGCAGCGCGGCGCCGCCGCTGCCGACGACGAAGGTCACGACGGCGCGGGGGGTGAGCCGCCAGCCGGGCGGGCGCGGCCCGGGGTCGTGGGCGGCGAGGAAGGCGAGTTCCCCGGCGTACCGGAGTTCGGCGGGCTCGATCTGGACGTCGGGCGCGGTTTCTGGCACCGCTTCTCCTCGGGGTGGGTTCTGGTCGGGTCTGGCGGGGGCGTGCGGGGCCGGTCCGCGCGGCGCGGAGGGCGCCCGCGGCGGCCCCGAGGGGCGCCCCGGCCGGCTCCGGCGGTGCGGAGCCGGCGGGGAACGGGTCCCGGTCCGCGCCCGTGCCCGGGGGCGCGGCCGCGGACCGGCGGGCTACCGGCCGGGCCGGTCCCCGTCGCGGAAGCGTCCCCACGCCTCGGCGAAGAGGTCCGGCAGGGGGCGGGCGGCGTGGAACCTCACCTGTCGGCCGGAGGGCAGGCGGTTCCTCCGTGCGCCCAGGTCGTACATCGGCAGCTTCCACGCCTCGTACGGCAGGTTGGGCGCCTTGGCGTCGGTCCAGGGGCCGGGGACGAACACCGAGCGCCCCGACCGGGAGCGCTTGGCGGTCAGCACGAGGTCCGTCGCCGCCAGCTCGGCCTGGACCTTCTTGTGGCGTGCGGGGGTCCACCCGTTGACCGCGCGGATCCTGCGGTCGGTGGGTTCGAGCAGCGTCAGCAGCTGGAGGTACAGGCGGGCGGCGTCCGGCGAGAGCCCGAGTTCGGCGCGGGCCTCCTCCAGGACCCCGGGGGCCGAGGCGGCCGGGTCGTGCTCCCGGGCGCCCTCGGGCAGCTTCCCGGAGGAGACCCGCTCGGCCAGGGAGGTGAAACCCTCGCCGAGCAGGAGTTCGACCTCCGCGAGGACCCCCTGCCCGACGTAGCTCGAGCCGTCGACCACCACGCTCCGCAGCACCCGCGAACGGACGTCCCGGCCCAGCCCGGACGGGCGGAACCACACCTGCAGCACTCCGCGGCCGCCGGCCGTCAGCACGGCCACGCCGTTGTCGGCGCTCTCCGCGAACGGGGTGCCGCCCGCGGGGTCCCGGTAGGGTTCGCCCCCCACCTCCTCCAGGCGCCGCCGGGCGTCGGTGACCCACATCGCCCCGACGCCGAGCAGCAGCCCGGGGGCGCTCAGCAGCTCCCGGACCGCGGTCAGGGCGGCGGGGACGCCCTCGCGCACCGGGTCCCCCGCGGGGAGCTCGTTGCAGGCCCACGGGACGAGGTGGGCGAGGTCGACGAGGACGGCGGTCAGCCGCCCCGCCTCCACCGTGGTGTGGAGGAGTTCCGTGTAGTCGTGGTAGTGGCTCTTGGACAGCCGGAGCCGTGAGACGACGTCGCGGTTCAGGGCCGGCTCACCCGTGTGGTCGGCGAGGAGGCGCAGCCGCTGGAGTCCGACCCGGTCCAGCCCCGACGCCCCGAACGCCGTCAGGGTGGACTCCGGCAGGGCGAACCGGCGTCCGAAGCGGGCGTTCCACGCCCGGGCGACGCGTTCGGCGACCCCGGACACGCCTCCCGGCTCCCACAGGGCGGCGATGCCCTCCGGGGTTCCGGGCAGGGCCTCGCGGTACAGGTCGAGCACGTCCTGCACGGTGACGCCGGCGAACTCCTCCGCGGCGAACCGGGCGCCGACCGCCGACAGTCCCAGCTCGCGCCGGTCCAGGTCGGGAACCGCGCCCGCGCCGACCCTCCACGGGGCGCGCAGCAGCAGTTCCGCGGCCTCCGGGATCAGCCCGGTGTCCCCGGCCAGGGCCTCGGCGGCGCCGGGGTCCCAGGGGATCGGGCCCCGGTCGGCGACGGCGGCGGTGAACGCGGTGAGCTGGTCGGCGTCGCCCCAGGCCAGGTCGGCCCGGCGGCGCTCGTACCCGGCCCCGGGGGACTCCTCGGGCGGGGTTCCGCCCGTGCGGGCCTCCACGAAGGTGTGCACGGTGCCGCGCTCGGAGCGGTTTTCCGCGCCGGGGACGCTGGAACGGGCCCCCGTGTCGGTGCGGCGGATCCCCTCCCCCGCCAGGGGCGTGAACTCCTCCCCGCCGACGACCTTCCCCGTCTCCACGGTCGCGGCGCGGTCGGCGAAGAGGGTCCCCGACCACCTCCGCAGGAAGTCCAGCAGGGCTGACCGTTCGTCCTCGCCGACGGCGGGCAGGGCGGACTGCCAGGCCAGGGCGCCGATCCGTCCGAGGAGGAGGCTCCAGTCCGCGCTGGTGCGGGGCCGGTCCGCGAGCTCCCCCGCGTCGGCCTCCCCCCGCAGGAACCGGGAGGTGGCCTCCAGGTGGACCCTGGCGTCGTGGTCGTCCCTGCCCAGGGCGGGGAGGAAGCGGTACAGGCCGCGGGCCAGGGGCTCCGACTCGGGCCTCCCCGGCACGCTCTCCACGGTCCGGCGGATCCCGGCGAGGTAGTCGCCCAGCTCCGCCCGGAGCCCGGCGGCCGAGTACGCGAACCCGGTGACGTTCCGGACCAGGCTCTCGTCGGGGGCGGCCCCGTCCGCGGAGAGCAGTGCCCCGGCCGCCTTCGGGGTGAGCTCGATGTCCGCCGTCCTGTTGGCGCGCCGCTCCGTCCCGGCCGCGTCCAGCAGCGGGCCCAGGTCGGCGGCGGACACGCGGCGCAGGAGGGCGGAAGAGCGGGGGTCCCTCGCCGTCATGAAGTGCCAGAACACGGGTTCGGGGAGGTAGGGGACGCCCCACTTGGCGGTGCACTCGCAGGCGGTGCCCGTGTGGCAGCTCCAGATCTGCCCGGAGCCGTCCGCCGCCAGGAGGGTGGCGCCCCCGGCGCCGCTGAGTGCGTGGGTGGCGCCGCCCGGGGCGGTGAAGAGGGCGGCCGGGGCGGCGGAGGCGTAGGAGTGGCGCCCCCTCCCGTCCGGGACGCGCACCTCGGCGGAGCGCCCGTCGGGGGCGGTGATCCGGAACGCGGTGTGTCCCGCGCGGCGGCCGAGCCCGACGACCGCGAACCCGGCGACCCCGTCGGCCCCTCCGAGGGGGGATCCCTCCGTGGGCTCCTCCAGGGGGCCCAGCGTGCAGGCGTGCAGGAGCAGCCGCTCCCCCTCGGCGAGGGGCTGCTCCTCCAGGAAGGCGGGCAGGCTCCTGCGGCCCCGGTCCCCGGTGGCGGGGTCCGTCTCGTGCAGCCGGCCGCGGTCCAGCACCCAGTGGGTGCGGCCGTCGCCGAGCACGTGGCGGTCGGCCCTGCCGGGGTCGTCGCCGGCCCGGACGGCGCGGTGGCCGCCCATGCGGGCGCCGTCCGCGGTGAGCTGGGCGACCCCCGGGCTCCCGCCGCGCGACCCCCAGGAGTACACGGCGGAGTCGTAGCCGGAGAACGTGAGCACGGTGTCGGGGTCGGTGGTCCAGTAGCCGCGGTTCTCGCGGTCGGCCCGGTAGACGACGAGGAAGGCCCCGTCGGCGTACACGGCCCGGACGTCCCCGGCCCCGGCCGGCAGGCGGGGCACGTGCTCGGCTACCCGGCCGCGCGGCCCGACCGCGATCACCTTGGCGGCGGAGGCCAGGGTGAGGACGGGCCAGCTGGCGGTGCCGGTGATCCCGGGACCCTTGCCGTTGCCGGTCGCGCCGAGCTCCCGGGCGGCCTCCTCCAGCGCCTCCCAGGCGTACTCGCCGACGATCCCGGCACGCAGGGTCACGGCGAGCGCCCCGGCGACGTCGACGGACTCCAGCTGGGCGAGGCGGTCGGGGAAGGCCCGGAAGGCGTCGCCCCCGACCTCGGACCTGAGCTGCTCCAGGTGGAGGCCGAGCTGGGCCAGGGCCGTCCCGCCCATGGCGCCGACCAGCTCTCCGAGCCGCCGGTCCACGTAGGGGTGCAGGTACTCGTAGGGCAGCAGCTCGTCCAGGACCCGGCCGTGGCGCCGGCCGTACCCGGTGGCGGAGGCGGCGAGCACGGGTTCCCACACGGGGTCGGCCCGCACGTGGGCGAGGTCGCGCCGGGGGGCTCCGCTCCGGTCGACCACCCAGGACTCCAGGTCCAGTGCGGCCTCCCCCGGCGGGAGCACGGGCACGCCCAGTTCGAGGCACATGTCGAGCAGCACCGGGGAGACCTCGCCGCGGAACCGGCTGCCGCGCCCTCCGAGGCCGACCGGGTCGCCGTCGGCACGGAGGCGGTCGGCGAGGCGCGGCACCAGTTCCAGGAGGCGGTCCGGCACGCTCCGCCGCCAGCCCCGGCAGTGGGAGACCATCCGGGAGAACCAGGCCGCGGCGCCTCCGGGGACCGGCCGGGCCGGGTCGGCGAGGAGGTCGACGGCCCCGGCGTCGTCGAGCATCTGCAGCCACCACTGCTGGAACGCGGCCCCGCCGGAGACGAAGAGGCCGAGCAGGGCGCGGGCGGCGTCCTCGTCGGAGCGGCCCAGGGCGACCAGGCCCGGCCGCGCCGCCTTCCAGAAGCCCTCCGGGGCCGAGGACGTGGCGGGCACGGTCAGGAGCTCCCGCAGGACGGCGACCTCCTCCTCGGCCGGGTCGAGCCCGGCGGCCCCGGCGAGGGAGCGGATCTGCTTGGGCAGGCCGGTCCAGGGCGGGAGCCCGCCCAGGGTCCGGCGGATGCTGAGCTCGCGGAACTCCGCGTAGGCGCGGGCGGGCTCGTAGCGCGCGGCGAGTTCGGCGGCGTGCCCGGCCAGGGCCTTGACCGTGAGTGCGCCGGCGAAGGCGAACTCCAGGAAGGCCTCCCGGCGGGTCGCCTCGTCCACGGGCAGGCTGTAGACGCGTTCGGCCTCGCGGGCGCGGCCGAACATGACGGCGGCGGTGCGCGCGTTGTCCGCCGCGACGAACGCGCGGCCCGCCTGCTCCCAGTAGGAGGGCAGGTGGTGCAGGGGCACGCCCTCGGCGATGCGCGCGAACTCGTCGGAGGCCGGGCCGGGGCGGTTCGCGGCCAGGCGGGCCGCGCGTTCCATGGGGCGGACCAGGGCGAGCGCCTCGGCGCGGCGCTCCGGGTCGTTGACCAGTGCCCACTCGGGGTAGCCGAGGCCGCGCGGGCGGGCCAGCGCCAGGGGCTCGGAGGCCTCCTCCACGGCGAAGCCGAGGAAGTCCAGGGCCGCGTCCTCGGCGGGGGCGAGGGTGTCGGGGACGAGCCGCACGACGGTGCGCCCGCCCAGCATCGGGTGGGTGTAGGCGCGGGCGCGGACGGTGTCGGCGGCGCCGTCGGCCGGGGTGTCCAGGGGGGCGAGGCCCGCCTCGAGGAGGCCGGTGCCGGGGGTGGTGGTCACGACTGCGTCGTCTCCTCTTCGGTGTTCCTGCGGCCCGCGTGGATCAGCTCGGCCATGCGGATGCCCTCCGACCAGGCGATGGGTCCCACGTCGCCGAGCCGGAGGGGGCGCTCGGCGTCGTCGACCCACAGGAGCCGGCCGGTCTCGGTCCCGTAGTCGGGCGCGTCGGAGCCGATCCAGTAGCGGGCCTGGACCGGGCGCCCCCGCTCCGTGACGCGGCAGACGGCGTAGCCCCCGCGGACCGTGAACCCGTACCGCTGGGCGCGGCCGGTGGCGTGGCGCAGCTGGTCGAACTCCCCGCCGGAGTAGTCCTCGACCGCGGTGGCTCCGGCCTCGACGGCGTCGGGCTTGCGGTGGATCGCGCGGGTGAGCTGCGGCAGGCGCTGGGTGATGCCGAGTTCGAGGGCGAACTCGCGGACGTCCTCCAGGTCCTCGACGAGGACGGGGTGGACCGGGACGACCCGGTCGGCGTCCAGCCAGACGCTCTCGGCGTCCAGGTCGAGGACGCCGATCCGGCCCCGGTCGTCCACGCCCCGCAGGAAGCCGCCGTCGCCGCCCCCGGCCGGGACGACGAAGAGGTCGGTGAGCAGCTCCCTCCAGGCGGGGTCGGCCCACACGCGGGCGATCACGGAGGCGGGCACGGGGAGGGAGCCCAGGAGCCAGGACTCGACCCGTTCGACGCACTCGCGCTCGTGGCGTTCGAGCCGGAGCAGGACGCCGCGGAGGTGTTCGGCCTCGGCGGACTCGCGCACCTTCTTGGGGACGGTCTTGAGCCTGCGGCCCCTGGCGTTGCGGCACACGAGGGAGGCGCCGTCGAGGGCGAGCGCGTAGCCGTCCGGGCCGTCGGTCCAGACCGGGTCGGCGGCAGGGGGTGGGGAAGTCGTTGCCATGGTGAGGTTATAGCGGTGACCGGTGACAACACGGGACACAGTCGCCGTAGGCGCCTTCTCCGCCACGAAGGGTGGCGTTCCCGTCCACCGCGGGTCACCGCCGCCGCGCACGCGCGGGGCCGCGAGGTCGGGGCCCGCGAGACCGGCCCCGACCGGATCCTGCTCGACCTCAGCCCGCCCCCGCACGCGCGGGGCCGCGGGCGGCGGACAGCACGGTGGCGCCGCCCCGAGGGGACGGCGCCACGTGTGCGTCGGCGGGGGTCAGCCCAGCGCGTTCGCGATCAGCGGGTCGACGGTGACCGCCACGAACAGCAGCGCCAGGTAGGCGTTGGACAGGTGGAAGAAGCCCATCGTCTTGAGCTGGGCGCCGGTGACGCCCGCCCGGGAGCGGCTGAGCAGGCGGTGCGCCTGGAACACCAGCAGCGCGCCGAGGGCGACGGCGACCGCGCCGTAGAACCAGGTGGTGCCGGCGACGGGCCAGAAGACGACCGACACGACGGCGGTGGCCCAGCTGTAGAGCACGCACTCCAGCAGGACCCGGCGGTCGCTGGCGACCACGGGCAGCATCGGCACCTTGGCCTGCGCGTAGTCCTCCCGGTAGCGCATGGCCAGCGTCCACGTGTGCGGCGGCGTCCAGAAGAACACGACCAGGAACAGGACGAACGGCGCCCAGTCGAGGCTGTCGGTGACGGCCGCCCAGCCGATCAGCACCGGCATGCACCCGGCGATGCCGCCCCAGACGACGTTCTGGGCCGTGCGCCGCTTGAGGAGCAGCGTGTAGACGAAGATGTAGAACAGGATCGCGAAGACCGACAGCGCGGCCGACAGCAGGTTCACGAGGAGCGCGAACCCGACCGTGGAGCCGACCGCGAGCACCAGCCCGTAGGTGAGGGCGCCCCGGGGGGTCACCAGGTCCATCGCGCCGGGACGCTGCCTGGTGCGACGCATCTCACGGTCGATGTCGCGGTCGATGTAGCAGTTCATCGCGTTCGCGCTGGCCGCAGACATCGTGCCGAAGAGGAGGGTGGCGACCGCGGTCCACAGCGGTGGCACGCCTCCGGCGGCGACGAACATCACCGGGATGGTGGTGATGAGGAGGAGTTCGATGACGCGGGGCTTGGAGAGCGCCACGTAGGCCTTGACGTACTCGCCCGTGGTGGCCCTGCGGGGGGCCCCGGGTTCGTGGCCGTCGGGGGTGGTGCCCGGTACGCGGTTCGTGAGCGCCATCAGTGCCGCGCCCTCACGGCCGGACGGCTCGCTCGCGTCCCCACGGGGGGTACCGGCTCGGTTTCAGACACGCGGATACCTCGACAACTCTCGGGATTTCGACACTGCTCGCCACGCGGGGCCGAGCGGACCGACAAAGCGTCAGGAACGGCGAAAACCCCGTCAACGACATACTGTAGTACTTCCTCGCGGGGACCGTGGACCAGCCCCCTCACAACGAAAGGCCCTGGTCCCGGCTCCGCGGATCGCACACGGGCCGCCGGGTGTACAGAAGGGTCGCACACGCCCCGTCGCTCATCCAGCCTGCCACGCGCCGGGGTCCCCCGGGCACGGGCCTCCCGCGGCTCACGGCCCGCGCACCCCCGGACCAGCGGAGCTACCACTCGGTAATGAGAGGTGTCGGGCAACGACATCCCGGGGCGCGGACGATAGGCTCGAACACGGCCGAACCTGTCGTGGTCTCCCGGCCGCGGCGGCCGTCGCCGGGGGCACCGATGACGCGTCCGCGCCTTGACAACCGCAGCGCGGCCCGCCCTCCCGCACCCCTCACGGCCCCGTCCCTCCGGCGGGCCGTCCCGGGGTGCCCGGCGCCGCCGACGACCAACGCAACCGACGCACCCAGCCCGCAGACCGGGCACGAGGGGTGCCCGAGAAGGAGAACGAAAGTCCGTGAACGCCCACACCCCGCAATCCCTGGAGTGGTCGGACCTCGACCTCCGCGCCGTCGACACGGTCAGGGCGCTGGCGATGGACGCGGTAGAGAAGTCGGGTAACGGACACCCCGGCACCGCGATGAGCCTGGCTCCCGCCGCGTACCTGCTGTTCCAGAAGGTCATGCGCCACGACCCCGCCGCGCCCGACTGGGTCGGCCGGGACCGGTTCGTCCTGTCGATCGGCCACTCCAGCCTCACCCTGTACATCCAGCTCTACCTCGCCGGATACGGGCTGGAGCTGGACGACCTCAAGTCCCTGCGCCAGTGGGACAGCCTGACCCCGGGCCACCCCGAGGTCGGCCACACCGCCGGCGTGGAGACCACCACCGGCCCGCTGGGCCAGGGCGTGGGCAACGCCGTCGGCATGGCGATGGCGGCCCGCCGCGAGCGCGGCCTGTTCAACCCCGACGCCGGCCCGGGCGCGAGCCCGTTCGACCACCACGTCTACGCGTTCTGCTCCGACGGCGACGTCCAGGAGGGCGTGAGCCACGAGGCGAGCGCCCTGGCCGCCACCCAGAACCTGGGCAACCTCATCATGATCTGGGACGACAACCAGATCTCCATCGAGGACGACACCCGTATCGCCCACTCCGAGGACGTGGCCGCGCGCTACCGCGCCTACGGGTGGCACGTGGAGGAGGTCGACTGGACCTCCACCGGCTCGTACGTGGAGGACATCGACGCCCTCTACCAGGCGATCCTGCGCGGCAAGGCCGAGACCGACCGTCCGACCTTCATCAAGCTGCGCACCGTCATCGGCTGGCCCGCGCCCAACGCGCAGAACACCGGCGCGGTCCACGGCGCCGCCATGGGCACCGACGAGATCTCCGCCACCAAGCGCATCCTCGGCCTGCCGGACGAGCCGTTCGGGGTCCAGGACGACGTCATCGCGCACACCCGCAAGGCCCTGGAGCGGGGCGGCGAGGCCCGCGCCGAGTGGCAGACGGCCTTCGACGCGTGGCACCAGGGCGCGGGCGAGCGCGCCGAGCTGTTCGACCGCCTCGCCGCGGGCAAGCTCCCCGACGGCTGGGAGGAGGCACTGCCCACGTACGAGCCCAGCGAGAAGGGCGTCGCCACCCGCAAGGCCAGCGGTGACGTGCTCTCGGCCCTGGCCCCGGTGCTCCCGGAGCTGTGGGGCGGCTCCGCCGACCTGGCCGGGTCCAACAACACCACGCCCAAGGGCGAGCCGTCCTTCCTGCCGTTCGAGCGGGCCAGCAGCAAGTTCCCCGGCAACCCGTACGGGCGCGTGCTGCACTTCGGCATCCGCGAGCACGGCATGGGCTCGATCCTCAACGGCATGGCGCTGCACGGCCCGACCCGCCCCTACGGCGGCACCTTCCTGGTGTTCAGCGACTACATGCGCCCGGCCGTCCGCCTCGCCGCGCTGATGAAGCTGTCGGTCACCTACGTGTGGACGCACGACTCCATCGGCCTGGGCGAGGACGGCCCCACCCACCAGCCGGTCGAGCACCTGTGGGCGCTGCGCGCCATCCCCGGCCTCGACGTGATCCGCCCGGCCGACGCCAACGAGACGGCCGTCGTGTGGCGCGCGGTCATGGAGAACTCCGGCCGCCCGGCCGCGCTCGCCCTGACCCGGCAGAACGTGCCCGTCCTGGACCGGTCCGAGTACGCCCCGGCCGAGGAGGCCGTCAAGGGCGGCTACGTGCTGGCCGAGGCGACCGGCGGCTCCCCGGAGGTCATCCTGCTGGCGACCGGCAGCGAGGTGCAGATCGCCGTGGAGGCCCGCAAGGTCCTGGAGGAGGCCGGAACGCCCACCCGCGTCGTGTCCATGACGTGCGTGGAGTGGTTCGAGGACCAGAGCGAGGAGTACCGCGAGAGCGTGCTGCCGTCGTCGGTGCGCGCCCGCGTGTCCGTCGAGGCCGGCATCGCCATGGGCTGGCGCTCCTACGTCGGCGACGCCGGCGAGTCGGTGAGCCTGGAGCACTTCGGCGCCTCCGCCCCGTACCAGACCCTGTACGAGAAGTTCGGCTTCACCACCGAGGCCGTCGTGGAGGCGGCTCGCAAGAGCGCCGCCAGGGCCGGACGCTGACAGCGCGGGTCCCGCCGTCGACCGGCGGGACCCGCTCCCCTTGTGCGAGAGGGCGGCAACGCCCGTGAGGAAGGCGCGAACACCATGAGCAACCCACTCGAGGACCTGTCCGAGGCAGGCGTGTCCGTCTGGCTGGACGACATCAGCCGCACACGGCTGCGGACGGGCAACCTGACAGAGCTGATGTCGACCCACAAGGTCGTCGGCGTCACGTCCAACCCGAGCATCTTCGACAAGGCGCTGGCCGAGGGCGACGCCTACGACGAGCAGGTGAGCGAGCTCGCCGCGCGCGGCGTCTCGGTCGAGGAGGCCGTGCGCCTGCTCACCGCCTACGACATCCGCTGGGCGGCGGACACCCTCCGCCCGGTGTACGACGCCACCGACCGCGTCGACGGCCGGGTCTCCCTGGAGGTGGACCCGCGCATGGCCATGGAGACCGAGCGCACGGTCGCCGAGGCCAAGGCCCTGTGGTGGCTGGTCGACCGGCCCAACCTGATGATCAAGATCCCCGCGACCGCGGAGGGCCTGCCCGCCATCACCCGCGTGCTGGGGCTGGGCATCAGCGTCAACGTCACGCTGATCTTCTCCCTGGAGCGCTACCGCCAGGTGATGGACGCGTTCCTGGAGGGCATGGAGCTGGCCCGCGCCAACGGCCACGACCTCTCCCGGATCCAGTCCGTGGCCTCGTTCTTCGTCAGCCGCGTGGACGCCGAGGTGGACAAGCGGCTGCGGGCGATCGGCACCGAGGAGGCCACGGCCCTCCTCGGCCGCGCCGCGCTCGCCAACGCCCGCCTGGCCTACCAGGCCTACGAGCAGGTGTTCGAGGGCAAGGAGTGGAAGGCCCTGGAGGCGCTCGGCGCCAAGCCCCAGCGCCCGCTGTGGGCCTCCACCGGCGTGAAGGACCCCGCCTACGAGGACACCCTCTACGTCACCGGGCTGGTCGCGCGCGACACCGTCAACACGATGCCGCAGGCCACCCTGGACGCCGTCGGCGACCACGCGGTGGTCGCGGGCAACACCGTGCTCGGCAGCTACGCGCAGGCCCACGCCGACTTCGCCGCCCTGGAGGCCGCGGGCGTGAACCTGACCGAGGTGTTCGGCCACCTGGAGACGGACGGCGTCGCCAAGTTCGTCGCCTCGTGGGAGAGCCTGCTCAAGGGCCTCTCCGAGAAGCTGGCCGCCTCGGCCTGAGGCGCCCCCTCCCGGGCCGCGGGCCCGGGAGGGACCCCCGATCCGGTCCCCGTCGCCGCCCGCGCCCGCGCCCCCGAGGCGTGTGCGCGGGCGGCCGGCCACCGCCCACCGGCCGCTCTCAGAAGGAAGAGACCTGTGAAAGAACCGGTGATGCCCGGAGCGGTACCCAACCCGCTCCGCAACGCCCTGGACCGCAGACTGCCCCGCATCGCCGGCCCCAGCGTGCTGGTGCTGTTCGGCGTCACGGGCGACCTGGCCAGGAAGAAGCTCCTGCCCGCGATCTACGACCTCGCCAACCGGGGGATGCTGCCGCCGGGCTTCGGCCTGGTGGGGTTCGCCCGCCGCGACTGGGAGGACCAGGACTTCGCCGAGCAGGCGCACGAGGCGGTGCGCAAGTACGCGCGCACGCCGTTCCGCGAGGACGTGTGGCGCCAGCTCAGCGAGGGCGTCCGGTTCGTTCAGGGCGACCTGGACGACGACGACGCGTTCGACCGCCTGGCGGAGACCGTGCGCGAGCTCGACGAGGTGCGCGGCACGGGCGGGAACTACGCGTTCTACCTCTCGCTGCCGCCCAAGCTGTTCCCGACGGTGGTCAAGCAGCTCAAGCGGTCCGGCCTGGCCGAGCCCGGCGAGGACGACGGGCCCGCGGGCGGGGGCGGCCTGCGGGTCACCCCCTGGCGCCGGGTGGTGATCGAGAAGCCGTTCGGCCACGACCTGGAGAGCGCGCAGGAGCTCAACGCGGTGGTGGACGACGTGTTCCCGCCGTCGTCGGTGTTCCGCATCGACCACTACCTGGGCAAGGAGACGGTCCAGAACATCCTGGCGCTGCGCTTCGCCAACACCCTGTTCGAGCCCCTGTGGAACCGCAGCTACGTGGACCACGTGCAGATCACCATGGCCGAGGACATCGGCGTGGGAGGACGCGCGGGCTACTACGACGGGATCGGCGCGGCCCGCGACGTCATCCAGAACCACCTCCTGCAGCTCCTGGCCCTCGTCGCCATGGAGGAGCCGATCTCCTACAGCGCGGACGCGATCCGCGCCGAGAAGGAGAAGGTCCTGGCCTCGGTGTCGCTGCCGGAGGACCTGGGGACCGGGACCGCCCGCGGCCAGTACGCCGCGGGATGGCAGGGCGGCGCGGCGGTGCGGGGCTACCTGGAGGAGGAGGGCATCCCCTCCGACTCCGTGACCGAGACCTACGCGGCGCTGAAGCTGGCGGTGGACACCCGCCGCTGGTCGGGGGTGCCGTTCTACCTGCGCACCGGCAAGCGGCTGGGCCGGCGGGTGACGGAGGTGGCCCTGGTGTTCCAGGCCGCCCCGCAGCAGATGTTCCCGCGCACCGACGTCAGCGAACTGGGGCAGAACGCCCTGGTGCTGCGCATCCAGCCGGACGAGGGCGTCACGCTGCGGTTCGGCTCCAAGGTGCCGGGCGCGAGCATGGAGGTCCGTGACGTGAGCATGGACTTCACGTACGGGCAGTCCTTCACCGAGGCCAGCCCCGAGGCGTACGAGCGGCTCATCCTGGACGTGCTCATCGGCGACCCGCCCCTCTTCCCGCGGCAGGAGGAGGTCGAGCTCTCCTGGCGCATCCTCGACCCGGTCGAGGAGTACTGGGCCGAGTCGGGCCGGCCCGAGCAGTACGGCTCGGGCACCTGGGGCCCGGAGTCCGCCGAGAACCTGCTCGCCAGGGACGGCCGCCAGTGGCGGCGCCCGTGACCAGCCACGACCACGCGGGGAGGAACCCATGACGCTCTATCTGCCGCGCACCACGACGTCGCAGATCACCGAGGCGCTCATGTCCGAGCGGCTCAGCGTCGGCGGCGGCGCCATGAACATGGTGCTGACCCTGGTCATCGTCACCGACGAGGCCGACCACTACGACGCCGTGCGCGCCGCCACCGAGGCGGGCCGCGAGCACCCCTCGCGTGTGGTGGCCCTGATCCGGCGCGACCCCGACGCCGAACCCGCCATCGACGCCGAGATCCGCAGACCCGGCACCTCCGGGCCGGGCGAGGCCGTACTGCTCCGGCTGTACGGTCCGCTCGGCGAGCACGCGGACTCGGTGGTCACCCCGCTGCTGGTCCCCGACGCCCCCGTGGTGGCGTGGTGGCCGGGCGCGGGCCCCCTCAACCCGGCCGCCGACCCCGTGGGCCGCCTGGCCCAGCGCCGCATCACCGACGCGCTGCGCGCCCCCGACCCGTTGCGGGACCTCGTGGAACGGGTGGCCCACTACCGTCCGGGCGACACGGACCTGACCTGGACCCGGCTGACGCCGTGGCGCTCGCTCCTGGCCAGTGCCATGGACCAGCCGTGCGGGTGGGTGAACTCGGCGAGGGTGACGGCCGAGGCGCACTACCCGAGCGCCGAACTGCTGGCGGCGTGGCTGTCGGACCGGCTGGAGGCGCCCGTGGAACGGGCCGTCTCCCACGGCCCCGGGCTGACCGAGGTCAGGCTGACCACCTCGGAGGGGGACATCGCGGTCTCCCGGGTGGACGGCAGGGTGGCCACGCTGTCCCGGTTCGGGCAGCCGGACCAGACGGTGGCGCTGGCACGGCGCGGCGCAGCACTGGCGCTCGCCGAGGAGCTGCGCCGCCTGGACGCCGACGAGACCTACGAGAGCGCGGCCCACCACCTGGGTCCGCTGCTCGCGGAGAGCGGAGCACGAGGATGAGCGAACCGGAGATCGTCCGCCACGCGGACGCCGCGGGGCTGGCCGACAGCGTCGCGTTGAAGCTGGTCAACATGATCGTCCAGGCCGAGGCGGACAAGCGTGACTTCCACCTGGTCCTGACCGGGGGCGGGATCGGCATCCGCGCCCTGGAGGCGGTGCGCGACCACGCCAACGAGGCCGGGATCAGCTGGGCCCACGTCCACCTGTGGTGGGGGGACGAGCGCTACCTGCCGGACAAGGACCCCGAGCGCAACGAGACCCAGGCGTGCGCGGCGCTGATCGACTCGATCTCCGTACCGAGCCACCAGGTGCACCCGATCCCCGCCTCCGACGGGCTGGACGGGGGCCAGGTGGAGCACGCGGCGACCCGCTACGGCCGGGAGCTGGCGGTGGCGGCGCGCGGGGAGGGACCCGTGCCCGTGTTCGACGCGTGCCTGCTGGGGGTCGGCCCCGACGCCCACGTGGCCTCGCTGTTCCCCGGGCTGTCGGGGGTGCGCGAGGACGAGGCGTCCGTCGCCGCGGTGCGCGACTCGCCCAAGCCGCCGGCGGAGCGGGTGACGCTGACGCTGCCGTCCATCCGCGCGGCCCGCGAGGTGTGGGTGCTGGCCTCGGGCGAGGGCAAGGCCGAGGCGGTGCGCCTGGGGCTGGCCGGGGGCAGCGTGGACGAGGCCCCGGTGGCCGGCGCCCGCGGCGCGGAGAGGACCGTGTTCTGGGTGGACGAGGCCGCGGCCTCCGAGCTGTAGCGCGAGACGGCGCGTGCGGGCGCCCCGGCCGGAACCGGCCGGGGCGCCCGCGTGTCCGGCCCCGGTGCCGGCCGCGGCGGCGGCCGGGGGACGCCCCGTGGCCGCATCCGGCCGGTCCCTCCCCGGGCAGCGGCGCCCCCTCCTGCCAGAATGGCCGCCATGGCGAACATCCACGACACCATCGGCCCCCGGCTGACCCGGTTCCTCCTCGACCAGCCGGTGTTCTTCGTCGGCACGGCGCCCCTGGGCGCGGAGGGCCACGTCAACGTCTCCCCCAAGGGCATGGACGGCACCTTCGCCGTGCTCGACGAGCACCGGGTGGCCTACCTCGACTACACGGGGTCGGGTACCGAGACCATCGCCCACCTGCGGGAGAACGGCCGCATCGTGCTGATGTTCTGTGCCTTCGACGGACCGCCGAACATCGTCCGCCTCCACGGCCGGGGACGTGCCGTCCTGCCCGCCGGGGCCGGGTTCGAGGAGCTTCGCTCCCATTTCCCCAAGGAGCGCACCCTCGGGCAGCGGGCGATCATCGTGGTCGACGTCCACCGCGTCTCCGACTCGTGCGGCTTCTCCGTCCCCCTGATGGACGTGCGCGGCGACCGCGACCTGCTGGACCGCCACCACGAACGCCGCGATCCCTCCTACTTCACCGACTACTGGCGGACACGCAACGCCACCAGCATCGACGGTCTGTCCGGCGTGCCCGAGCCGTCCGGTCCGGATGCGGGGACCCCCGGGGACGCCCGCACACGCGCCTGAGGGGGCGCCGGACACGGGAGCGCGGGCACGGCGGGGTCCGGGCACCGCGTGCGGACCCCTCCCCGCGCCCCGGCCGCGTGGCTCAGTCGGCGTCCCCGGCCCCGCCGAGCGGGCGCAGGCGCACGGCGGTCTCCGTCCCGTCCCCGTGCAGGATGTGGCGCATGCCCGAGTGGTCGGGGAAGAGGCCCTCCGGGGTGTGCGCCAGCAGCTGGAGGTGGGCCATGGCGTACTTGGGCGTCGAGTTCCGGCCCGGGAGCCGGATGGACAGCTCCTCACGGGCCTCGAAGTCCTGCACCTCGACCTCCCCGGCCAGGGCCGCCAGCGCCTCGGCCCCCGCGGCGACCGGGACCTTGGCCACCCAGTGCGGGCCCTCCGGGGTGAGTGCCCTCTCCCTCTGCTCGGCGGTCTCCCCGGACCAGGTGAACCAGGGGGCGCCCGTGACGGCGGCGCCGTGTTCGGCGGCCAGGGCGCCGAGCTCCGCCACCGTGGCCGTGACGGCTCCGGTGACCGCGTCCCAGTCGTACTGGTCGGGTCGGCCCGCTCGCCGCTCCACGGCGACCGGGGGAACGGTCCTCGACAGGACCGTCGTCCCCGGCGCCTCCCCGCGCCGGACCGCGGGCGGGGCGGTGAGGAGTGCGCGGGCGGTGGCGATCGCCTCGTCCTCGGCCCGGCGCCGGCGGTGCAGGGCCCCGGTGTGCTCCTCCAGCAGTGCGGCGGCGGTGTCGGGGGCCTCCAGGGCGCGGCGGACGTCCTTGACGCTCATACCGGCGCCGCGCAGCGCCGTGACCAGCACGGCGGTCGCGACCTGCTCGATGGAGTAGTAGCGGTACCCGGTCTCCCCGTCGACCTCGGCGGGGACCAGCAGCCCCTCGGAGTGGTAGAAGCGCAGCGTCTGCGGGGACAGGTCGCTCATCTCGCTGAATTCCTTGATGGACAGGCTCATGCCGCCAGTCTCGGGGTTGCGGTAACCGCAAGGTCAAGCCCGCGGCCGCGAGTCCTCCCGCCGCCCGGGAGCCCGGGCCCTCACACCGCGTGGGAGGCGGCGCCTGTCACGCCGGCCGCGGAGGGGCGCTCCCCCGCCACGCGGGGCGGCCTCCCCGGCGGCCGGGCGCGGGGCGGTCGCGACCCCGTCGCCGCGCTCCCGGGGCCGCCTCCCCTCACGCCCCCGAGTGCACCGCGGGCCGGGCCCGGGAGAGCTCGCGGACGGTCGCCATGTCGTCGAAGGGGAGCATTTCGCCGCCGACGATCTGGTACGGCTCGCTGCCCTTGCCGGCGAGCAGGACGACGTCCCCCGGACCGGCCGAGGCCAGGGCGGCGGAGATGGCCGCACGGCGGTCCCCGTCCCGTTCGTACGGGGTGCCCGTCCCCGTGAGTCCCGGGGCGACCTGGTCCATGATCGCCTCAGGGTCCTCCCACCTCGGGTTGTCCGATGTCAGGAAGCACAGGTCGGAATGGGTTCCCGCGATCTCCCCCATCCGCGCGCGCTTGGTCGTGTCGCGGTCGCCCCCGCAGCCGAAGACGGTGAGGACCCGCCCCCGGGCGAACCCGCGGATCGTCCGGAGGACCTTGTCCAGCGAGTCCGGCGAGTGGGCGTAGTCGACGACCACGGACACCCCGTGCGGGGCCTCGAAGCGCTCGAACCGGCCCGGGATCTGCGGCATGCGTTCGAGCGCGTCCACGAGGGCGCCCAGTTCGTGGCCGAACCAGTGGCAGGCGGCCAGGGCCGCGAGCGCGTTGGACACCGAGAAGCGGCCCGGCACCGGGATGGCCGCCGGGTACCTGCGGCCGCCGTGGTGCAGGACGAAGCGCGTCCCCGAGGCGTCGACCTCCAGGTCCGTCGCCCGGTAGTCGGCCTCCGCGTCGATGGCGTAGGTCGTCACCGCGCCGGGCATCATGGCGGGGATCGCCGCACCGACCGGGTCGTCGGCGTTGACCACGGCGTGGCGGCACATGCCCTGGAACAGGCGCAGTTTGGCGTCGCGGTAGTCGTCCATGGTGCCGTGGTCGTCCAGGTGGTCCTGGGTCAGGTTGGTGAAGATCCCGACGTCCACGAAGGAGCCCTCCACGCGGTGGTGGAGCAGGCCCATCGACGTGGCCTCCAGCACCACGCTGAGGGTCCCCCTGTCGCGCATGCGCCCCAGGATGTACTGGAGGTCGGGGGCCTCGGGGGTGCTCAGCACCGAACGCGGCATCGGGACGGGGTCGCCGCCGGTGCGGCTGCCGGAGGTGCCGATGACACCGACCCGGGCTCCCTTGGAGATGCGCAGCAGCGACTCGTACATGGACGACACCGAGGTCTTGCCGTTGGTCCCGGTGACCGCCACCACGTCCATCCCCCGGCCCGGGTGACCGTGGTAGCGGGCGGAGACGAGGGCCGCGGCGACACGGGCGTCGGCCACCTCGACCACGCAGGCGCCCTGGGGCGCGAACCGTGACGAGGGGTCCGGCGGCCCGGTCTCGACGAGGACGGCCGCCGCGCCCCGGGCGAGGGCGGACGCGACGCCTTCGGCCCCGCCCCCCTCGTGTCCGGGCACGGCGACGAACAGGGATCCCGGGGACGCCCTGTGGGCGTCCAGGCACGGGCCGGCGGTGATCCGGATGTCCGGGTCGCCGTGCAGGATCCGGTGGTCATGGCCTTCGAGCAGCTCGCTCAGCTTCACGAGGGGTTCCCTTCGAGCATGGCGCGCGCCGTTCGCACGGGCGGCACCGGTGGGCGCGGCCGACGGGATGCCGTGGGCCGGCGGAGCAGGGAGCGGTGGTGCGGTGTGGCGGGCCCGGTGAGGGGCGGGCGCGGCTCCCGGTCAGGGGGCGGCGCACCGTGTGGGTGGGGCGTGGCGCACCGTGGCGCACGGGGGCCACGGGGACGACGCGGTGGAGAGGCGGCCGGAACCGCGGGTGGAGGTCGCTAGCCGTGGCCGTGGAGAGCCCGGAGCCCGGTACGGGGGGCCTCGGGCACGGCGCAGGTCGAGCCGGTGACGGCGGAGGGGGCACGGCACGGGGCGGCGAGGGGAGAACCCTGTCCACACGCGCGAGTACCGGCCATGCTCCGAGTGTACGCGCCCGGTCGCGGACCGCGGCGGGCGGAGCGCCGGTACGGGGGCGTGGGGCGGGGGCGCCCGTGCACGGGGCGGGCGCGGGGCGGGGCAGCGCCCACCCGGGGACGCGGGACAGGACAGCGCCCACCCGGGGACGTGCGGCGTCGGCCTGCGGTGCCGTGCGGGACGGGGAGGGCGGCCGGGCCGGTGACAGGGCGCCCCCGCCCCGGCCCGCGACACGCGTCCGCCCCCCGCACGGGCCCGGTCGGCGGGGCCCGGCCCGCGGTGCCGGGCCTCACCCCCGCTCGGCCTCCGACCCCTCCGCCCCGGCGTCCGGCGCCTGCGGTTCGGCCCCTCCGACGAGGCGCGGGTCACGGGCGGACCTGCCCGGTTCGCGCCCGGCGGCCCGGGGCGGGCCCTCCCTTGGGAGCTCCTCCGGGCCCGCCGCGTCCCGGGCGATCCGGACCGCCGTCGCCGCGGCGCCGTGGCCCATGGTGTGGCCGAACCTGGCGATCTCCGGGGGCGCCACGTTGAACGGGCGCATCATGCCCATGTCCTCGTGTTCGAGCAGGTGGCAGTGGTACATGTACCGGCCCGTCCCTCCCGTGAACCGGCCCATCACGCTCACCATCGTCCCCGGCCCGACCCGGATCACGTCCTTCCACCCCTCCTCGTCCGGGTTGACCACGCCCGCTCCCGCGAAGGCGAGCGGGTGCCGGGTGGTCTCGCTCACCCGGTCGAAGCCCGAGACGTCGTAGGTGTCGCGGCGCAGCGCCTGGAACCTGGTGAGGTGGATGTGCATCGGGTGCATGGGACCCCCGAGGTTGAGGAAGCTCCACATCTCCCACCCGTCGAGCGGGACCACGAAGTTGATCGTGTCCATGAAGGTCGAGGCGGCCTTGCGGTAGGTGCGCAGGCGTCCCGAGTGGTCGCGGATCCGGATGTGGCCCCCCTCGGGGTGCGCCGCGTGGCCGTCGTCCGCGTGCGCCGGGTGCGCCCCCGCCGCGTGCGGGGAGTGGTCACCGGGCGCCGCCACGTGCTCCAGCTCCAGGAACTTGGGGTGCGCGAACGCGTCCGGCTGCGTGATCAGCACCATCCGGTGGCCGTGGTGGGGGTGGTCCTCGTGCCTCACCCTCACGTAGCCGGCCTTGAGCGCGGGGTCGGCCGGAGGCGTGAAGGAGTCCGTGACCCCGGTCGCCGAGACCCGGAACTGCATGACGGCGGGGAAGAGCTCGCCGCGGCTCGGGTCCCCCTGGTCGTCGACCATCACCAGCCGCAGCCGGGACGCCTTCCCCGCCTCCGTCCCGAACTTCTTGAAGTCCACGAGGAGGTCGACCCGTTCGGCCGGGGAGATGGTCAGCCGCCCCCGGAGGTCGATGGGCCTGCCCAGCCTCCCGCTGTCCGTGCCGACCTGGAGCACCGCCCCGCGGACCTCCTCGGGCGTCGGCGCGGTCAGGTTGCCGCCGTCGTCCTCCTTGAACAGGCGCAGCGTGTAGGTGCGGGCGTTGGCCCCGTTGAGGACCCGGAAGCGGTACCAGCGCCGCTCCACCTCCAGGTACGGCCAGATCCTCCCGTTGACCGTCTGGTAGGGCCCGGTGAAGGGGAGCGTGGACGGCCAGGTGGTGGGGTCGTCCGGATCCACGCCGTCGCTGCCCGTACCGGTCGCCGGGCCGTCCGCCAGGGCGACCACCTTGTGCAGGAGCTGCGCGGTGGGCGGGCTCCCCGGCCTGCCGTCCGTGGTCTCCAGGTTGCGGTCGCCGAGGATGAGCGGGACCTCATGGACCGTGCCGCCGTCCGCGCCGCTGGTGGGGGTGAGCGCCTCGTCGTCCTCGTCCCGCAGGATGTAGGCCCCGAACAGCCCGGCGAAGACGTTCCACCGGGTGATCCCCATCGCGTGGTCGTGGTACCAGAGCAGGGTGCCGGGCTGGTCGTTGGCGTACTCCGAGAGCTGGGCGCGTCCCGTGTAGACCGCGTCGTCCGTCCACCCGTCGCTCCCCCCGTCGGTGTAGCCGCCGTGCTGGTGGGTGACGCTCCACGGACGGATCGCCTCGACGGCGGTCGCGGTCGCGGCGCCCTCGCTGCCCGGCCGGGAGGGGGTACCGGGCGGCCTCGGCGGCACCCAGACGTGGCGTACGGGGTACTTCTCGCCGGTCGTGATCGCGTTCTCCCAGATCACACGGATGCGCGTGCCCCTGGCCACGTCGAAGGTCGGCCCGGGGACCGTCCCGTCGTAGGCGAACGCCTCGGTGGCGGGCTCGCCCCGCACGTCCAGCTCCGAGTGCAGGCTCACCTTCGTCCGCTTCAGCCTCACCGTCACCTGGGCCACCCCGTCGGGGCCCTTCTCGGACAGGTCGGCCTCGGCCGGGACGGGCAGGGCGTCCTTGAAGGGGGTCAGTCCGAGTTGCTTGGGCAGGTCGGCCATGGTCATCCTCCGTGTGGTCGGAACGGCTCGCGCGGGCGGTCCCCCTCCCGCGCCGGCATCGGGCGCGCCGGGCCCGGGCCCCGGCCGCCGGCGGTCCGTCCGGGGACGGGCCGCCGCCCGGGTCCCGGTCGCCGGACGACGTCGGGGGAGGGCGGTGCCACGGCCCGCCCGGGGCGGGAGCGGCAGGCGGGCCGCGGGCGCGGCCTAGACGAGGACCTGAGGGCAGGTCAGACCGTGTTCGGGCACCTTCCCGCTGATCAGGTACTCGTCCAGGGGGTCGTCCACGCAGGCGCTCTTGCCCCTGCCGTACACGGTGTGGCCGCCGCCCTCGTAGGTGACCAGGACGGAGGTCGTCAGCCGGGCGTGCATGCGCTGCGCCCACCGGTAGGGGGTCGCGGGGTCCCCCGCGTTGCCGACGAGCACGATCGGCGGGGCGGCGGACGCCGTGAACTCCTGGGCGCCGGTCTCCGCGAGGGGCCACCGCGCGCACGAGGCCGTCGCCCACACGGGCGCGCCGCCGAACAGCGGGGCGCGCAGCTCGGCCGCCTCCACGGCCTCCCGGTAGGCGCTCAGGTCCTCCGGGTCGTCCCGGTCCGCGCACATGACGGCCGTGTAGGCGTCCGCGTCCTCGTCCGCCTCCCCGCCGAAGGCGCGGTCGTACATGTACTCCAGGTACCGCCGGTAGGTCTCGGACCCGGTGTCCCCCTCGGCCAGGTCCGTGAAGAACCCGGCCAGGTAGTCCCAGGTCCACTCGTCGTAGAGCTGCGTGGCGACCATCTCCGCCAGCATCTCGCCGGTGACGGTCCGCCCCCGCACGGTCGGCCGGTCCCGGTCGAACCGCTCCAGGAGGGCCGGCGTCTCCTTCACCGCGGCCCGGCCCGACGTGAACGGGCAGCCCTCCACGGTCCGGGCGCAGTGCTCGGCGACCATCTCCCAGGAGTCCTGGAAGGCCTCCTGGACCTCCACCGCGAGCCGGGCGTTGGAGGGCGCCGTGTCCACGACCCCGTCCAGGACCAGCGCCCTCGTCCGGTCGGGGAACATGTCGGCGTACAGGGCCCCGACGTGGGTGCCGTACGAGTAGCCGACGTACGTCAGCCCCTCGTCCCCGAGGGCGTCGCGGAGGACGTCGAGGTCGCGCACCACGTTGACGGTGCCCATGCGCGACAGGAACTCCCCGCCGACGGCCTCGGCGCAGCTGCGCCCGTAGGCCTCGGCGGCCTCGCCCAGCCCGCGCAGGTCGGCGGCGGTCTTCGCCGCGGGGTCCCCGGGGGCCACGCGTTCCAGCTCCCGCTCCCACGCCCGCGACCCGTCGCAGTCCAGGCCCCCGCTCCGTCCGACCCCGCGGGGGTCGAACCCCACCAGGTCGAAGGAGGCCTGCACCCGCTCCCCCAGGAAGGGGTTGCGCATGCCGTCCACCGTCGAGACCCCCGGCCCCCCGAAGTCGACCACCAGCGATCCCCTGCGCTCCGACTCCGGGCCGTGCGCGGGCCTCCGGGCCAGCGCGATCCCGACCGTCTCCCCGTCGGGGCTGCCGTAGTCGACCGGGACCGTGAGGGTGCCGCACTCCAGCTGCGCCATCCACGGCGGGGTGCCCCCGCCCGCGTCGGCGTCGACCGCGTCCAGCTCCGCCTGCGTGAAGCACGGACTCCACGCGATGTCCTGGCCGTAGAACGGAAGGGGCACGTAGGAGTCGGCGGGCGGCCGCGCGGAACCCGTGGTCACCGCGAGCAGGACCGCCAGTCCCCCGGCCCCGAGGACGGCTCCCGCTCCGCCGAACCGCCCGAGAGCACCCGTACACCAGCGCCTTGTCCGCACCGTGGCTCCGTTCCCGTCAGCGCCGACCGGCCGCTGCCGGGGCCTTTCGCACCATTTCAGCGGAGAACACTCCGATCACGGACGGTAACATTCCGTTCGGGAGGTAAACAGTCGGTCTTGTCTGCGGGCGTCCGTCCACGTCTCAGGCGCGCGGACAGGTGAGACCGGAACGCGGCGCCTCCCCCGTCAGCAGGTAGGCGTCCACGGGCCGGTCCACGCAGGGGCTGCGCTCCTTGCCGTACAGGGTGTGCCCCGCCCCTTCGTAGGTGACCAGGACGCCCGTCTCCAGCTGGTCCGCGAGTTCCTCGGCCCAGGCGTAGGGGGTGGCGGGGTCCCCGACGGTCCCGATGACGACGATCGGCGGGGCGTCCGGGGCGGTGATCCCCGTGGGCGCCTCCTCGCTCTCCGGCCAGTACGCGCACGGCAGCTGCTCCCACACCAGGTCGGGGCCGAACAGCGGGGACAGCCCGGCCGCGCGGTCGGCCGCGTCCCGGTAGGCCGCCACGTCCTCGGGGTCGGCGCGGTCCGCGCAGTTGACGGCCGTGAACACCGCGTTCGCGTCCTGGTGCTCCAGGCGGGGGTCGACGTCCTCCGGGTCGACGTCCTCGTACTTGCCGAACGTGTTGTCGTACAGCTCACCGAGGTGGCGCGCGGTCCCCTCCCCGTCGTCCGAGGCGAGGGCGCCGAGGAGGGCGGCCAGGTAGTCCCAGCTCTCCTCGTGGTACAGCTCCATGCCGATCATCTGGAGCAGGGTCTCGCCGTCGACGGGGATGCCCTCGACCTCGGCGGGTTCGCGGTCGAGCCCCGCCAGGAGCTCCTGCATCCGCGCGTCGGCGCCGCCCCCCTCGGGGTCCGCCCCGGCGAACGGGCACCCGTCGGCCTCCGCCGCGCAGTGGGCGGCGAACATGTCCCAGGTGTTCTGGTGGGCGGCCACCTGGTCCAGGGCGATCCCCGCGTTGGACAGCTCGGTCTCCACGGCGCCGTCCAGGACCAGCGCCCGCGTGTTCGCGGGGAACATCTCGGCGTAGAGGGCGCCGATGTGCGTGCCGTACGAGTAGCCCACGAAGCTCAACCGCTCGTCGCCCAGCGCGTCGCGGACGATGTCCAGGTCGCGGACGACGTTCACCGTGCCCAGGTGGGCGAGGAACTCCTCCCCCACCGCCTCGGTGCACGCCTCGGCGTAGCGGCGGGCGGCGTCCTCCAGCGGCTGGAGTTCCACGTCGGTCAGGTCTTCGGGGTCGGTGTCCGCGACGCGCCGGAACGCGTCGTCCAGGACGTACCGGTCCCCGCACGCGAAGCCCCCGCTCTCCCCCACGCCGCGGGGGTCGAAGGAGACCAGGTCGAAGGCGGAGCGGACCTCGTCGCCGAAGTACGGGAAGTCCAGCATCTCGATGCCCGACACACCGGGGCCGCCCGGGTTGAGCACCAGGGACCCCAGGCGCTCCTCCGCCGGGCCGGTGGCGGGGGCTCTGATCAGCGCGATCTCCAGCACCGTCCCGTCGGGCCGGTCGTGGTCCAGGGGGACGGCCACGGTTCCGCACTCCAGGGTCTCCAGCCAGGCCGCGTCGGCCCCCCACCCGGCGAGTTCGCCGACCTGCCGCTCGTCGTAGCAGGCGCGCCAGCGCACCTCCTGCCCGGCGAAGGGCCCCTCCTCCCCGGGGGGCGCGGACGAGCACCCGGCGAGCAGCAGCACCGCGGCCGCGGCCCCCGCCGGCACCGCCCTCGGGGCCGCCCCCGCTCCCGTGCCTCCCCCGACGCCCGCTGCTCCCCTGCCCACGCGCGGCTCCGTTCCTGTCCCCGCGCCCCCGCGCGGCGGCCGTGTCACACCGGGACCGGCTCGTCCCTCACCGGAGAGGGTGCCGTACGGACCCCGGGCGATCCACCCGCCGGTCCGGCGCCGTCCCGGAAAACAGAAGTGGCGGCCCCCGGAGGGCCCGCCTCCGGCCGGGCGGCCACCCCCTCGCGGCGAGGGGCCGTCCCGCCGGGCCGCGGGAGGCGGGCGGACCGGAGTGCACGGGACCGCCCTCCCGGGCCCCGGCCGGGGCTCAGAGCAGGGTGACGTCGGTGTCGAACAGGTCAGGGAGGTCCTCCGGGGAGGCCACCGCCACCAGCGGGCGCAGGGGCTCGCCGAAGCCGATCCGCGCGTGGCGCCCCCGCCCTTCCCCCTCGGTCTGGGTGATCCAGTCGACCAGTTCGACGGCGCGGCTGACGTCCCCGCCGGGCCGGGTCAGGGCGACCACGGTCCCCGCCACGTCACAGCCGGTGTTGAGGAGCAGGGTCGCGGAGAACACGCTCTGCGCCCACGCGCCCCGGCCCACCGGGTGCGCGCCGCCCCCCGGGGTGCGGCGGCGGGACCAGCCGGGGGCGGCCAGCCCCACGGCCCGGTCGTCGAAGGTGAGCACGAGGCTGGGCCGCTCCTGCGCGGACAGGCACTCCACCGGGTGGCCGAGCGAGGCGTCCGCCCACACCCCGACCGGGCCCCCGGCCGCCCGGACCAGGGCGTCGCGTGCCGCGTCGAGCAGGTCGGCGTCGACCTGGTCGCGGGCCTCCCCGCACGCCCACTCCGCCAGGGGGCCGCTCAGGGGCGAGTACCCCGGAAGGAGCAGCGGCCAGTCCACGGCGGCGCGCCCCCTCAGGGGCACGGGGCCGTGGGTCATGCAGACCACGGTGCGCCTGCGCCCGAGCTGGTAGGTGACGCAGGCGCCCGACCGGCGCGCGGCCAGGGCCAGGCCGAGGCTCATCGCCTTGGTCCCGGTGGTGATGTCGACGACCACCGGTGCCGCTGCCCCGCCGGACCGCTGTTCGGCGATCCACCGCCGGGCGACCCCGGTGACCGCCTCCGTGTCGGACCCGTCCACCGGCTCCGGGGTGAAGCGCACGCGGTCGCGGTAACCGCCCTCCTTCAGCTCGGCGGCCTCGGGCCGGTCCGCACCGGGGTTCTCGGCCGCGTGCAGCGTGCGTGCGGCGGCCTCGCGCACGCCGCTCAGGACGCTCTGCCGGGAGGGCAGGACGAGCGTGTCGGCGGGGCGGTGGGCGTGCACGGCGGTGAGGGTCCCCATGCGGCTGCCGCCCAGGGAGGTGACCAGCAGGGGGCCGTCCCCCGGTCCGGGGTGGCGTTCGGGCGGCTCCGCCCCGTCCGGAGGCGGCTCCGGCGGCGCGGGCGTCCGCGCGCCACCGCCGCGACGCGGCGGGGCGCCCAGGCCCGGGAAGAACGCCTTGCGGACCTCCTCGAACGAGGTGAGCCGGGCGAGCAGGTCGTCCAGGCTCCACACGTGGACGCTGCGCGCGCTCAGCGCGGGGTTGTACGCGGTGACCCGGTCCCGCAGCCCCGGGACCGCGGGACCGGAGTGGACGAACAGCACCTGGACCGCTCCGCCGAAGACCCGGCGGGCCTTGGTCACGGTCCACCCGGCGCGGGCCACGACGTCGTCGGGGCGGGACTTGGCCTCGACGCACAGCACGCGGTGGCGGTAGCGGACGACCGCGTCGAAGTCGGCGACGGCTCCGCCGGGGTGGAGCGGGTCGGCGACCTGCCGGGGGCCGAGCACCTCCGTGCCCCGGTGGCGGCGCGTGTGCCGCAGCAGGTGGGAGAGGACCCGGCCCTCGGCGACGACGCCCCGGCGCACCGCCGGGGACATGTCGGGGAACCGCGCCAGGAGTGCCTGTTTGCCGCCCTGGACGAAGAGGCGGACGGGTTCGGGGTCGCGGTCGTCGAGCCAGCGGGCGCCGTGGATCCCGGCCAGGGTGCGCAGGTCGACGCCGTCGCCGACCACGGGGCGTCCCGGATGGGAGCCGTCCGCGGTGCGCAGGATGTCGCGCTGGGCGTCGAGGTAGTGGCGCCAGCGGGGGGCACGGGGGTGTCTGTCGGGGGGCAGCGCCCGTTCGTGGAAGAGCGCGGCGGCCACGCTCATCACCTTGGTCCCGCCGGTGTAGTCGAGGAACCAGGGTTCTCCCCCGTTGTCCCGGTGGAACGCGGCGAGGGTGTCGGTGACCGGCCCGAAGTCGTGCGGGTCGGGTCCCACGCTGGCCACCCGCACCGACGCCCGGCCGGCGAGCCGTTCCACCGCGCGGGCGACCCGGTGCGCGACGGGGAGGGTTCCGTCGCTGCCGAGCAGGAGCAGGCGGTCGGCGGGGAGGGTGAGCGAGGACAACAGGGCCGGGGTGGGGTTCTGCCCGACGAGCACGACGGCGGTTCGGGGACTGTCCACATTGTCCTTCGCACGGGGAGCGGGGGCGGTTTCGGTACGCACAAGCTACTGCCGGGTTCCGCCCTTCCTCCAGGGCGGGCGCCGGTTCGCCCCCGGGCGGTCGGGCCCCGGGGGGAGGCGGGTCGGAAGGGGTCGCTCCGGGGTCCGGCGGGGAGGCCGGCGGTCAGGCCCCGACCCTCTCCTCGGCGGCGGGGACCCTTCCGCGCACCGGTGAACCGCTGATCACGAAGGAGCGGCAGGCGGTCACCACGCCCTTGCCGTCGCGCACGAGGTCGGAGGGGACCAGGAGGTCGCGGCGCTCGGGGTGGGCGGAGCCGACGACGGAGGACACGATGAACCACACCCCGTCCTGCGGCTCGGGCAGGTTGGCCCTGGTGCGCTCCTCGGCCATCAGCGGCACGCCGGCCACCTCCAGTCCGACGGGCACGCGCACCGCCTCGACCCTGGCCGGCGCGTCGGACCCCGGCCAGCGGCGGATGACGCGGGAGCTCTCGTCCACGACCGTCACCGCATGCGGCGTCAGGTTGACCACCGGCATCCGGCACCCTCCGTTCGTCTCGGTCCGCGGCGGCCGGCCGGCGTGCCGGGTCCGGCCGTACCGCGCACCGGTCCAAGGCCTTCACCGCAGTCTCTCGGACACACGCGCGGGGGGCGGCGGACGTGCGTACCGGGCCAACCCCGGGAAAGACGTGGGGCCCTTGTTTCGGATGTCCATTTCATCAGCATCAGAACTGGTTTATGCAACCTGATAATCCAGCCCAAGAATTGACATTTCCCTATGTGTGGCCCTATTTTGCTATACGACCTCCCGTTCACGCGGGGGTGTCACCTGAGGTCTCACGTCTCTTCCACATGTGCTTTCCCGGAGGGCTGGGAAAGCAACCGGCCCCGGAACACCCGGGGAGAAGAGTTCGTGAGCACGCACCACTGCTCCGCCTGGGAGCTGTTCGGCTCCGCCGCCTTCCTTCGCGTCTTCACGCGCGTCCTGGGGTGCGGGCCGTGCTCCGCGGACGGAACCGCGCAGGGCTGCTCGGGCCACTCCGAACAGTTCTGCGACTACGTCGACCTGTGCGCCGAGCACTGCCCGTGCCCGGTGCACGGAGCGGATCCCGACGGCGTCATCGCCGTGCGCATGCGGCGTGCCGCGCCCGGCGCCGCGGGGGTGGACCGCACCGCCGCGCACCGGCTGCGGGACGCCCTGGACGACGTGCGCCGGGACCGCTCCTACAAGAACCTGCGCCGCGTCTACCCGCAGAGCGCGCCCGACGGCCGGATCCGCTGCGCGTTCTCCGAGCGCCCGCGCCGCTGGGCGCAGCGCCGCGACGTCGCCCTGGTCGCCACGGACGTGGTCGACCAGGAGGCGCTCGCCATGCTGGTGCTCACCGCGGGCTGGGGCAACCCCGCCGCCGACCTGCCCGAGGACATCCACCCGGGCGAGACGGTCTCCTTCACGGAGGACGGCAGCGCCGTGCCGGTCGCCGACCTGCACGGCCGCACGCTCACCGCCGTCAAGGAACCGCCCATGGTCTCGACCGCCACGGGCGACTACCTGCTGCGCAAGCTGGCCGAGCTGGCCGCCGGGCGCGACGCCGACCCGGGCCGCACCCCCGACCAGCGGCGGCGCCTCGTGCTCCGCGGCCTCCTGCCGGAACTGAACGGCGAGGACGTCGCCCGCCGGCTGACCGGCGTGCTGGGGCGGATGGCCACGACCATGCCCCGGCACTTCGCACTGGTGCAGCAGGCGCGCGGCCGGGCCCGCAGCGCCCCCTACTCCCCCGTCCCCGACCCCGACCCGGCGGACCCGGCGGAGGACCCCTCCCGGCGGCGCGAGGTGCTGAGCGAGGCGGAGCGCTCCTGGCTGCGCCGTACCGGCCTCGCGCTGACGACGCGGGCCCAGGAGTCGCGGTCGGCCTTCGACGCCGACCCGCAGGGCGCCCTGGAGACCCTGCTGTGCCGGCTGCTCGACGAGGGGACCGACGTCCCCGCCCTGTGGGCGGGGGCCCAGGACGACCCCGACCTGCGAGCGGACCTCGTGGAGGCCCTGGCGGAGGCCATCGACAGGTAGCGTCTCCCCGGACGGCCCGGGGCCCGGACCGCTGCCGGCGCGGAGCGGGGGCGCGCCCGAGGGCCCCGGACCGCGGCGGGTCCGGTCGCCGAACCGTGCTCGGGCCGGGGGCCTGCCGCGCGGCGCGCCGGAAGGGCCCCCGCCGCTCAGGCTCCCCTCCCCCGGCCCGCCTCGGAGAAGCGCCTGGCCAGCGGGGGGAGCACGGGGTACTCGGCGAACTCGCGCAAGGACATCACCGCCGTCTCCTCCAGGGGCAGGCGTCCGCGCCACCGGCCGGCCAGGCACACGTCGCGCGCCTGCTCCACCTCGCGCCACCGTTCCGGGCCGGGCCCGCCGGGCAGCCGCCGCGCCGCCAGAGCGCCGTCGAAGGCGTCGAGGAACCCCCTGACCTGTTCGTCGGTGGCCCGGACGACCCCGGCGGACGGGTCCAGGTCCAGGGCGCGGGCGCGCCGGTCCACCAGGTACAGCTCCGGCGCCAGGTGCACGCTCCCCATGCCCAGCGACTTGCCCATCCCGATCTTGTGCGCGTACTCGGGGTCGGCGGGGTCCCCGCCGCCGACCGGGTTGTCGAGCAGCAGGGCCCGCAGCAGGACGCCGAGTTCTCCGTCGGTGAGGTTGGTGAAGGTGATTCGCGAGTGAAAGGCGAGGCCGTCCCGGAGGGGGACCACGTCGCGCTCGGTGTCCCGGGGCGGCTTCGCCCGGTGTCCGGGGTCCAGCACCGTCAGGTCCAGCTCCTCCTGGGCGCGCGCGTCGTGGCGGAAGGGGCGGGCGCCGCCCGCGGGGTGGCGGTGCAGGTACACCTTGTACCCGCCCAGGCGCACGTGCCCCTCGTGCGACCAGGTGACGATGTCCGGCCGGTCCCCCGACCCCGCGTCGGGCCCCTGCACCAGGTAGTTCGCGAAGCAGCCGCGCTGGGGCGAGAGCAGGCGCACCCGCAGGACCGCCCCGTCGGGGTAGTCCGGGTCGGGGTCGAAGGAGAGCGCGCTACCGAAGGAGACGCGCCCCTTGGACGCCCCGGCCTCGCCGGCGAAGGTGTCGGTGTCGCCGAACAGCGCGCGGCACACGTCCACCGGGCGGCCCGCGCGCCCGACGCGGTCGGGGTCGCCGTGCTGGGGCCCGAGCACGGGCCCGGGGACGGCTCGGCGGACGGGGTTGTCCTCGCTGACCGCGATGCGGTAGCCGCCTGAGCGGCCGAAGGACACCACCGCCCCGGACAGGTCGACGTCGAACCACACGGGTTCGAGGCTGCGGCGCGGCAGTCCGCCGCCGCCGGTCCCGGCCACCGGTTCGCGGGCCGGTTCGGCGCCGCCGGCCCCCAGGCCGTCGGGGAAGGCCGCCCTCTGGTAGCCGGTGACCTGTTCGGCCGACTCGAACAGCTCCACCATGGGCCCGGGCACCCGCAACCGCCCCCCGCGCAGGTCGCGGGGACGGGGGAAGAGGTAGGCGTTGCGGCGGTCCCCCGCGGCGGCCCCCGTCAGCACGACCAGGGCCTGCACGACCCCTCCCCGGTCGGGGCCGCCCGCTCCGGCGGTCAGGGCCGCGAGGTACTCCCGCGCCTGGCGGGCCGTGGGGGCGACGGCGGCGATCCGCCGCTCCCCCGGCAGGTGGACGGCGTACACCCACCGGTGCTGGAGGCGTCCGTGCTGCTCGTGGGCGGTGGGCACGTAGGTGTTCCCGCGGGGCGGGTCGGGGAAGTCGTCGACCCCGAAGTCCCAGGTGCGCAGGCTCTCGCGCAGGACCGTGAAGGGCACCTTGAGGGCCTGGCCCGGTTCGGCCGAGACAGCGGTGCCGGGGACCTCCACGACGTACCAGCAGCCGTCCGGCGGGGAGTGGAACAGGAACCCCTGCCTGGTGCGCAGCCCCGCGCGGCGCCTGCGGTAGTCGGCGTGCTGCCGGGCCATGACCTGGCGTGCGCGGGTGGACAGGCCGCTGTCCGCGCTGCCGGGATCGATGCGCACGGGAGCGCGGAAGAACAGCATCGGCGTGTTGACCGGGCCGGTCTCGCCGCCGGTGAGCATGCGCACGGTGTTGCGGACGAGGCCGCGCAGGCTCGATCCGGGCAGGGCGGGGAGGAGGCGTTCGCCGTGGGGGAACCGGAGGGAGGAGCCGACCCGGCCGGGTTCGGGGGTCTGGCCGACGAAGGTGGGGGTGAGCGTGGTGACGGCCAGGTCGATCCACCCCGAGCGGGTTCCGTCCGCCGTGCGGTCGTGGCTGCGCAGCAGGTCGTCCGTCACGTGCCCGGCGTGCAGGTCGGCCGCGGGCACGGGGGTCTCGGCGAGCGCGACCAGGCCGTAGGGCGCGGTGGCGTGGAACCGCCCGCCCCGCCCGCCCGCGGCCGCGTCCGCCGCGGCGGCGGGCCCGGGGGCCGCCCCCGGCGGCGGGCACGGCCTGCCCCCGAAGCGTGAGGCGACGTCGCGGGGGTTCACCATCGGCGCTCCTCCTCGGCGATCTCGTCCCCGGTGCCCACGTCGAACTCCGGTCCTGTCGGCTTGGCGCCGGACCGCATCCCCGTGAGCCGGTGGAAGGCCACCCCCACCGCCCCCGTCCCGGGGTCGGACGCCCAGTACTCCCGCACGGTCAGCCACGTGCCGGCGCTCTCCAGGGCCGCGCCGCGCCCGCCCGGACGCGGGCGGGCGCGGCCGGTGAAGTCGGTCCACCCCAACGGCAGGGCGGCCCGGGTGCCGGAGGGCTCGCTCGTCGCCGAGAAGGGCACGTCCCCGCCGAGGGTGCGGCTGTGCGCACGGCCGTTCCACCCCTGGAGGAGGAACGAGCGGTCGCGCGGGCGCAGCCACTCCGGGAGCGGGGCGGGGTCGTCCGCGCTGATCCACCCGTCCTCCGCCCCCTCCCCGAGCCTGATCTGGGCGCGGGGGCCGAACACCAGGACCTCCAGGACGCGCCACCGGTCGGTCGCGGGCCTCAGCGCGGGGGCCGACAGGTCGGCGGTGGACGGGTGGTCCGACCGGCGCCAGCGCCCGCCCGGGCACGCGCCGGTGATCCGTCCGTCGCCGAGTTCGGCGAGCAGCCACTGCGGGGCCTCCGGCGCTCCGGGGATCCCGTCGGTCCCGGTGTCCAGGAGGCGGCAGCGGACGCCGCGCGTGAAGACGTCGTCGAGGACGCCCTCGACCTGTCCGCCGTCCAGCCGCCGGACGGCCAGCCCCTCCGGCCTCGGGGGTGTGTGGTCCACCTGTGCTCCCTTCCGTCCCGTCGTCCGTCCCCGCCCCGTGCCCCGGCCTCACCGCTCCCCGCCGGCCCGCGCCGTCCCGCCCCCCGGCGCGAGCCGGCTCCTCAGGGCCGACACCCACCCGCGTGCGGTGGCCGCCTCCGCGCTGCCCGGGGCGAAGAGCGCCGTGAGCAGGTCCACCCGGTGCGGCGGCCCGCCGTCACCGGTCCAGGTGGTGAGTGCGGCCCGGGTCGCGGTCAGGCGTCCGTTCCCGCTCCCCGCTCCGGCCCCGAGGGTGTCGAAGGGGACCGTCGCCAGTTCTCGCACGACGAGCACGAGCAGGCCGCGCACCGCGTCGTCGGGGTCGCGGACGTCCAGGACCACCTCGCCGCTGCCGCCGCAGTGCAGGTCGCTCGTGAACACCCGCCCTTCCACCGCGTCGCCGAACAGGGAGTCCACGGTCAGGCGGGTGGCGGTCAGGTGCGCGCCGCCCCTGAGATGGGGGGCTGCCCTCAGGCGCACCCGCGAGGGGCGCGGGCGCGCGCCCCCGGGCCCTGTGTCCGCCCCCCACCAGTGGGCGTGCCATTCCTGCCACCGGGCCCCCTCCGCGCCGAGGTGCTCGGCGGCGTCCCGGACCAGCCTGCCCCCGATCCTCTTGAACAGGGCGAACAGGGCGGTGTCCCCGAGCACCGGCGCGAGGCGGACGGAGGCCTTGTCGGCGTCGGACACGACCGGGCGGTGGCGGTGTGCCCGGTCCACGGTCCCGAGCCTTTCGGGAGCGGGCACGTCGCCGACCATGATCAGGCCGGGGCGGGGGCTGCGCGGCGGCGGTCCGGCGGGCTCGGGCTGCTCGGCCACGGCCAGCGTCAGGCGCAGTTCGGCGCGGTGGCGCCGGTCGGGGCGGGCTGGGCGTGCCTCCAGACGGGCGGCCGCCGCCGCCCGCCCGTGGGCGCGCAGCCGCGCGGCCAGCGCGGTGGACAGCTCGGCGGGGGCGTCCGCGAGCGCCGCGGCCCCGCGCTCCCAGCGGTCTGCCCAGGACCGGGCGTGGTAGGCGAACCAGGCGCGCTCGTCGGTGAGGTCGTGCCGCTCCGCGGTCCAGTGCGTGGCGCGGACGGCGCCGTGGCCGCGTCCGGTGCGCCCCCCGACGCGGATGCCGGGGCCCTCCCCGGAGAACCCGTCGGCGGCCAGGACCAGCAGGTCGAGCAGGAGCTCCTCGTCGGCGGGGGCGGGCACGCGCAGCCGCATGTGGGCGGTGAACACGGTACCCGCCGGCAGCACCTCCCACTGCCACATGCGCCCCGGGCGGACGGTACCGGAGGCCGGGTCCACCCGGGTGCCGACGCGGACGGCGACGGTCGTGCCCTCGGGCAGCTCGGCGGCGGCGTCGTCGACGTCCAGGGCGCTCGCCGCGGGCGCGTCCGGCTCCCCGCCGGGCGGGGGACCGGACTCCGGCGCCCCGAAGAGCCGGCTCACCTTGCTGGGGTCCTCGGTGCGGGCCGCGAGTTCGTGGCGAAGCAGGCCCGCCAGGGTGGTCGCGCGCAGTCGGGGCACGCCCGTGCGGGGGTCGCGGTCCACGCGCAGGTCGACGTCGCCCTCCGCGGCGTGGCGGGGCACCGCCCGGGCCGCGCCGATGTGGGTGTCGGAGAGCAGGCACAGCCGGACGGCGATCTCCCAGAGCGGCCCGGGGCGGGCGGGGCGGGTGCTCAACCGCCTCCCCCAGGATCGTGGCGGCCCTCCTGGGCGGCCCGCAGGACCACTCCGGCCTCGGACAGCCAGGAGGAGGCGAGGAGCAGTGCCAGGCGGGGAGCGGCCCGGCGCTCCCACACGCGGGCACGGGAGGAGAGCCCGCTGGGGTGGTCGCGGGGCGGCAGGCCGTCGGGGAGGGAGAGGTCGACGGCGGCGAGCGCCCGGGAGTAGGCGGGGCTGTCCGGGGGCTCGGGCCTGTTGTCGCGCCACCACTCGGCGGCCGCGCCACCGTCGGCCAGGGCTCCGAGCCAGGACTGCACGGAGACGGGACCGGGCCGGCCTGGCCGGGACAGCCGGGCCCCGGCGAGGGCGCGGACGGCGCGGTCGTGCAGGGCCTTGTGCGTGCCCGCCCGGTCGGCCCGGCCGCGCGCACGGCCGGAGACGGTGCGACCCAGGGCGGTCAGCGCGTCCTCGGGCGTGCGGTGGGGGTGGCCCACGACCTCGCGGAGGCGTCCGAGCAGGCTGGGGGTGAGGGGGGCGAGCCCCCGGGCGGAGTCCCGGGCGAGGGAGCGTGCGTGGTCGCGGACCGGACGGGAGGCGGCGTTCCACAGGAGTTCGTCGTAGAGCTCCTCGAGCCCGCCCTCCCCGCCCGTGGCGGTCGGGACCGCCGGAACCGCCGGGACCGCAGAAACCGCTGGGGCCTCAAGGACCTCAGGAACCTCCGGGACCGCAGGAGCCGCAGGAACCGCCCCGGCGGGCGCCGGCGGGGGCGGGACGCGCGCGGGGGGCCGGCCCGCGGACGGGGCCGCCGCGAGCGGGACGGCGGTCGGCGCGAGGGGGCGGGGCCCGCCCGGCGGGACCGGGAGGAGCGTGAACTGGCCGTGGCCGTCCACCACCCGTTCGCCCAGCGGGTGGGCCTCCAGGTCGCGGGCCTGGTCGGCGGTCAGGCCGCCGTCGAGCCGCAGGCGCACCACCGCACCCGGCACGGCCGCCCACCGCTGCGCCATCGGCCCCCGGTAGCCCCGGTGGTAGGCGCCGAGCAGCCCGGCCTCCACGTGGTGGGCGAGCACCCTGGCGCCGGAGCCGGGGAGGCGGCGGGCGAGGAGGTCGAGCACGGCGGGCACCAGCGCCCGCGGGCTGGACTGGCCCTCCTCGCCGACCAGCAGGGCCGGGGAGAGCAGCAGGAGGTCGAGGGGGGCGCCGGGGGGCCAGTGGCGCGTGTGCGGGTGTGCGACCCGGTCGGGCGACAGCAGCCGGTGCGGGTCCGCGGGGGCCACGCTGACGCCGCCGTGGGCCCGGGTCCCGCCGGAGCCGAGGGTGAGGGTGCCGTCCGCCTCGTCGAGGACCTCGGCGACGCGCTCGGCGAGGTCGCGGAGGGAGCCGCTGTCGGCGGCGAGCAGCTGCCAGCGGGCCTCGAAGACCTGGCCGGGGTCGACGGTGGTCGCGAAGAAGGGGACCCCCTGGGACCGGTCGCCCGTGCGGGACCGTCCGAGGTACTGCTCGGCGGTGGTGCGCACGGCGGCGCGCAGGGAGCGGTCGAGGGTGACGTGGCCGCGAACGGCCCGGTAGGGGGTGGCGGGGTCGGTTCCCGCGAAGACGTCGACGGTGGTGTCGCCGTTCTTGCCCGGTGTGTAGAGGTGGGCGGGGGCCGGGTAGGCCACGAGCGCCCGCGCCGGCGCGGAGTCCGCCGGGAGGCCCGGGTCGGCCCCCGGTTCGAGGCGCGGGTAGGCGGGGGCGAAGCGGATCCGGTCGCCGCGGGCGACCCAGTCGAGCAGCTCGCGCTCGCGGCCGGCGCGCCGGAGCGCCGCGGCGAGCATGCCGCGCTGGGCGCGCCCGCCGATGGAGTGCTCCGAGTCGATCCGCAGCGGGTCGAGGGAGGTGCGCACCGCCAGGGTGTCGGTGAGCACGTAGCGCAGCGGCAGGTAACCGGAGGCGGGGAGCGGGTTCACGCACCCACCCCCGCGGGCGGCGCGGTGCCCGCCGCGGGGGCGGGGCGCCGGCCGCGGGACGCGTCCTGGAGGGGGCCGGTGTTCACACACGTACCCCTTCCCGGTCCGGCCCCTTCCTCACCGGCGCGGCCAGGCGGAGCGTGACCGCGTGCGGGTCCCCGTCCGCCCCGGCCAGGCGCACGTCCACCCGGCCCCGTCCGCGCGTGGTCCTCAGCCCGATCCGGGTGGTGGCCAGGCAGGCCCGGGCCAGCAGCCGCCAGTGCGCCTCTCCGGGGGTGGTCGCCCAGGTCAGCGTCGCGGACAGGGTCGGCCCCGGCAGGAGTACCCGGTTCGTGCGCAGCCTCCCCGGCTCCGGGGCCCCGTCAGGTCCGACGGCGGTCCCCGACTCCAGGGCGGTGTACGCGTCCGTGACCGCCCGGCGCAGGACGGAGCGCAGGGGTTCGTCCCGGCCGGCCAGGGCGCGCGCGACCGCCGAGCGGACGTCCTCTCCCAGGACGGCGTGGCCCACCCGCAGCATCCGGTCCGCGCCGTGGGAGCGCCTCCGGCCGAACACCTCGTCGCACGCGGCGGCCAGCTCCGGGGCCGCCCCCAGCGCGTCGGCCGCCCCCGCGCGCAGCCTGGCCGCGAGGCGGTGGCGGGGCAGGTAGGGCAGACCGTGCTCGTCGGTGACCACGTCCGTGTCCGCGCCCGTCCCGTCCGCGCTCGCGCCGACGAACAGGGCGGGGGAGGCCAGACGCACGACGATGCGGTCCGGCGGGCTCACGTCCGCGCACCCCCCGGCGGAGCCGGGGGGTGCGGGCCGCCGGAACCCGCCCGCCCCCGCGGCCGGGGCCGGTGGGGCTCGAGCGCCGCCGCCAGCCCGGGGTCCAGGTACAGGTCCATCACCTCGACCGCGTCGAGCAGCGCGCCGGGGGTCCACTCCCGGGGAAGTCCGACGGGGCCGCCGGTCACACGGGCGCGGCGGGCGAGCTCGGGGCCGGGGTCGGCGCCCGACTCCAGCAGGGGCACGAGGGACGAGACCAGCCAGCTCCGCCGCCGGGCGTCCCCCTCCGCGAGCAGGCTGCCGGGGGCGGACGCCGACAGGTACCGGTCGAGGAAGCGGGCGAACCCGGTCCCGGTCAACGGCAGCCCGGTGCGGGGGACGGGCGCCAGGCGGGCGCCGTCGAGGCGGCGCAGGACCCGGTCGACGCCGTCGAACCGCGTCGTCCAGGCGACGGCGTGCTCGTCCGGCGCCCCGGGGTCGGCCTCGGCGAGCGCGACCCTGTGCTCCTTGGCCCTGCGGCACATCGCCTCGCACAGGTCGTAGCCCAGGGAGAGGGGCGCGCCGACCGGCTGGACCGCGATCCCCACCCCGACCGTGGGCACGAAGGTGGTGTGCCCGCCCCCGTCGGGGCGGCGCACGGTCCGGCCCGCGCCCGCCGGTCCGCCGTGGGCCCCGGCGAGCGCGCGGTGCAGCGCCACCCGGGGGTCGCGGGGGTCGCCGATCTGCTCGGGGTCGGCGTCGAGCCAGTCGAGCGCGTAGCGGGCCAGGCTCAGGGCCAGGCGTGCGTCGCACAGGACGGTGAGGTCGTCCCCGGCGACCACGATGGGGCGCACCGGTATCCGGACGGGGCCGGGCGGGACGTGGTGGAGGGTGACGGGCCGGGCGGCGCCGGCGCCCGGGATGACGGGGGCCCGGCCGGGCTCGGCCCGCACCGTGGCGGCCACCGCGCGCACCAGGACCCGGGCCAGTCCCTCGGTGAGGCCGGCGATGCGTCCGGACAGCAGGCGCTGGGCCATCGCCCCGGAGCCGGGCACGCGGGGGTCCCCCGCGCGCTCGCGGTAGGAGCCCAGGATGATCCCGAGGCCGTTGACGTCGATGTGGACCACCGCGATCCTGCTGACCTCGCCGTGGTCGCGGCCGAGCCGGTCGACCTCCATCGGGAGCGCGAGCGCGGGCGCGCCGGTGGCGGTGGCGGCTCCGGCCAGCCAGTCCGCGCTGTGGGCGCGGTGCCAGCGGCGGCCGATCCCGCGGGCCCTGGCGACGTCGGCGGTCACCCGCTCGTGCACGTCGGGGTGGTCGTCCTGGGCCCGGCTGCTGTCCACCGTCTCGGCCGGGCCGCCGCTGACGGAGCAGACCGCGGTGATGCCGTACCCGTGGGCCGGTGTGTGCAGCGCCGACATGTGCCGCCTGGCCTCCCGCAGCCGCTGCGGGAGGACCGCCAGGGCCGCGTCGACCCCGGCGACGGGCGCGGGGGCCGCCGCGGCGCCCGGCCCGCCGTCCGCCGGCGCCCCCGGGCCCACGGCCCGGACCGCGCCGTAGGGGACGTGCGCGACCACGGGGGTCAGGTCGCCCGCGCGGTCGCGCAGCCGCCGCGTGTAGCGGGCCGTGAACCGGCGCGCGGCCGCGGCGTCCGGGAAGACCGCCGTGAGCGCCCCTCCCGCGTCGCGCAGGACCACGCAGCCGGGGGGAACCAGGTCGGCGATGCCGTGCTCGGCGTCGGAGGTGTCGGTCAGCTCGGCGACGAGCGCCGCCCGTCCCACCGCGTCCAGGATGCGGCGCCCGCTGTACACGTAGGCCTGGATGCCGCGCAGGTCGACGCCGACCACCACACCGCTGGGCGGCGGCCCCCCGGCGTCCGGGGCGGCGCCGGGCGGGCTGTGCGGTGCGGGAACGGGGGTCACCGTGTCGGGTCTCCTCGTCGGCGGGTGCGGGGAAGGTCGCGGGGAGGGGAGGGCGCGGGCCGCGCGGGGCCGCCTCCCGGGGACTCCTCTCGGACGGTGCCCGCCTTCCACCGGCCGTGAGAGACCACGGTTACCACCCGGGCCCGGGGGCCGCTCCTCCGGGGGCGGTCGACGCCGGGCCTCGACCGCGTGGTGGTGCGGCCCCGGGGACCGCCCCTCCGGGGGCCGTCGGCCCGCCCGGGACCGGGGCTCTGTCCGAGAGAGCTGGGTGCACCGCCCTTCCCCGGCACGGAGGTCTCCCCATGGCACCGCACACGTCCGAGACGATCGCCCTGCGCGGCCGCGACCCGCACGCCCCTCCCGCGGACGCGCCCGAGCTCGTCCCCCGCGAGCTCGTGCCGCACCTGCGGGGGCTGGCCCGCGCGCTCCGGGACCGGGACACCGGGCGGACGGCGCCGGAGGGAGGGGCCCCGCACGCCTGAGTCGGCGCGGGGCCGGGCGGCGCCGCGGACCGTGCCGCTGCCCGGCCGGGCAGCGGCCCCGGCGCCTGCGGGAGCGGCCTCCGGCACACGCGAACGGCGGGGACACGGCGGGGAGGGGGCGCCGGCTCCCACCCCCGTCCACGGGGTGGGAGCCGGCGCGGCCGGACCTGGTCGGGCACCGGTCCCCGCCCGCCGTCCTCGGGCGGGAACCGGCGGTCTGGGGGTCAGTCGAACAGCGTGCCGCCGAACTCCTCGGCCTCGGCGACGGCGCGGACGTGGGCGTCCCCCACCCGCTGGGGGGTGCGCCGGGCCACCCGGTTCGGCATCCTGCGCGCGCGGGACACGGGCGCCTCCGCGAACGGCCGGCCGCAGGTGACCGTGTCCACGCGCACGGAGCCGAAGCCCTGGGCGGTGTACTTGCCGACACCGGCGAGTTCGAGGAGTTCGAGGAGCGTGGCGAAGGCGTCGGCGTGGCGCCGGTCGCCGCCGGCCATCTCCAGCCTGAAGCCGCCGTGCCAGCCCAGGACGGTGCGGTTCTCGGCGTGGTGGTGCTCCGCCAGCCGCACCTCCTCCCCGGGCAGGGGCGTGCGGCGCACCTGGGCCATGCCGCCCAGGACGAGTTCGAGCCAGTTCTCGGCGAGGGCGGGCGGCGCGAACCGCGCCACGGCGCCGACGGCCCCGCTGCCTCCGACGATCCCGCCGCCCGAGCGGTGCACGGCTCCGAAGAGCCGCCGCGGGCTGGGCCAGATGTGCGGTATGCGCTCGCCCGTGGCGTCGCGGGTGGTCATGACGACGGGCGTCCGGCTGCGCACCTCGGCGGCGCGCACCGCCGACGGGCCCCGCGGCTCGACGAGCATCTGGGCGTAGGTGCGCTCGTGCGTGCGCGTCACCGAGAGGGGCACCAGCAGGTGGTCGCCGATCCGCTGCGGGTCGCCGACCAGGTCCTCCGGGTCCAGGGAGGGCGGCACCTCGTCGTCGAGCCAGGTCAGGGTCCAGTGGTACAGGCGGTCGCCCAGGGGGCGAGGCCACCCGTTCATGGACCACCGCTTGGCCGCCGCGTGCTCCTCCGGGGGCTGCGGCCACCACCGGTTGAGGAGGCCGTGGCAGTCCTCGGGCCGGATCGGCCGCGCCGTGTCCGACAGGTCACGCAGGATCACGGTCCACCGTCTCGGCACGGGCACCACCCCTTCGCGTGGTCGTGACGGCGTCCGGTGCGCGCCGTCCTCGGTTCACCGAGGACTTCTCTCGGACAGTCGCGGGCCGGGCCCGCTCCCGGTCCCCGACCATCTCCACCAGGCGCAGCACGGTCCGCCAGTTGCGGCTCGTGACCGTCCCGTCGACGTGCCGGACCACGAGGTCCGGCAGTACGGCGGACCTGATCCCGTCCTCGTGCCAGGTGTAGACCTGGTCGCCCACCAGCGCCATGCGCTCCCCGGGGTGGCGGGAGGGGTCGATCCCGTTCAGCGCGTCCGCGTCCACCGCGCCGGCACAGAAGAGGACGAGGAACCCGGAGGGGTCGGGGACGTCGAACGGGTTCGCCTCCACCGCGGCGCGCATCCCGGCCGCGGTCCGCACCACCGTGGGGACGTCGTGCCCGAGCACGTCCCTGATGCCGTTCCGCACCGTCTCGGCCACCTCCGCGGGATCGGCGTCCCCTCCCCCGAAGACGGCGTTCCCGCTCTGCGCGTAGGTGGCGACGCCTGTGTACCCGAGGTCCTCCAGCAGGGCTCGCAGGTCGGCCATGGCGATGCGGCGGTGACCGCCGACGTTGATCCCGCGCAGCAGTGCGACGTACTCGGTCATGGTGTCCAGCCTGCCGCCGCCGGTGCGCCGCCGCAAGCGCGGTCCCGTCCGCCTCCCGTGGTCCGGGGAGGGCGGACCGCGCGCCGCCCCGGCGGACCGGCCGGCGCCTCCCGTGCCCCGGCGGGCGCTCCGGGTGCGTACGCTGGCAGGCGTACGCGACGCGCCCCGCCGACCGCCCACGACACCGGAGACGCCGTGCCCCGCCTGAGCCACACCTTCGACATCACCGCAGTGGACCGGGAGGTGGTCGGGCGGATCGTCTCCGCCCTGCACGAGGTCGCCCGGGGCTGCCGGTTCGACGGCCGGGGATGGCTGCTCCCCCCCGACCCGGAGTCGTGGGAGCGCCTGGTGGCGCGGGCGGACGAGCTGGGGCTGGTCGACCGGGAGTCGGCCGAGGAGCTGCGCGAGGAGCGGCGCGACGCCGCCGCGCGGTTGCGCGAGGGCTCCCCCCGGACGGAGGCGGAGGCCGACGAACTGGAGGTGACCGCCGCGGAGCTCGCCCTCCAGTTGCAGACCGGGCGGCACCTCGCGCCCCGGAGCCACTACCTCGTGGCCGAGCTCTCCCCCGAGGGCGTGCCCGTCGAACCCGCCGACGACGAGGAGAAGGGGTGGAGCGGTACCGGGCTGACCGTCACCGCCTGGGACGAGACGGGCACCTCCTCCGTGGACTTCAGCATGCCCGACGCGGTCGGCGGAACCGAACCGCCGGTCACCTGGGGGACCGTCACCCACGACGCGCCCGCGGGCCTGCTGACCTGGGCCGCCGAGGTGAAGCTGCCGGGGAGGGGCGCCTGGCTGCGGTCCGCGTCGGGAGAGTTCCGGTTCTCCACCGGTGACTGGTACTCGGCGGTCTCCGGCCGGGGCGGCGGCCGTCCGGCCCGCCTGCGCGCCCGCCACGCCGTCGCCGAGGTCGACGCCTGGCTGGCGCCGACCGCCGGGGCGGACGGCCGCTGGTCGGTGGAGGCGGTGCTGGACGTGCGCGGCAAGGGGGTCTTCCGCCCGGTGGTGTCGGCGGCCGTGTGGGCGGCCGTCTCCTCGTTCCGGCGGGCGGAACGGCGCGCCGCCAGGCTGGGGACGGGCGAGCCGACCACCCGGCAGCGGCTCGACCGGACGGCCCTCGCCTGGGACCGGATCGCGCGCAACGCGCCCCGCCTGCCGGAGCTGCTGCACGACCTGGCCGCGGCCCTGGCCGCCGCGGGCCCCCGGAGAGGCTCCCGCTGACCCGCGGGCCGCTCAGCCCTGGTCGGCGCCCCAGCCGGTCAGGGAGCGCACGCGGAGTTCGGTGAACCTGGCGGTGTTGCGTTCGGCCGAGAGCAGGCTGCCCACGATCGCGCACGCGAAGCCGATCGGCACCGCGACCAGGGCCGGGTTCTCCATGGGGAAGACCTGGACGTCGATCCCCGCGGGCAGCACGGAGAGGTTCTCGCCGGTCACCGGGTCGGTCCTGCCGGACATGACCGGGGACAGGAGCATGAGCAGCAGTGTGGCCGACAGTCCGCCGTAGACCCCCCACTCCACGCCCCGGGTGTTGAAGCGCCGCCAGAACAGGGTGAGCACGATGACCGGGAGGTTGGCGGCGGCCGCGATCGCGAAGGCCAGCCCCACCAGGAAGGCCACGTTCTGGTCCTGGGCCTGGACGGCGAGCACGATGGCGACCCCGCCGACCAGGCAGGCGGAGAGGCGCGCCACCCCCACCTCCTGCGTCTCCTTGGGCCTCCCCCACATGAGGACGTGGCCGAACAGGTCGTGCGCGATGGAGGACGAGGAGGCGAGGGTGAGGCTCGCGATGACGGCGAGGATGGTGGCCAGCGCCACGGCGGAGATCAGGGCGAGGAGCACGGCGGCGCCGACGGGGCCCGCGGTCAGCCGTCCCACCTCCTCGGCGAGCATCGGCACGGCGGTGTTGCCGGACGGGTCGAGGGCGAGGATGCGGTCGGTGCCCACGAGGGCGGCGGCGCCGAACCCCAGCGCGAGCGTCATGAGGTAGAAGACGCCGACCATGACGATGGTGCGGTGCACGGAGGCCCGCGCGGAGCGGCCGTCGGGGACGGTGTAGAAGCGGATGAGGATGTGCGGCAGCGCGACGGTGCCGAGCACCAGCGCGAGTCCGAGGCTGATCAGGTCGAGTTTGTTGAACAGGGTCCGGGCCGGGTCGCCCGGCACCTCCACCCCGAGGCGCAGACCGGGTTCGAGGAACGCCTGCCCGTGCCCGCTGGCCTCGGCCGCCCCGCCGAGAAGGGCGCGCGGGTCGAAGGAGAACAGGGCGAGCACGAGGGCCGTGAGCAGGCCGGTGGCGCCCAGCAGGGCGACCGCCTTGATGATCTGGAGCCAGGTGGCAGCCTTCATCCCCCCGTACACGACGTAGGCGATCATGAGCACTCCGACGAGCACGATCGCCCCGGTGCGCGCCTGCCCGGCGTCCATCCCCAGGAAGGTCCCGCCGTCGTGCAGTCCGAGCAGGACGGCGACCAGGGCCCCCGCGCCGACCATCTGGGCGACGAGGTAGAACACGCACACGGTGACGGTGGAGACGGCGCAGGCCAGGCGCACCCGCATCCGGCGCATGCGGAAGGCGGGCAGGTCGGCCATGGTGAAGCGGCCGGTGTTGCGCATCAGCTGGGCCATGGGCAGCACCAGGAGCCAGGCCACCAGGAAGCCGATGGAGTACAGGAACCCGTCGTAGCCCTGGAGGGCGATCATCCCGGCGATGCCCAGGAAGGACGCGGCCGACAGGTAGTCGCCGGTCAGGGCCAGCCCGTTCTGCGTGCTGGAGAACCCGCGCCCGCCCGCGTAGAAGTCGACCGCGCCCCGGGTGGTGCGCCTGGCGCGGACGGCGACGGCGAGGGTGACCAGGACGAAGAGGGCGCACAGGCCGATCGTCCACGCGTGGGCGATGCCGAACTGGCCCTCCAGCACGCCCCCCGGCACGACCGCGGTGCCGTCGGCGAGGGCCTGTGCGCGGTCGGCGCCGTCCCCCGTGACGGCGCCGACCGCGGCTCCCGCGGAGGGGTCGGCCGCGGCGGGCATCAGCGCACCGCCGCGGCGTCGGCGCGGGCCCGGTCGCGGATCTCCTGCGCCAGCGGGTCGAGGGAGCGGTCGGAGAAACGGCTGAACGCCCAGGCGAGCACGAACGCGAGAAGGAACTGACCGATTCCCATGACCAGTGCCACGTTGACCGAATCCACGATCTCGATGCTCATGAAATCGCGCGCGTACGCGGACAGGAGCAGATAGGACAGGTAACCGAGAAGGAATGACGACACCAGCAGGACCGCCTGGAGCGTGAATCCCCTTCGGAGTTTCACGAAGCCCGGATCGACCGACATGCGCTCGCACGCGTGCGCCGCTTCCGCGCGCGCACGGCGCCGATCCGCCTCCGACCTGCCCTCACGGTCGCCGAAGTCCTCCCCCCGGTCCCCGACACGTCCCCGGTACGCGCCCTCCATGTACTCGACCACGACGCTCCCCCCGTTCCTCGACCGCGCCCGCTCCCCGCGGGACCCGCCATTCGCCGGTGCGCACCCCGCGTGCTCCCCCCACCGGTTTTCCGGGACGGCTCCGCCCGCTGGGCGGGCCGCTCCGGATCGGCAACACACTAGCCACGCGCACCACTCCGCGTTCACCGAATTCGCACATCCACTTCCCGGAATTCCGGCGCGCCGACACGAGAAATCGGACGAAGAAGAGAGAAGTCGATCACCCGGCCCCATATCGCCCCGGCGCCATTTCCCGGGTCGCGGCGGCGGCGCCCGAACCGCCCCCCGTCCCGCGCGACCGGGATCACAGCCCCTCCCTCACCACGCGGACCCGCTGGTCACCGGGGGCACTCGCGCCACACGTTGGCGCATATGTCGCCGGTCTTCGCTAGGCTTCGGGGCGACCCCGAACCCATGACGGAACCCCGGCGTTCAGCCGGTTTCCGCGTTCGTACAGGTGTATGATTAAGGGGTCCGCACATTCACGCGATACCGAAGGGAAATCCCCGCCGTGGTCACCGAGGTCTTCACGCGCAAGTACTGCGATCCCCACGCCGTCCGCGAGGAGAAGGTCGAGGCGAGTGAGGTCATCCAGTTCGCCTGGGACGGCGCCGTCCGTGAGGTCGACGCCTGCGGCGAGTGCTTCAAGGAGCACGAAGCCCGCCTGGAGCCCCTCGTCGACTACTCGCGTCCGGTGAAGAAGCGCCGCGTCACCAAGAAGTCCTCCCCCGCCTCCACCGAGGATTCCGGGAACGGCGACGACGCCGCGGACAGCGACAGCGAGTAGCAGCAGGAGACCTCCGGGGAACGGTCCTCCCGTGCCCCAGGAGACACCTCATCGCGTCAACCGCGAGCGGGGGCGGCGACACCCCCGGTGGTCGCCGCCCCCGCGTCCTCGCGGCCCCGCGGACACGCGTCCCGCCGCGGGCCGCGCGCGGCCGGCGCCCGCCGGACCGCTCAGCCCTGCCCCATCAGCCGGGCGAGCCTGCCGCCGTGCCGCGCGGCCCCGCCCGATCCCCCCTGCAGCGCCTCGGCGACCGGAACCCTGGCCTGCACGTACGGGCCGCCCTCCCCGTGGCCCCGCACGGAGGCGCCCAGGCGCCGCATGATCCGCATCATCCCCGCGTTGGCCAGCGCGGTCTCCGCCCGCACCTCGGCCAGGCCCCAGTCCGCGGCGATCACGGTCAGCTCGCGGGCCAGGGCGGTGCCCACCCCGCGCCCCTGCCAGGCGTCCTCCACCAGGAAGGCGATCTCGCCGACCCCCGGGTCGAGGGTGTACATCAGGTGGCCCAGGGCCACCGGGTCCTTCCCGCCCCGGGGGCGCACCGCCAGGGTGAGCCCGCGCCCGGGGTCGCAGAACACCCTCAGCATGTACGGGCTCAGCTCCACCATCCCCGCGAAGTAGCGGCTGCGCACGGTCTCCGCCGAGCAGCGCCGGTGGAGGCCGCTCAGCGCGGGCGCGTCGGCCTCGCGCACCTGGCGCAGGGACAGCTCCTCGCCCCCGGCGGTACGGACGGTCCGGTCGGTGGGCACCGGCCCGGTCGAGGGCATCACCGAGCGCACCAGCGCCTCGGCCCGGCTCGACTCCGTCCAGGTGAAGGCGTGCGACCGCCGCCGGACGAGGACGCCGCGGAGCGGTCCGACGGGCACCAGCATGGCGGTGCCCGCCGGATCGGCGGCCTCCTCGACACGGGTCAGGTTGGTCCAGTGGGCCCCGTCCGCCGACAGGAGTTCGGCCAGGGCGTCGGGGAGCCGGTTGGGGTGCGACCGCAGCCTCGCGGTGAGCAGCAGCGCCCGGGTGACGTCGTCCCCGACCTCGCGCCTCTGGGCGGGGACGGCCGTGACCGTGCCGGTGGGGCAGTGCTCGCCGAGCGCCCGGACGGCGACGGCGTGGTCGCCGGGGATGTCGACGACGAACTCGTCGACCACCCCGGACACGTCCGTGTGGATGGAGAGTCCGACGATGTCCCCGCCGCATCGCGCGAGGGCGCCGACGACCCCGGCGAGCCCGCCCGGCCGGTCCTCGACAGCCGTCCTGATCCGCCAAAGGCTCACTGCGGCCCTCCCTGGGAGAAGGTGCACCCGCCGCCCCGGAACGACGCTGTTCCGCGGCGGCGGGACGCGCACCGACGTGGAACCAGGGTGGGCGGCCCAGGTTTCGCGGACGTTAGCCGCCCGTTGAGTTCGGACGGCTTTTCACGGCCCCCGGACCTCCCCGCGTCATACTCCGTCGTCCGGCCGGGCGGCCCCGGGTCAGGGCCGTCCGGCGACCAGCTCCCCGTCCTTCCAGACCGCCGCGACCTGCGGGACCCCGGGGCGGTAGGCCAGGTGGACGTGGTCGGGCGCGTCGAGCAGGGTGAGGTCGGCGCGCGTGCCCGGGGCGAGGTGGCCGACGTCGGTGCGGCGCAGGGCCCGCGCACCGCCCGCCGTCGCGGCCCACACCGCCTCGTCCGGGGTCATGCCCATGTCGCGGACCGCGACGGCGATGCAGAAGGCCAGGCTGGAGGTGAAGCAGGAGCCTGGGTTGCAGTCGCTGGCCAGGGCGACGACCGCCCCCGCGTCGATGAGGGCGCGTGCGTCCGGGTAGGGCTGGCGGGTGGAGAAGTCCACGCCCGGGAGCAGGGTGGCGACCGTGGGCTCGGGGCGTCCGCCGGCCTCGGCCAGGGCCTCCACGTCGGCGGCGGACAGGTGGGTGCAGTGGTCCACGGAGGCGGCGCCGAGTTCGACGGCCAGGCGCACGCCCGGCCCCTCGCCCAGCTGGTTGCCGTGCACCCTGGGCAGCAGGCCGCGCTCCCTCCCGGCGGTGAGGACGCGGCGGGAGGCGTCCTCGTCGAAGGCGCCGCGCTCGCAGAAGACGTCGACCCACCTCGCGTGGGGCGCGCAGGCGTCCATCATGGGGCCGGTGACCAGGTCCAGGTAGCCCTCGGGGTCGTCGGCGTACTCGGGGGCGACCACGTGCGCGCCGAGGAAGGTCACCTCGTCGGTGACCCGGGCGGCGACGGCCAGGCAGCGCTCCTCGTCGCGCGTGGTGAGCCCGTAGCCGGACTTGACCTCCAGGGTGGTCGTGCCCTGGGCGCGGGCCTCGCCCACGAGGCGCCGCGCCCCCGCGAGCAGGTCGGCGTCGGAGGCCTCGCGGGTGGCGGCGACGGTGGTGCGGATGCCGCCCGCCGAGTACGGCTGCCCGCTCATGCGCGCGGCGAACTCGCGGCTGCGGTTCCCCGCGAACACGATGTGGGAGTGGCTGTCCACGAACCCCGGGAGGACGCAGCGCCCGGCCGCGTCGACCCTCGCGTCGGCGTCCGGCGCCTGGGAGCGCGGGCCCGCCCAGGCCACCCTGCCGCCCTGCACCACCAGGGCGGCGTCCCGGATCTCGCCCACGGCGCCGCGGCCCCGGGAGGGGTCGTTGGTGACCAGGGTGGCGATGTCGTCGATGAGGATGCTCTCGGGCACGTCGGCCATCAGTGGATCTCCTTGATCACCGTGTCGAGTTCGTGCGCGGTGTCGGGCACGAGCGTGTGGACGCCGTCGCGGACGGTCCAGCGGCCGTCGGCCATCACGTGGCGCACGTCGGTCGCGGAGGCCGCGAAGACGACGGCGTCGGCGGCGCGCGCGGGGTCGGCCCCGGCCAGCCGGACGCCTTCCAGGGGGATGTTGACCAGGTCGGCGCGCGCCCCGGCCCGCAGCGCGCCCGCGTCCTCCCAGCCGAGGGAGGCGTGCCCGTGGGCGGTGGCGGCGCGCAGGAGCGCGCCGGTTCCCAGGGTGCCGCGCCTGTGGGTGCGCAGGCGCTCGTGGAGCTCGACCGCCCGGGCCTCCTCGAACAGGTCGAGCTGGGCGTGCTGGTCCGTGCCCAGGGTGATCGGGGCGGGCAGCAGGTCGCCGGTGCGGGGCAGGCCGTCGGCCAGGTCCCGCTCGGTGGTGGGGCACAGGCACACGGTGGCGCCGGAGAGCCGGACGGCGCCGACGTCGTCGTCGGTGAGGTGGGTGGCGTGCACGAGGCTGGTGCGCGGCGTGAGCGCGCCCGCGTCGTCGAGCACCCGTGCCGGGGTGCGGCCGTAGGCGGCCAGGCAGGCCGCGTTCTCGGCCGGCTGTTCGGAGAGGTGGGCGTGCAGGGGCGCGTCGCGGTCGGCGGCGTAGGCGACGACGTCGGGCAGCTGCGCGGCGGGGACGGCCCGTACCGAGTGGACGGCGGCGCCCGCCAGCGCGTGGTCCCCCACGGGGGCGAACCCGGCCGCCCGGTCGGCCCACCGTGCGGCGTCGCCGTCGCCGAAGCGCCGCTGGGCCCCCTCCAGCGGCCGGTGCGCTCCGCCGGGGTCCAGGCCGCCGGACAGGTAGCACACGTCCAGCAGGGTGATGCGGAGCCCGGCCTCGGCCGCCGCCCGCACCAGGGCCGCGCCCATGGCGTTGGGGTCGGCGTAGCGGGTCCCGCCGGGGGCGTGGTGGAGGTAGTGGAACTCGCCCACGCAGGTGACGCCCGCCAGGGCCATCTCCGCGTAGGCGGCCCTGGCGAGCCGCAGGTAGGTGTCCGGGTCGAGCCGGTCCGCGACGAGGTACATGGCCTCGCGCCAGGTCCAGAACGACCCGCCGCCGGTGTGGGTGCGTCCGCGCAGGGCCCGGTGGAAGGCGTGCGAGTGCGCGTTGGCCAGGCCCGGCAGGGTGAGGCCGGTGAGGGTCTCGGCCCCGGCGGGCGCGACGGCTCCCGGGCTCACTGCGGTGATGCGGCCCCCGGCGGTCTCGACGAGCACGCCGTACTCGGGGCTCCCGTCCCCGGCACCGGTCCAGGCCCACTCGCACCACACGCGGCGCGGCGCGGGCCCGCCCCCGGCCGCGGGGGCCCGGGCCCCCGCGGTCCGGCCCCCCGGCATGTCCGGAGCGGTTCCGGCGGCGCCCCCCGCTCGCGGCGGCCCGCCCGGGACCGCCCCCGGAGCGCCGGTCACCGGGCGCCGCCCCGGCGGACGGGGCGGGCGAGGAGGTCCTGGAGGACGTCGGCCAGGGCGAGCACCCCGGCGTGGCAGTCCTCGGGACGGGCGTACTCCTGCGGGGAGTGGGACACCCCGGTCGGGTTGCGCACGTACAGCATGGCGGTGGGCACGTGGGCGGCGAGCACGCCCGCGTCGTGTCCGGCGCCCGTGGGCAGCAGCGGCACGCGCGGGTCCGGGGCCCCCGCCCCGACCACGGCGGCCAGGCGGTCGCGGAGGCCGTGCGAGAACTCCACCAGGGGTGTGAGGGACTCGGCGTCCATCGCGTAGCCCACGCCGTGGTCGCGTGCGGCGCCCGCCGCGGCCTCGCGGACCCCGTCGACGACCGCCTCCAGGGACGCGGCGTCGGCGGCGCGGGCGTCCAGCCAGGCGCTGACCCGGGACGGGACGGCGTTGGTGCCGTTGGGGTCGATCAGGGCGCTGGCGACCGTGGCGCGGGCGCCGTGCCGCTCCGCCTGGGCGCGCGCGGCCAGGATCGCGTGCGCGAAGGGCAGCATGGGGTCGCTGCGGTCGTCGAGCCGGGTGGTCCCGGCGTGGTCGGCGCGTCCGGTGAAGTCCATCCGCCAGCGGCCGTGCGGCCAGATCGAGGAGGCCACGCCCACCGGGTGCGCGGTGTCCTCCAGTGCGCGTCCCTGCTCCACGTGCAGCTCCACGAACACGTCCAGGTCGGCGAGGGCCCCGGGGTCGGCGCCCATCGCCGCCGGGTCGTGCCCGGCGGCCTCCATCGCCTGCCCCCAGGTGACCCCGGAGGCGTCGGTGAGCCCGCGCGCGCGTTCGGGGGAGACCTCTCCCGCGCTCAGCCTGCTGCCCAGGCACGGGACGCCGAACCGGCCGCCCTCCTCCTCCGCGAACACCGTGACGGCGATCGGACGGGCGGGCGCGACCCCGCGCCCGCGCAGCTCGTCCACGGCGGCCAGGGCCGAGGCGACACCGAGCGGACCGTCGAAGGCCCCTCCGTCGGGCACCGAGTCCAGGTGGGACCCGGTGGCCACCGCCCCCGGACCGGGGACGCCCCACCAGGCCCACAGGTTGCCGTTGCGGTCGGCGCGCACGTCGAGCCCGCGCGCGGTCGCGGCCTCCGTGAACCAGGCGCGGGCTTCGGTGTCGGCGCCCGCCCAGGTGTGGCGGCGGTAGCCGCCGCTCCCGGCGTCGCGTCCCACGGGCTCCAGGTCGGCCCACAGGCGGTCGAAGCTCACTCGCCCTCCTTCATGGGGACGCGGACGCCGTGCGCCTCGGCGACGCGCTCGGCCTCGGGGTACCCGGCGTCCACGTGGCGGATGACGCCCGTGGCGGGGTCGTTGGTGAGCACCCGCTCCAGCTTGGCGGCGGCCAGGTCCGTGCCGTCCGCGACGCTGACCTGGCCGGCGTGGAGGGAGCGGCCCATGCCCACGCCGCCGCCGTGGTGGACGGACACCCAGGACGCGCCGGAGGAGGTGTTGACGAGCGCGTTGAGCAGCGGCCAGTCGGCGATGGCGTCGGAGCCGTCCCTCATGCCCTCGGTCTCGCGGTAGGGGGAGGCCACGGAGCCCGTGTCCAGGTGGTCGCGGCCGATGGCCAGCGGCGCCGAGATCTCGCCGGAGGCGACCAGTTCGTTGAACCTCAGCCCGGCCGCGGCCCGCTCGCCCTGGCCCAGCCAGCAGATGCGGGCGGGGAGCCCCTGGAACGCCACCCGCTCCCCCGCCAGGCGGATCCACCGGGCCAGGTGCTCGTTCTCGGGGAACAGGTCGAGGACGGCGCGGTCGGTGCGCGCGATGTCGGCGGGGTCCCCGGACAGCGCGGCCCAGCGGAACGGCCCGCGGCCCTCGCAGAAGAGCGGGCGGATGTAGGCCGGCACGAACCCGGGGAAGTCGAACGCCCGGGTGAACCCGCCCTCGCGCGCCTCGTCGCGGATGGAGTTGCCGTAGTCGAACACCTCGGCGCCCGCGTCGAGGAAGCCGACCATGGCCTCCACGTGCGCCGCCATGGACTCGCGCGCCCGGAGGGTGAACTCCTCGGGCTCGGCCCGGGCCAGGTCCTTCCAGTCCTCGACGGAGACGCCCGCGGGCAGGTAGGCGAGCGGGTCGTGGGCCGAGGTCTGGTCGGTGACGACGTCGACCGGGGCGCCGCGGCGCAGGAGTTCGGGGAACACCTCGGCTGCGTTGCCGAGCACGCCGATCGACAGGGGCCGCCGCTCGTCCCGCGCCTTCACGGCGAGGTCGAGGGCGTGGTCGAGGCCGTCGGCGCGCACGTCGAGGTAGCGGTGCTCGATGCGGCGGTCGATGCGGCTGCCGTCGCACTCGACCACGACGGCCACGCCGTCGTTCATGGTGACGGCGAGCGGCTGCGCTCCCCCCATGCCGCCGAGGCCCGCGGTGAGGGTGATGGTCCCGGCGAGCGTTCCGCCGAACCTCTTGGCGGCGACGGCGGCGAAGGTCTCGTAGGTGCCCTGGAGGATGCCCTGGGTGCCGATGTAGATCCACGACCCGGCGGTCATCTGCCCGTACATGGTGAGGCCCCGGGCCTCCAGGCGGCGGAACTCGGGCCAGTTCGCCCAGTCCCCCACGAGGTTGCTGTTGGCGATCAGCACGCGCGGGGCCCACTCGTGGGTGCGCATGATGCCGACCGGCCGACCGGACTGCACGAGCAGCGTCTCGTCCCCCTCCAGGTCGCGCAGGGAGGCGGTGATGCGGTCGAAGCTGCGCCAGTCCCGCGCCGCCTTGCCGGTACCGCCGTAGACCACCAGCTCCTCGGGGTGCTCGGCGACCTCGGGGTCGAGGTTGTTGTGGAACATGCGCAGGGCGGCCTCCTGCGGCCAGCCCTTGGCGGACAGTGCGGTGCCGCGCGCGGCTCGGACGGTACGCGGGGTGCTCATGCGGGGCTCCTCGTTCGTGGTGGGCCGGCGCGGCCCGGTGCCGGGCCGCGCCGGGGTCAGGCGAGCGCGGTGACGGTCTCGGCCGCCCCGACCACGGATCCGTCGGCGACCATGGCCGCGACGGCGGCGATCTCGGGGGCCAGGTGGCGGTCGGGGCCGGGGCCGTCGACCCTCTCCCGGACGGCGCGCAGGACGGCGCCGGTGGCCGGGCCGGGCCGCAGCGGCGACCGCAGGTCCAGGGCGCGGGCGGCGGTGAGCAGTTCCACCGCGAGCACGCTGGTCAGGCCGTCCACGGCGCGGCGCAGTTTGCGGGCGGCCGACCAGCCCATGGACACGTGGTCCTCCTGCATGGCCGAACTGGGGATGGAGTCGACGCTGGCGGGGACGGCCAGGCGCTTCAGTTCGGAGACGATGGCGGCCTGCGTGTACTGGGCGATCATGTGCCCGGAGTCCACGCCGGGGTCGTCGGCGAGGAAGGCGGGCAGCCCGTGGGAGCGGGACACGTCGAGCATGCGGTCGGTGCGGCGCTCCGCGATGGACGCGGTGTCGGCGACCGCGATGGCGAGGAAGTCGAGGACGTAGGCGACGGGCGCCCCGTGGAAGTTGCCGTTGGACTCGATCCGCCCGTCGTCGAGCACGACCGGGTTGTCGATGACGCTGTCGAGTTCGCGCCCGGCCACGAGGAGGGCGTGGGCGAGGGTGTCGCGCGCCGCTCCCGCGACCTGGGGGGCGCAGCGCAGGGAGTAGGCGTCCTGGACGCGGTTGCAGTCGGGACCGCGGTGGGAGGCGACGATCGGGGAGTCGGCCAGCAGGGCGCGCAGGTTGGCGGCGGAGGCGGCCTGCCCCGGGTGCGGGCGCAGCCGCTGGAGCTCGTCGGCGAACACCCTGTCGGTGCCCAGCAGCGCCTCGACGCTCATCGCGGCGGTGATGTCGGCGACCTTGAGCAACCGCTCCAGGTCCGTGCAGGCCAGCACGAGCATGCCGAGCATGCCGTCGGTGCCGTTGATGAGGGCCAGGCCCTCCTTGGCGCCCAGCTCCACCGGGCGGATCCCGGCCTCGCGCAGCGCGGTGGAGGCGGGCTTGGCCTCACCGGCCGCGTCGCGCACGTCGCCCTCGCCCATGAGCGCGAGCGCCACGTGCGACAGCGGCGCCAGGTCGCCGGAGCAGCCGAGGCTGCCGTACTCGTGGACGACCGGCGTGATCCCGGCGTTGAGCAGGGCGGCGAGGGTCTCGACGGTGGCGGCCTCGACGCCGGTGCTGCCGGAGGCCAGGGTGCGCAGGCGCAGGAGCATGAGGGCGCGTGTGACCTCGCGCTCGACCTCGGGCCCGGTGCCCGCCGCGTGCGAGCGGATGAGCGAGCGCTGGAGCCGGGCGCGCAGGTCGGGGGCGATGTGGCGGGTGGCGAGCGCGCCGAAGCCCGTGCTGACCCCGTAGGCGGGGACCTTGCCCCGGGCGAGGGCCTCGACCCGTTCCCGGCCGTGCCGGACGGCCTTGCGGGACTCCTCGGAGAGGGTGACGCGGGCGCCGTGGCGCGCGACGTCGAGGACCTGGGCCGGGGTGAGCGGGGCGCCGCCGACGACGACGGGAGGAACTGCTGTGGACATGCCCCCATTGGACCGCCCGGACGGCCCCGGGTGAAGCGCTGACACGGCGGTTCCGTCTGACATCTCAGACGCACGGGCGCGGGCGCCCTCCGCCGACCGCGGCCGGGGCGGACGGGCGCGGTTCCGGGGCGTCCGGTCCTCAGCCGGGCGGCGCCCCCGCGGTCCGGCCCCGTGCGGCCCGGGCCCGCACGTCCAGGACCCGGCTGAGCAGGGCGGCCGCGTGGAGCATGGCCGCGCCCCGCGCGGTCAGCCTGCCCTGCCAGTCCTCCAGGGCGCCGGCCAGGGTGTCGGCGCCCCCTGCCGTCCGAATCCGCTCGACCACCGCGGCGATGTGCCCCAGGGGGTGGCCCCCGCGCCGGAGGAGGTGGGCCAGCTCGGCGTCGCGGACGTCGTGCGGGCCGAACACGCGGTATCCGGTGGAGGGGTCCCGCCCGGGGGCGAGGATGCCGGCGGCCTCCCAGTTGCGCAGGGTCGCCGGGGTGACGCCCAGGCGGCGCGCGAGCGCGCCGACGGTGCGGGTCCCGGTGTCCGCCGGCGGCTCGGGAGCGGCATCGGCCCGCCCCGTCAGGTGGCCGACCGCCTCCCGCACCGCGGCGAGGGTCTCCCGGTCGCGGAGCAGCTGGAGGTGGCCCCGGTCGATGGCCTCCAGGGCGTCCTCGGTCCGGCCGTCGTGGAGCGCCCGCATGATCCTGCCCGCGGACGGGTACCCGTGGGCCGTGACCAGGGCGAGGTAGGCGCGGAGGGCCGCCGCGTGCGCCTCGGTGTAGATCCGGTAGCCGCTGGGGGTCCGCTCGGCGGGCGGCAGGAACCCGTCCCGCTCGTAGTTGCGTACCGCCTGGGTCGAGATACCGTGCTCGTGCGCGAGGTCGGATGGTCGCATCGTGTTCCCTGGTTGGAGACTTTTCCGGAGGCCTGTTCGGCGGAGTCGGCCGAGGCCTCAACGGTTCTTTCAAGGATAGGGCGAAGGCGCCTGGACCGGGCGCAGGGGTTTCCCCTCCGGGTCCCGCACCTCCGGCGGAGAACCGGGACGGCCGGTACGCCTTCCGCGGCGGCCGTCCGCGCCCGGCCGGCGGTACCCGGGTCCGCGCCGCCCGGGGCGGATCGGGGGCGGGCGGGCCGGGGCCGTTCGGCCCCTGCCGGGGACGGCGGGGCGTGGGACAATCGACGCATGAGCCTCGTTCCGGCCGCGACACGGGCCCTGCGGCTGCTCCGGTTCCTGGCGGCGCGCCCCGGTCCGGTGTCCGCCTCGGCCATCGCCGCCGGGCTCGACCTCCCCCGCTCCAGCGTCTACCAGCTGCTGGAGGCCATGGCGGAGGAGGGGTTCGTGACCCACCTTCCGGAGGAGCGCCGCTGGGGCCTCGGCGTGGCGGCGTTCGAGATCGGCTCCGCCTATCTGCGCCACGACGGCGTGGAACGGCTGGCCCGCCCCCTGCTGCACCAGCTCACCGAGAGCACCGGCGCGACCGCCCACCTGGGCGTGCTGCACGGGGCCGACACCCTGTACCTGCTCAAGGAGCAGCCGCCGCACGCCGCGCCGCTGATCACCGGGGTGGGGGTGCGCCTGCCCGCGCACCTGACCGCGTCGGGGCGGGCGATGCTGGCGCGCCTGCCCCGCGCGCAGGTGCGTGCCCTGTACCCCGACGCGGCGGCGTTCACCGACCGCACCGGGCGCGGGCCGACCACCCCCGGGGAGCTGCGGCGGCTCCTGGAGGAGGAGCGGCGCCAGGGCTGGTCCATCGAGGACGGCCAGGTCACCGAGGGGTTCGTGTCGGTGGCGGCGGCGGCCTCGGACCACAACGGCCACCCCGCCGCGGCGATCAGCCTGACGGTCCCGAGCGCGCGACCGGTGACCCCGCAGGCGCTCGCCGGGAGGGCGCGCGACGCCGCCGCGGAGCTGACCCGGCGGCTGGACGGGCGCGCCTCACCGTAGCGGCGGGGTCCGCTCCACGACCGAGGGCAGCGGCGCGGTGCGCTCCACCATCCGCAGGATCCTCTCCTTGTGCTCCTTGGGCACCTGCACGTAGAACTGCGTGGGCGCGTCCACCGGGTCCAGTCCGAGGCTCTCGGCGGTCTCCGCCCAGCTCGGCAGTTCGGTCCCGGTGCGGTGGGTGTCGAGCACGAACTCGATGAAGTACGTCAGCCGGCGCCCGCCCGTGTGCACCTCGCGGACGCGGCGGATCTCGGGCCATGCGATGAACGTCCCCTCTCCCGGGAACCACCACTTGCGCTCCTGGAGGACCGTGACGCCGTCGCTGTCGGCGCTGATGCCCTGGCGGGTGATGCGCTGGGGCAGTCCCCGCACCAGGAGGAGGTTGCTCCCCGGCCCGACGAAGAGCATGGTCAGGCCCGCCACCGCCCACAGCGAGACCGAGCCGACGGTGGACTCCTCGCGCAGCACGTGCCAGACCATGGAGCCCAGGACGACCAGGAAGCCCAGGGTGAGGGCGCCCGAGAAGTACGCGGCGGTCATCCACATCCGCGTGTTGGGGCCGCGCAGGCTGACGTACCGGCGCAGGTGCGAGACACCGCCGGGGGGCTGGGTCAGGTCCGAGGGGATGCCCCGCACCGCAGGGGGCACGTCCGCGTTTTCGGGGGAGGCCATACCCCCCATTCTTCCAACTCTTTCGGGTGCTCCGTGCGGCGAAGCCCCCTGGAACGGGCCCGGCGGTGGCCGCGCCCGGCCAATCCCGCCAAAGTCCGGGCGGCCGGGGCGGCAGCCCACTAGAGTCCGGTCCATGAGGCCCAACGCGAACGAGTACGAGACCGAGCTGCGGCTCAACGGCGAGGTCATCGTCCTCGACGGCATGCCCTACCAGGGCCGCACCGTGCTTCCGGAGGGGCCGGAGCAGTTCGCTCCCCTGGAGCGCTGGGCCAAGGGGGTGGCCGAGACCCTGGGAGAGCCGGTGACCTGGCGTGCCGTGGAGAAGGGCGAGCTCGCCGGACGCGGAACCGTGCAGCCCGGTCCCGGGGCTCAGAACCGCCGGGCGCTCTGAGCCCCGCACTTGGCGCACTGGAACTTGCGGTCGTCGCCGAGAATCCAGTCGTGGTCCCCACCGGTAGGACACGCTGACATCGACACCATCTCCTCAAGGGGCTTCGGGGGTGTGCGTGGCGATCACCCTATGTCCCACCAGCCACATCAGTCCCGAGAATGAGAGAGTTGTTCCCTTCTTCATGTCTAAGGAGGGTTTTCAGTCGACCTGGCCCGAATTTCGCCACTCTCCGATTTTAATCGAATACGCTCCGTGACGGAGGAGGCCTTTCGGGCGGGAAGGGCCGGCCACGAGCGCCGCGGCGGCCGCGAACGCGGGAAGGGGCCCGTCGCGACGGCGACGGACCCCTTCCGCGAGGTCTTCGGGACCCCGGCCTAGTTCTGTGCGGCGGCCCTCATGTGGGCCTCGACCGCGGCGCGGTCGGCACGCAGCTTGGCGAGGGCCTCGTTCAGGATGAGCTTGCCCTCCTCCTCGCTGCGGCGCTCCTTCACGTACGCCAGGTGGGTCTTGTAGGGCTCGGTGCGCGGCGGGGAGGGGGGGTTCGCCTTGTCCTTGCCCGCGGGGAAGCCGCAGCGCGGGCAGTCCCACTCGTCGGGAACCAGAGCTTCGCTCGCGAAACTGGGCACGACCTCGTGCAGGTTCGCGCAGTAGAACGGAACCCGCACGCGCGGGGCTGCCTCGCCCCGCTCCGCCTCGCCCATGGGGCCGGCTCCGACACGGCTGCCACGGATGGCACTGCCACTACCCACGAAAAACTCCTTCAGCGAACTGGCCCACCGGATGATCGGGCGAGCTTGACTGTGGACTGGGGGCGCCCCGCGGCTCGCGGGTCACATGCCCCGGTTGATCAGCAGGCCGAGAACGACGATCGAGAGGATCCACGCCACCGCGATGACGATGGTCATCCGGTCCAGGTTGCGTTCGACCACCGAGGATCCGCCGAGCGAGGACGTGACGCCACCGCCGAACATGTCGGAGAGGCCGCCGCCCTTGCCCTTGTGCATGAGCACCAGGAGGACCAACAGCACGCTGAGAAGCATCACGAAGATGGACAGACCGAGGATCACACGCTCACCCGTAGCTCGACCCCGCAGCGGGGGGATGGAAACCTCGATCCCCCATTTCCCGCCCGTACCGGCGGCGGCGCCGCGGCACCGGGCCTGTACGGAGAAGGGGAAGGAGGAGACCGGGGACAATTTCGGATTTTACCGTGCCTTGGCGGCACGGGTGGGGAAACCGCGAGGCACGGAGAACCCCACAGCGAAGTCTAGCCCGACCGGCGGACCTGTCGGGCACTCCGCCCGTCACCGTTCGACATCGAAGGGTGACGGGCGGGACGGGACGAGACGCCCGGGGACTACCTCTCGCCGAAGCGGATCACCTTGACGAACTCGTCCGCCTTGAGGCACGCGCCGCCGACCAGGGCGCCGTCGACGTCGTCCTCGGCCATGATGCCGGGGGCGTTGTCGCCCTTGACCGAGCCGCCGTAGAGCACGCGCACCGCGCCCGCGACCTCGGGCGAGTAGAGCTCGGCCAGGCGGGCGCGGACCGCCGCGCACACCTCCTGGGCGTCCCCGGGGGTGGCGACCTCTCCGGTGCCGATGGCCCACACGGGCTCGTAGGCGACCACGATCCGCTCGGCCTGCTCGGCCGTGACCTCCTTGAGGGCGCCGTCCAGCTGGGCCAGGACGTGCTCGACCTGCTGTCCCGCCTTGCGGACCTCCAGGCCCTCCCCGACGCACAGGATCGGCACGATGCCGTGCCTGTAGGCCGCCTTCACCTTGGCGTTGACCAGGGCGTCGTCCTCGTTGTGGTACTCGCGGCGCTCGGAGTGGCCCACCAGCACGTAGGAGCAGTCGAGCTTGGCGAGCATGGCGCCGGAGATCTCACCGGTGTAGGCGCCCTTGTCCTGCGCGGAGATGTCCTGTGCGCCGTAGCCGATCTTGAGCTTGTCGCCGTCGACCAGCGTCTGGACGCTGCGCAGGTCGGTGAACGGCGGCAGGACGACGACCTCGGCGTTGTCGTAGTCCTTGTCGTTCAGCCCGAACGCCAGCTTCTGGACGAGCGCGATGGCCTCCAGGTGGTTGTTGTTCATCTTCCAGTTGCCCGCGATGAGCGGCAGGCGCTTGGCCATGTTCGTACTTCCTGTCTGGGAGGGATCGGGTCGGTGGCCGACCGTGTGCGTCGGCCTTCCGGGGGCGCGGTCCTACCGGAGGGCGTCGATGCCCGGCAGGTCCTTGCCCTCCAGGTACTCCAGGCTGGCGCCCCCGCCGGTGGAGATGTGGCCGAAGGCCTCCTCGTCGAAGCCCAGCGCGCGCACTGCCGCGGCGGAGTCCCCGCCGCCGACCACGGTGAACGCGTCCGAGTCGACCAGGGCCCGGGCCAGGGCACGGGTGCCTCCCGCGTACGGCTCCATCTCGAAGACGCCCATCGGGCCGTTCCAGAACACGGTCCTGGCGTCGGCCAGCTTCCCGGCGAAGAGCTCCTGGCTCCTCGGGCCGATGTCCAGGCCCATCCGGTCGGCCGGGATGGCCTCGACGTCGACCGGGGCGTGCGGGGCGTCGGCGGCGAACTTCTCGGCCGCGACGACGTCGACGGGCAGGACGATCTCCACGCCCTCGCGCTCGGCGCGCTCCAGGTAGCCGCGCACGGTGTCGAGCTGGTCGGCCTCCAGCAGGCTGGAGCCGACCTCGTAGCCCTTGGCCTTGAGGAACGTGAACACCATGCCGCCGCCGATGAGGATGCGGTCCGCGGTGCCCAGCAGGTTGTCGATGACGCCGAGCTTGTCGGAGACCTTGGAGCCGCCCAGGACCACCGCGTAGGGGCGCCGGGGGTCGGCGGTGAGCGTACGCAGGACCTCGACCTCGGTCAGGACGAGCCCGCCGACGGCGTGCGGGAGCTTGCCGGGGAGGTCGTAGACGCTGGCGTGCTTGCGGTGCACGGCGCCGAAGGCGTCGCCGACGTACAGCTCGGCGAGCTCGGCGAAGCGGTCGGCGAGCTCACCCCGCTCCGCGTCGTCCTTGCTGGTCTCCCCGGGCTCGAAGCGCACGTTCTCCAGCAGCGCGACCTGGCCGTCCCCGAGGGACGCGGCGGTCGCCCGGGCGGACTCGCCCGCGGTGTCGGCGGCGAAGGCCACCTCGGCGCCCAGCAGCTCGCCCAGCCGGGCGGCGACGGGCCGCAGGGAGTAGCGGGGGTCCGGGGCGCCCTTGGGGCGGCCCAGGTGCGCGGCGACGATGACGCGGGCGCCGCGCTCACGGAGCTTGACGATGGTCGGCAGGGCCGCGCGGATGCGACCGTCGTCGGTGATGCGTTCTCCGTCCAGGGGCACGTTCAGGTCGGCCCGGACGAACACGCGCTTGCCGGAGACGTCGAGGTCGTCGATCGTCCGCATGCTGGTCTCCTCGTTGGGGTGTGGTCTGCTCTGTCCCGGACGGTACGGCCGGGGGGTGCTCACGACGGCACCCCTCCGCGCGCACTGCGGGCGAAGGGGTGCCGTCTCACGCGCCGGTGGCCAGGGGGCCGAGGCGTTACAGGCTGGAGCCGACCAGCTTGGCCAGGTCGGCGAGGCGGTTGGAGTAACCCCACTCGTTGTCGTACCAGCCGAGGATCTTGACCTGGTTGCCCGCGACCATCGTCATCTTCGAGTCGAAGGTGCAGGAGGGCGGGGTGCCGACGATGTCGGACGAGACGATCTCGTCCTCGGTGTAGACCAGGACGTCCTTGAGCGGGCCCTCGGCCGCGGCCTTGAACGCGGCGTTGACCTCGTCCTTGGTGGCCGGGCGCTCCAGGGTGACGACCAGGTCGGTGGCGGAGCCGTCCGGGACGGGGACGCGCATGGCCATGCCGTCGAGCTTGCCCGCGAGCTCGGGGATGACCAGGGCGGTGGCCTTGGCGGCGCCGGTGGTCGTCGGGATGATGTTCTGCGCGGCCGCGCGGGCACGACGCAGGTCCGAGTGCGGGAAGTCCAGGATGACCTGGTCGTTGGTGTACGCGTGCACCGTGGTCATCAGGCCCTGGACGATGCCGAAGCTGTCCAGGAGCACCTTCGCCATGGGCGCCACGCAGTTGGTGGTGCAGGAGGCGTTGGAGATGACGTGGTGGCTCGCGGGGTCGTACTTGTCGTCGTTGACGCCCATCACGACGGTCAGGTCCTCGCCCTTGGCGGGCGCGGAGATGATGACCTTCTTGGCGCCCGCGGCGATGTGCTTCTTGGCGTCCTCGGCCTTGGTGAAGCGGCCGGTGGACTCGATGACGACGTCCACGCCGAGGTCGGACCAGGGCAGCTGGGCCGGGTCGCGCTCGGCGAGGACCTTGATGTTCTTGTCGCCGACGCGGATGAAGTCGTCACCGACCTCGACGTCGCCGTCGAGGGTGCCGAGCACGGTGTCGTACTTGAGCAGGTGCGCGAGCGTCTTGGTGTCGGTGAGGTCGTTGACCGCGACGATTTCGATGTCGCTGCCGCCGGCGGCGACCGCGCGCCAGAAGTTGCGGCCGATCCGACCGAAGCCGTTGACGCCTACACGGATGGTCACGGAACCAATCTCCTCATATGTCGCACATCAGTTTCACCCGCGCGTTCGCACACTCCCGGGGAAACCGGACTGGTACAGCCCGACCCAACCGTGTTGAACAGCGTGAACGCGTAACAGGTGTTCACAAAGAGCCTAGCGGAATGTCGACGGGGAGCCGTTCCGACCCCGCGTCCAGCGACCCGCCACCCCTCGCGGGTTCGCGACCATCCTGACATCGCAAAGCTAAGAGGTCTATACCATTTTCGGAAGTTATCCGGGAGTTTTCCCAGTTAACAAAGCCGAACATCCGCATTGCGGCCCTGTTGCCGCCCCTCCCCTGCCCTCCCGGGGCTCAGGGGACGAGCATGTCCGGAGTGAGGTTGGCCTCGGTCCCCTCGATGCCCAGGTCGCTCGCCCGCTTGTCGGCCATCGCGAGGAGCCTGCGGATGCGGCCGGCGATGGCGTCCTTGGTCAGCGGCGGGACGGACAGCTGGCCCAGCTCCTCCAGCGACGCCTGCTTGTGCGCCAGGCGCAGCTGGCCCGCCGCGACGAGGTGCTTGGGCGCCTCGTCCCCCAGGATCTCCAGGGCCCGCTCCACGCGCGCCCCGGCCGCGACCGCCGCACGCGCGCTGCGCCGCAGGTTGGCGTCGTCGAAGTTGGCCAGGCGGTTCGCGGTCGCCCGCACCTCCCGCCTCATCCGGCGCTCCTCCCACGCCAGCACGCTCTGGTGCGCGCCCAGCAGGGTCAGGAGGGCGCCGATGGAGTCGCCGTCGCGGACCACCACGCGGTCGACGCCGCGCACCTCCCGCGCCTTGGCGTGCACCTTGAGGCGGCGGGCGGCGCCGACCAGCGCCAGCGCGGCCTCCGGCCCGGGGCAGGTGACCTCCAGGGACATCGACCTGCCCGGCTCGGTCAGGGAGCCGTGCGCGATGAACGCGCCCCGCCACGCCGACTCGGAGTCGCAGGCCCCTCCCGCCACCACGTGCCGGGGCAGGCCCCGCACCGGGCGGCCGTTGTTGTCCACCAGGCCCGTCTGCCGGGCCAGGGACTCGCCGTCCTTGATCACCCGCACCACGTACCGGTTGCCCTTGCGCAACCCGCTCGGGGAGAGCACGACCACCTCGGACTCGTGTCCGAACACCTCCGAGATGTCCTTGCGCAGACGCCGCGCGGCCGCACCGGTGTCGAGCTCGGCCTCGATCACGATCCGCCCGCCCACCAGGTGCAGTCCCCCGGTGAAACGCAGGATGGTGGACACCTCCGCCTTGCGGCAGCATGGCTTGAGAATGGCCAGACGGCTCAACTCATCCTTCACCACGCCGGTCATCGCCATCGCTGCGATCCTCCCCTTGGAACAGCCCGAACCGGCACCGCGCGCCCGGTACCGGGGATGCGTCCCCGCGGGCTGGCCGCCGGGGACTTTCTCCGAGGCAGACTACGTTACGGGACGCTCGGTGCCGACCCCCGGACGGCGTGTCGCCCCCGCGCCCTCCCTCCCCGCCGGGGCGCTGTCGGCCTTCGTGCCGGTGTGGGGTCAATTGCCCCCCGCCCCCGGTAGGAGCTCCTCCAGGCGGTCGCGAAGGACGACGGCGTGGTTGTGCTCCCCGTCCTTCGCGGCGTACAGGAGGGTGACCGGCCCCCGGCGGGCGGCGTCGAGGATCGGCGACAGCGCGTCGGGGCGCGAGTCCAGCTCCGTCCGGTAGCGCTCGGCGAACTCGCGGAAGCGCTCCGGGTCGTGGCCGAACCAGGCGCGCAGCTCACTGCTCGGAGCCGCCTCCCCGACCCAGCGGACGCCCTCCATGGAGGCCTTGCTCACCCCGCGCGGCCACAGCCGGTCCACGAGGAAGCGGGCTCCCGGAGGTTTCCCGCCGCCCCGGTCCCGCACCTCGTCGTAGACGCGCTCCAGGTACACGTTCCGATCGGCCATGGGGCCGGTCTTCCCCGGACGGCGGCCGGAGGAACGTCAGTCGACCAGGATCCGCTCGAAGGCCGCCGCCAGCAGCTCGGCGTCGTGGCGGGGGCTGCCGTCGGAGCGCGACAGGTCGTCCAGTTCCAGGCGTCCGCCCAGCTCACGCGTGACCGCCCGCAGCGGCGCCGCGTCGTCGACGGTGCCGCGATCGGCCAGCACCACGTCCACCCCCAGCTTGGGGGCGTGCTCGCGCAGGACCTCCAGGTAGGTCTCTGGCCGGAAGTCGTCGGTCTCGCCCCTCTGCGGGGACAGGTTGAGGGTCACCAGCCGCCGGGCCCGGGTGGTGACCAGTGCGTGGGCCAGATCGGGGACCAGCAGGTGCGGGAGCACGCTCGTGAACCAGGACCCGGGGCCGAACACGATCCAGTCGGCCTCGCGCACCGCCTTGACGGCCTGCGGGCTCGCGGGCGGGGCCTCGGGGATCAGGGAGACGGAGCGCACCCGGCCGCTGGTGCTGGCGCACGCCACCTGCCCGCGCACCGTCGTCAGCGCGTCGGGCCGCTCCGGGTCCAGGCCCGAGACCTCGGCGGCGATCTCCAGCGGGACCGAGGACATCGGCAGGACCCTGCCGTGGGCGCCGAGCAGCTGCCCGACCCAGTCCAGCCCGGCGACGGAGTCGCCCAGGAGTTCCCACAGGGCCACGATGAGCAGGTTGCCGACGGCGTGGCCGTGCAGCTCGCCCTCCGAGCTGAACCGGTGCTGGAGCACCTGGCTCCAGGTGTGGCCCCACTCGTCGTCCCCGCACAGGGCGGCGAGCGCCATGCGCAGGTCACCGGGCGGGAGGACCCCCAGCTCCTGCCGGAGCCGACCGCTGGAACCACCGTCGTCGGCGACCGTGACGACCGCCGTCACGTCGGTGGTCACCCTTCGCAGCGCGGAGAGGGAGGCGTGCAGCCCGTGCCCCCCGCCCAGCGCGACCACCCGGGGTGGGCGCGGCCCGTCCCCGTCCGGCCCGGTGCTTCTCGCCATGGCTGTGGCCTGCCCCCTCGTCCCGACTGCAGCGGACGCGCCGGACCGTGCCGCCGAGGACGGCGGGCAGCAGGTCGGCACACGCCCCCGGTCCGCCGGCGCCCCGTCCGCGCGGGGAACGGCACCAGCGGTGACCGGGCCAATCTAGGGGAAGACGCCCCTCTTGGCGATTCGGTTGACCCGCCCTGCCTCCCCCGGGCGCGCGACCGGCCCGGTTCGGCCGTACCGGCGCCCCCCGTCGGCGCGGGGGACGGCCGGCCGGACGTCCCCGCGCGCGTCCCCTCCCCTACTCCCGGCCCACGTCGCGGTGCACGACGTGCACGTCGACCCCCTGTCCGCGCAGCCGGTCGGCGAACTGCTCGGCCATGGCCACGCTCCGGTGCTTGCCGCCGGTACAGCCCACCGCGAGGGTCATGTAGTGCTTGCCCTCGCGCTGGTATCCGGCGATGGTCAGCCTGAGGACCTCCGAGTACGCCTCCAGCATCTCCTTGGCCCCGTCCTGGGACAGCACGTAGTCGCTCACCGGCGCGTCGCGGCCGTTCATGGGCCTGAGCTCCGGCACCCAGTGGGGGTTGGGGAGGAAACGGCAGTCGAGGACGAGGTCGGCGTCGACGGGGAGCCCGTGCTTGAAGCCGAAGGAGACCACGTTGGCGCGCGGCCGGGACTCGTCGCTCTCCCCGAAGAAGCCGATCACCCGTGCCTTGAGCTGGTGCACGTTGAGCTGAGAGGTGTCGATGACCAGGTCCGCCTCGCCGCGGACGGCGAGCAGCGTCTCGCGCTCGCGCGCGATGCCGTCGGTCAGGCGGCCGTCTCCCTGGAGCGGGTGCGGCCTGCGCACCCCCTCGAAGCGGCGGACCAGGGCGTCGTCCCCCGCCTCCAGGTAGAGCACCCGTGCGACGATGTCGCGCTTGCGCAGCTCCTCCACCGTGGACAGCAGGTCCTCGGTGAAGGCCAGTGAGCGCACGTCCACGACCACCGCGACCCGGGGGACCGCCCCGTGCGTGCGGCCGGCCAGCTCGATCATCGTGGGCAGAAGGCCCGGTGGCAGGTTGTCCACCACGAACCAGTCCAGGTCCTCCAGGGCCCTGGCCGCCGTGCTGCGGCCCGCACCGGACATCCCGGTGACGATGACCACCTCGGGCGGTAGCTCCCCGCCCAGTTCGACCGTCATGTGTCTCCTTCCCCGTCAGTGGTGTCTCCTGCTGAGGCCCCGTCACCCTCCCCGCCCCGTCCGGCGGGGCCGCCGGACAGGTGCGCGTGCACGGTCTCGGCCAGCTTGGGGCCGATGCCGGGCACGTTCGCGATCTCCTCGGCCGAGGCCGAGGCAAGTCTCTTCACCGAGCCGAACTCCTTGATCAGGGCGGACCTTCGCGCCGGGCCCAGCCCGGGGAGCTCGTCCAGGCTGCTGCCGGTCAGGGCCTTGGCCCGCTTCTGCCGGTGGTAGGCGATGGCGAAGCGGTGCGCCTCGTCGCGCAGCCGCTGGAGCAGGTACAGGCCCTCCCCGGTGCGCGGCAGGATCACCGGGTCCTCGTCGCCGGGCAGCCACACCTCCTCCAGGCGCTTGGCCAGGCCGCAGACGGCGACGTCCTCGATGCCGAGCTCGTCCAGCGCGCGGCGCGCCGCCTCGGCCTGGGGCCTGGCTCCGTCCACCACCACAAGGTTAGGCGGGTAGGCGAACTTCCCGGGTGACGGTTCGTCGTCGGTCCGGTGACCACCGGGGTCGCCGGTCTCTCCCATCCGGGCGACCTCGCCGCTCCTGGAGCTCTCCTCCAGATAGCGGCGGAACCGCCGCCTGACGACCTCGTACATGGCGGCGACGTCGTGCTGCTCGCGGTCGCCCTCCCCGCTGCCGCGGATGGAGAAGCGGCGGTACTCCGACTTGCGCGCCAGCCCGTCCTCGAACACCACCATGGAGGCGACCACGTGCTCCCCCTGGAGGTTGGAGATGTCGTAGCACTCGATGCGCAGCGGGGCCTCGGCGAGGTCGAGTGCCTCCTGGATCTCGTTGAGTGCGCGGCTGCGCGTGCTCAGGTCCCCCGCCCGGTGGGTCTTGTGCCGGGCGAGCGCCTCCCTGGCGTTCTTCTCGACCGTCTCCATGAGGGACTTCTTGTCCCCCCTCTGCGGCACCCGCAGGTCGACGGCGGAGCCCCGGTGCCCGGAGAGCCAGGCGGCCAGCGCCTCGGGGTCGGCGGGCTCGTGCGAGACCAGGACCTCGCGCGGCACGGCGGTGCCGGTGCCCGCGCTCTCGTCCGTGCCCTCGGCCGCCCCGTAGAGCTGGCCCAGGAACGTCCGCATGAGCTCGGCGGGGCCGGCGTCGGTGACCTTGTCCACCACGTAGCCGCGCTGTCCGCGGATACGGCCGCCGCGCACGTGGAAGATCTGCGCCGCCGCCTCCAGCGGGTCGTCGGCCATGGCGATGACGTCGCAGTCGGTGGAGTCGGGCAGGACGACGGCCTGCTTCTCCAGGGCGGCGCGCAGGGCCTCGATGTCGTCGCGGATGCGCGCGGCGCGCTCGTACTCCATCTCCCCGGCGGCCTCCCTCATCCGCGCCTCCAGCTCGCGGATGAACCGCCCGGTGTCCCCGGCCAGGAAGGAGCAGAAGTCGTCGGCGAGCTCGCGGTGCTCCTCCGGGGTGGCCTTTCCCACGCACGGCGCGACGCACTTGCCGATGTAGCCGAGCAGGCACGGGCGGCCGCTGTTGCGCGCGCCGCGGAACACCCCCGCCGAGCAGGTGCGCACCGGGAAGACCCGCAGCAGCAGGTCGACCGTCTCGCGGATGGCCCAGGCGTGGGAGTAGGGGCCGAAGTAGCGCACCCCCTTGCGCTTGGCGCCGCGCATGACCTGGACGCGGGGGAACTCCTCGTTGAGGGTCACCGCCAGGTAGGGGTAGCTCTTGTCGTCGCGGTACTTGACGTTGAACCGGGGGTTGTACTGCTTGATCCAGGAGTACTCCAGCTGGAGCGCCTCGACCTCGGTCCCGACGATCGTCCAGTCGACGTCGGCCGCGGTGGAGACCATCTGCTGGGTGCGCGGGTGCAGCCCCGCGAAGTCCCGGAAGTAGGAGGAGAGGCGGGACCGGAGGCTCTTGGCCTTGCCGACGTAGATGACCTGCCCCGACGCGTCCCTGAACCGGTAGACGCCCGGCGAGGTCGGAATGGATCCGGGTGCGGGACGCAGGTGAGGAGTCACAGCCATGACCCCATTCTGGTAGGTCGGAGGGACAGACGGCCACTCGCGGCCCGCCCGGGGCCGCCGTGGCGGGGCTCACGCCGGCCGCCGGGGGCTGCGGCGCCCCGGTGGCGGAGGGGCCCCCGCGTGCGGGCGCACCCCATGGTCATGCAAACGTCACGATTGCGCATCTGCATGGTCTAGGTTGGGCGGGTACAGACGAACTTCCGGACATGAACGACAAGGAGGACCCTCGTCGTGGACCCCTCCCAATGGATCGCGATCGGCATCGCCGTCACGCTCGCTCTGCTGCTGGTGTTCGCCATCAGATGGGTGCTCAAGAACAAGCTGGCCAAGGCCTGGCGCGTCGCGGACTACGTGGTCGCGCGCACTCGCGTCTCGGGCTACACGGCGGCCGCGGTGGTCGGCGCCAACCTCGCGCTGCCCGAGCGGCAGGACGTGCCCTGGAGCACGTACCAGGTCATCGAGCACGCGATGCAGATCCTCATGATCGGGTCGCTGACGGCGCTGGGCATCAGCCTGGCGCACGCCGTCACCGACATGGTCCTCGCCCGGCTGTCGGTCGCCAACGGCGACGCCGACCGCAAGGCCCGGCGCCTCCAGACCCAGGTGCGGCTGCTGCGCCGGGTCATCACGTCGATCATCGTGGTCCTGGCCATCGCGTCGATACTGTTCACGTTCGACTCCGTGCGGGCGCTCGGCGCCGGGCTGCTGGCCTCCGCGGGCATCATCGGCATCGTCGCCGGTGTCGCGGCCCAGTCGACCCTAAGCAACCTGTTCGCCGGGCTCCAGCTGGCCTTCAGCGACGCGCTGCGCATCGGCGACGTGGTCGTGGTCGAGGGCGAGTGGGGGCGCGTCGAGGAGCTGAGCCTGGTCAACGTCACCATCAAGATCTGGGACGAGCGCCGCCTGGTCGTGCCGGTCGCGAACTTCACCACGACCAGCTTCGAGAACTGGACCAAGCAGGGCACGGCGATCACCGCGAAGGTCATGCTCCCCCTGGACTGGGAGGTCCCGATCGCGGAGCTGCGCGAGGAGGCCGGCCGCCTGATCACCTCCAGCTCCAACTGGGACGGGCGCAGCTGGTCGTGCCAGGTCGTCGACGTCACCCAGACGGGCGAGGTGATCGTGCGGGTGGTCGCGACCGCCGCCGACACCGGGGCGCAGTGGGACATCGCCTGCGAGATCCGCGAGCACCTGATCGGGTGGCTGGTCGCGCACTACCCCGAGTCGCTGCCGCGCAGCCGCACCGAGTTCGTCTCGGGGGACGAGGACGCCTCGTACGCCACGCAGTTCCCCACCTCGGCGTTCCGCCGCCGGGAGCCGAACGGCGTCACCGGCCCTCCCGGAGGAGACCCCGGGGAGAGCTGATCCGACGCGAACGGCGCCCGGGGCCCCGCGCTCCGGGCGCCGTCGTGCGTGCGGGACCGATCCGCCCCGGGGCCGGACCCCGGGGGGCGCTCCTGGTCAGTCCAGGATGATGTCCTCGCCGTCGATCGTGACGGTGAACCCCTCCAGCGGCTCCTGCGCCGGACCGGTGACCACCTCGCCCGTCGAGATGTCGAACTCGCTCCCGTGGCACAGGCACCGGATGACGTCGTCGACCTCCTGGACGGTGCAGCCCCCGTGCGTGCAGGAGGCGCTGAACGCCCGGTAGTCGTCCTTCTCCGGCTGGGTCACCACCAGCTTGCTGTGGTGGAAGACCGCGCCCGCCCCCTCGGGGACGTCGGTGGTCTGGCCGACCACCTGGCCGCGCCGGACGTCCTGCGGACGGGGCGGTTCCCCGCCGCAGGCGCTCACGGCCGTGACGGCCGCCGCCGCGCCCGCCGTTCCGAGCAGGCTCCGCCTGCTCACCCCGCACCCGCACGTCCTCTTACCGGCCACGACCGAACGCTCCCTCACCTGCGCGGAAATATCACTACACAATGTAGTACAGCGCAACCCCCGGCTTAACCCAGGGCCGATCATGCACCTGACCTGCGAATACGCTCCGGCGAGGCAAATTCGTCCCATAGCACGACGGTCGTCGGCAGCACCATTGCCGCACGACGACCACCCTCGACCACCGGAGTAGTACGTGTCAGAAAAGCCACCGGTGGGCCTCCGCTCCTGACCCCCGGAAAGTCCGGGGAGCGGGCCCTCCGGTCCGGAGCCGCCACGAAGAAGCAGAAGAAGCCCGCGTCGCCGTACACGATCCGCAACTACCTCAAGACCCTGCGCCTCCTCGACGCCCACCTCGAGGAGGGCGGCCGCCCCCGGACATTGAAGATCACTGCCGAGGAGACCACCGGCCGGCTCGCCAACCTCGCCGCGGAGTCCAGCTCGGGCAACGCGTTGCACCACTACCGCAACCTCGGGGCCTTCTGGGCCTGGGCCGTGTACGAGGGGATGGTGACG
>NZ_JBHSUF010000030.1:0-78010 GCF_042660575.1 Nocardiopsis tropica
GCACCAGCCGGCGGGCCAGCGCGGTCTTGAGCTTGACCACGTGCAGCGTGTGGCCCTGGATGTCGTGCAGGTCGCTGGCGAAGCGCATCCGCTCCCGGGCCACGGCCAGCTCCGCCTCGCGCTCCCTCGACTCCTCCAGCTCCGCGATCAGACCGGAGACCAGGTGGTTGAGGAACACGAGGGTGACCCCCACCACGGCGACGCTGGTGGAGTGGAGAGCGTAGTCGAGAAGAACGTCGAGGGCGTCACCGGGTGACATCACCATCCGCGCCACGACCACCGCGACGACGAAGGCGCCCAGCGCCACTGCCGCCACGACCCGGCGCGGGCGCGGCAGCTGGAAGAGGACGACAGTACCCACGACGGAGATGCCGAGGGACGCGGACGCGTCGTCCAGGACCAGCACACCGACGAGCCACACGGCCGAGGCCGCGACCAGGCAGAGGAGCGGGACACGGAAGGAACGGCCCCCGCTCCACCCCCGGGACCCCAGCACGGCAGCCGCCACCCCCACGCCCAGGACGACGGCGTGCACCGGGTTCTCGGCGTTGATCGAGATCAGGAGCGCCCCGATGGCGCAGAGCGACGCGAACACGATGTTGAGATTGAGCATGCGCAGCTGACCCTGCGTCGCCTCGGTGCGCTCGGACCTCATGTGAGCCCTTCCGGGATCGGACGGTGGAGTCCGTCCCAGTATTCTTCCGGCTCCGCGGCGCCGCCAGTGACACTGCGTCATGCCTTCGCCCGGAGCCGGTCACAGGGCACTGCCCCGCCGACCGGCCTTCTCCTCCCGGTCGGAACCGTCCTCACGACGGTGGCGGCGACCCGGTCCGCGCGCGCTGCGACGCCGGCAATGCCACAGCCAGGACTGCTCGGAGAACGAGCGGTGACAGGAACAGGGCGAGGTGGCGCGGCGACTTCGAAATGCCCACCTTTACGGCGTAGATCAAGTCCATGTGTCGGACACCACTGACGGCGGCCCCCGGTAGGGCGCGCGGTCAGGACGGCTTCGCCCTCGCAGCCCGGGACGCCGCAGGCGAAGCATCGGCACGTCCGGGCCCGCATGCGCGTGGCCGTCGGCGCCCGACTCTCCGTCAAGTACTGCACCCCGGCCGTTCTGTGGCTTTCTGCCCTGATTTGCACGCTGCGTTACACGCCAATGGCGTGACCTGAGGAGATTTCTGAACAATTGGCCAGGTCAGGACAGCTTCGCGACGAAAGCTTCCGTCGGCACGCCCATGAGGCCACGATGGGCGGTGACCCTGGGTCACAGGGTTTCACCGGCCACCGGTAGGTGCCGTTCACTGAGCGGCGCCGGAGGCCGGACCGAAGGAGCGATGGTGAGCAACAACTTCCAGCTCGGCGGCATACCCCACGGCTTCGCGTTCAACGAGAACGGCTCCCTCATCCACTACCGGCACGTCATCGTGCTGGCCACCCCTGGCGCCAACCAGGCGGGGGCGGGGGGCGACGTCTGGATCTCCTTCGCCTCGGACTTCGCCGACGTCAGGGTCCGACTGGCCGTCCACGACGGCACGAACTGGAGCGTCACGAACGTCGACGTCCCCTTCGGCGGGGGCCGCGTCGCCCAGAAGCTTCGCCCCGGCGCCCAGAAGATCAGTCTGGGCCAGGTCAAGAAGTCGGCCGCCGACTCCGTCGAGGACGCCCCGGTGGGCTGGCTCCTGGAGGTCTTCGGGCCGTGACCGGAGCGGCCCCCGCGGCGACCGCTGGAATTCGCCGACCGTCGCGGGGGCCGGCTCGTGTTCCGAACGCGCTGGTTCAGCCTGTCTCGGAACGGCCCGAGCTGGGCCGCCGGCATCTCCGTGGCCGCGCCCACCGGCATGTTCGTACTCGTCAACACATGTCGCCGCGGCAGGGCGGCCACCGAATGCCAGGTAGGATCGCCCCCGGGCGAGGCGACCGGGATCCGCTCCTCCTGGCCGTGGTACACGTACGGGACCCGGCCCTGGGCGACATGGGCGGCTCAGGTCCGCGTTCTTGTACGACGGACCCCGTTTCCGGGTCAGAGGCGCGTTCCTCCTGAACCGCAGCCCCTCGGGCACGCGCATGCGAGGTCTCGGGCCGACGGGCGGCATGAAGGATCACTTTTCACGGGGTGGCGTGGAACACGGCTTGCCGGTGACCTGTCTCAGGTGCTTCGAAGCGCACCACCGACAGCTGTCCGCACAGGACAGGTGGAGGGGTGAAGAGCTTTTCGTGCGCCCTCGGGGGTGAGCCCGACGTCCTCGCTGCGGCATCTGATCGACCCGGGGTCGACCTGAAGGCTATTCCTTCGCTGATACAGCCTTTCCACGCCACCTCGGGAATACCCGCGGGTTTTCCCGGAGGGCCGATCCTCGGATACTCTGCCGCTGCACGGGGGCTCCGGGAAGCTCGGGAAAGCAAGTGGCCGCACCGTCGCCGTCCACACGAAACCACCCGACGAACCTTCCAAGAACAGGAAAAGCCCCGACCAGGCCGAACACCAGTCGGGGCGTGTGTGAGGGTTCCCGCTCCCCCTACCACTAGTGCGATGACCGGAAAGGTTCACAGACCCCGTGCTATCTGCCGTGATCTTGTACTTATAGCGAGTCTCGCCGTCCAACCTCGCTATAAGTACAAGATCATCGAGGTCTGGACCCCTCGCGTCACACCGGCAACGTTTTCTTCCAGTCCACTAGAGAAACCGCCAGACCGACAGCAGATCCATTTTCGTGCCATTCTCCTCTGGTGGACTCTCCCCTGCCGTAGTAAGGAAGTCAGCGGTGTGGCGGAACGGGACCGCGGCGAGGCCGACGGCCCGTGCATTGCGTGTGGTGAAGAAAAGGCGTCCCCGCCGGGGACAGCGACCGGGGGGTACCCCAGAATGACTGACGTGAAAGCCCCCCGCGTCGAGGAGAGTTCCGTGTCCCCTGTCCAGATCATCCGCACAGTGGCCTTCGCCCTGATCGCCGGGGGCGCGGCTCTCGGGTTGGTTCCCGGCGGACCGTGCGGCGCGGGCTGGTGGCCCCTGGTCAGTGTGAACGCTTCCTTCGGATGGATCGGTTACGGGGACGCGCCCAGCATGGGGATGGGGACCACCATGTGCGGGACGGCCATGGCCCCGGTGGGGTCGTGGGCGATCGCGTTGGTCGTGGTCGGGGCGGCCCTGCTGCTGGGGGTGTGGCGCGGCACCCGGCACGGGTCGAAGGCCGAGCCGGAGAAGTAGAGGCCGCGCCTGGCCCGGCATTTCCCCTCACCGCCCCCGTACTGCGAGGCGTGGGGCCGACGCGAACAGGCGACGCCTCGCAGACGAGCCGTGTGCACTCGCCCACGAGGCGGTTCCTCACCGGCGCGAGGTGTCACCCATCCCCTTGCCCCGGAACCGCCCCCGCGTCCGGGTGGGCGGCCCGGACGCGGGTGGCGGGTCAGGGCCGGGCGGCGACGGCCTCGACCTCGAACAGCACGTCGGGGGCGGCCAGACCCGCGACGCCGATGAGGGTCTGCGCGGGCGGCTCCGTGCTCCAGCCCTCCCGCACGGCCGCGGTGATCGGTCCGAGCTTGCTGACGTCGTGGTCCACCACGTACGTCCTGAGCTGGACGACGTGGCGGAGGCCGAGCCCGTGGGCGGCGAGCGCGACGCCGATGTTGTGGAACGTCCGCTTCACCTGGTCGGCGAAGTCGGCCGAGACGACCGCGCCGTCCGGGCCCGACCCGTACTGGCCCGCGACGAACACCAGTTCCGTGCCCCCGGGAACGGTGGCGGTGTGGCTGTAGCCGAACGGGACCGGGTCGTGCAGGCCGTCCGGGTTGACGATGGCGTGTGCCATGGGAATCCCCTCTCGATTGGCGATGGGGAAAGCCTCGCAACGAATCACGACATCCTGTGTCATGTATTCCCATAGGGTTTTCGTATGCGCGCCGACCGCCTGGTATCGCTCGTCCTGCTGCTGCGCCGGCACGGTCGGCTGTCCGCGACCGCGCTGGCCCGCGAGCTGGAGGTGTCCACCCGCACCGTGCTGCGCGACATCGACGCGCTCTCCGCGGCCGGCGTCCCGGTGTACGCCGAACGCGGTCGGCACGGCGGCTTCGCGCTGCTACCGGGTTTCCGGACCGAGCTCACCGGTCTGAGCCACGACGAGGCGCTCGCCCTGCTGATCGCCGGATCGCGGCGCGGCGCGCAGGCCTTCGGCCTCGGCTCGGCGCTCGCCTCGGCCGTGCTCAAGGTGGTCGACGCGCTGCCCGAGAAGGATCGGACCACCGCGGCCGACGCGGCCCGGCGCCTGCTCGTCGACCCGGGCACCGACCTCCTCGCGCGGCGCCTGGAGACCGAAGAGGTGCCCGACACCGTGGTGTCCGAGATCCGGCGCGCGGTGTTCGCCGGGCACAGGCTGCGCATCCACTACGCGGCTGCGGACCGGGAACCGACGTGGCGGACGGTGGACCCGATCGGCCTGGTCACCGTACGCGACCAGGGCTACCTGCTGGCCACGAGGTCCGGCGCCGACCGCACCTACCGGCTCTCCCGGATCCTGGCCGCCGAGGAGCTCGACGAACCGGCACGGCGACCGGACCGGGTCGACCTGGACCGGGCCTGGCAGGAGCGCAGCACGCGGTTCCGCACCGGCGGCGACCAGGTCGCCGTGCTGGTGCGGATGGACCCGGCGCGACGGGAGGAGCTGGTGGGCACCGCGCTGGCCGTCCTCTCCGAAGAAGCCGACGCGGACGGCCGACTGCGGCTGGAGGTCGCCTTCCAGGATGCGCGGCACGCCGAATGGGCGCTGTGGCAACTCGCGACGGACGCGGAGGCCCTGGCTCCGCAGTGGTTGCGCACCTCTCTGCGCGACCGCGCCGCCGCGATCGCCGCCTGCTACGGAGAGTCCCCCTGAGGGCCGTCGCCCTCCCCCAGGCTGCCCGGCAGGTGGGGGCGGAAGGACACGGCTCCCGAGGAGCACAGGAGGTGCCAGGGCTTCGGCCCCGGTGGTGTGTAGCGCGCCGGGGTGGCCTGAACCCGCTGAACACGAGAACAGCGCCCCGTCATCAGCCATGATGGGGCGCTGTTCTTCGCGTGCGAGGGGGCGCTACAGGCCGCGCACCGCGTTCACCAGGGCTGCCCACTCGCCACAGGTGAACTCCAGGTACCCCGCGGCGCGGTTCTGGCTGTCGCGGACGTCAGCGCCACCGGTGTGCTCCCGAGCTTCGACGCAGCTTCCGTTAGCCGTGCTGTAGCTGCTCTTGTGCCACTCGTCGTCGGGGGCAGGGGCGGTCGGGGCTCCGCCTCCGGGGACTACCGTCATATCGGCCTCCTCAGGCTTCTGACAGCACATGGGGCGAGGCTACCGGCACGTGATGCGTCGTAGGCGATCCGTCGACCGCACGGTCCCCAGGAATCGATACCAGCCTCCCTCCAACGCTGAACCCGATTTCGCGCTCATCCGACCACTGTCGCTCACCAGGAAACCCATGCGGCGTGCGCCCAAGCTGATGGGCTACGGACCGGGCTCCCGGACCGACGAGGGCGAGCGGTCACAGAACCGTCGCGGCCCTGACAACGATGAGACCCCGTCTTATGCTGACCGGTGGATGCCTGATCGCCACAGGACGGGGCTGTACATGGACGAGATCACCAGGATCGGTGCCAGGCTCAAGGCTCGCCGCAGAGAACTCGGCTGGTCCCAGGAGCACCTCTCGGAAGTGTCGGGCCTGTCCGTGCGGACCGTGCGCGCGGTCGAGAACGCCGCCAAGAACGACTTCCACTGGCGCACCATCGTCAAGCTCTCCCAGGCGATGGACGTCGATCCAAGCGAGATGACCGGGAAGACCAACCGGGTCAGCCACGTCGGTGAAGCCTCGGTCCTCGCCGTCCGCAACGCCGTCTACGACCCTGCGTTCCTGCCCGGGATGCCCTCCGAGGTCACCGGGGAGCCGTCCACCGTCACGGAACTGTGGCGAGATGTGGAACGGTGCTACGGGGCCTACTTCGCAGGCGAATTCGGGGTCTTGGCCGCAGAGCTGCCCGGTCTGCTGTCGCGTTGCCGCACCACCCGGGCCGCCACCAGTGCCAACGATGTCGCCGGTCCCCTGTCACACACCTGGCAGCTCGCGGCGTGCCTGCTCGTACACACCGGCAAGACCGACGCGGCCATGGCCGCGTCGGAGCGCGCCATCGCCTCCGCCCAGGAGGACTCGGACGAATGGCGAGGTGCGACCATGTTCGGCACCTACGCGTGGGTGATGCTGCATACCGCCCGCTACCGCGATGCCGAGGAACTGGCGGTGAAGGTCGCGGACACGATCACCCCGCCGATGTCACCGAAGGCGGATCCGCGCCAGCTCACCGCGTGGGGCGGGTTGATGATGCATGCCGCAGTCCTCGCAGGGGGAGCCGGAGACCGGGATCGGGCGGATGAGTACCTGGCGGCAGCCCGCGCCGGGGCGGCTCTGATGCGGGCCGACCGGCACGACTACTGGGTCAGTTTCGGGCCTTCCCAGGTGGCGGTGCAGACCACCCACATCCACACAGCGACCGAGTCACCGAAGGTCGCTCTGGAGGCGCACCGGCAGATCAAGGCCGACGATCTGTTGCCGATCCAGCGGGCGCGGCACCTGCTCAATGTGGCCGCCAGCTTGCGGATGCGACACCAGCGGGAACAGGCGGAGAGGGTGGCGGTGGAGGCGGTGCGGATCGGCGGCCAGGAGTGGTTCCGGCATCAGCGCTTCGGGGCCTTGTTGGTGGCCGGTCTGGAGGCGGACGCCGCACGGCCCTCGGCTGAGATGCGACAGCTTCGGGGCGTGCTCGGGGAGAGCGTGGGCAGCGCGGTGTAGTCGCGTCCAGTCAAGGCGACCGGCACGATCATGCCGGTCGCCTTCTTGTTTTCTATGGAACCGGAATGCATGTTCCTGGTCACTTCTCATGACTCTCCGTAGCGTTTGCTTCATCGCATCGCAGGAGGAGAAATGACCCGCCGTTCCGACAGCGCACAGTTGTATGGCCCCTGGCCCGAGCCCGTCCCTGACCCGGATGCCCAAAGGATGAACGCTCTCCAGGGGGAGTTCGCGGGCGAGTGGACCATCTGGCGAGCACTGAGCGCGCAACGAACCAACAGGGACTGGTGTGCCCGCCGCGTCGATCCCGAGGGTTCTCCGACCCGGCTGTCGGCGACCACAGCCGAGGAACTGCGTGAGCGGATCGTGGAGGCGGGCCGGTGAGGCCCAACACGGGTCTGGACAGTGCAGACCTCGAACCCGCCGTGCCCTACCCGCACCGGATCGGGTTCTCCGAGCCCCACCGGCACGGCATTCTTCTGGGCCATGAGCGCGGCTGTACCGCCCTGGCCGCGTGGGTGCCCACCGTGGTCCCCCGCCGGGCGAGGAAACCGGTCTTCCTGGTGGCCGAAGCGCTCGTGTCGAACGCCCGCAAGCACACCCGTTCCGGGGTTCCCGGCGGGACCGTGCGGGTGGTCGTCGACGTCAACCCGTTCCTGGTCGGCGTCGCCGTGACCGACAACGGCCCCCGGGGCGACACCGTCATCCCCTATCCGCGTCTGGGTGATCCCCGCCAGGCCCCGCTTCCGGGCCTGCACCTGGTGGACCACCTGGCCGTGTACTGGGAATGGAGCTGGGCGTGGAAGGGCGTCGGGGCGGGGCCGCTGACGGTGCGTGCGGTGGTCGAGAACCCGTGAGGTGGCATCCCGGGCACGACCGCGAGGAGCGTGACCTGGCCGCCGCGCTGGCCCGCCGCCATGCCCCGTACTGGGTGGTGATGTGGTCCTACTCCCTGCGCGTGTGGGTGGCGTTCTACACCGGCCCCGCGCGGGTAGCCCCGCTGAGGTACGCGGACCCCGACCGGCTCTCCCGGCAGATGCGGCACGTGGTGCGCACCGTCGCGGCGGGCCGCTCCCCCTGAGAACCCCCTCCGGGCGGCGCCGTTGCGCCCGGGGGTTCCCCGCCCGGTGAAACACCACCACCGGGCTGCGGGGCCGCCGCCATCAGGGGGCCGGCGGCCCCGCCCCTCAGACCCGGGTCCGGTCGCACTTCCCCGGACCGGACCCGGCCCCCGCCCCTCGACACGAACGACACCGATGGAGAACCCCGTGCCCACCGCGCCCCTGCCCGACCTGGTCGAGACCGCCGACGCCCTGCTCACCCCCGCAGAGGTCGCCCGCCTGTTCCGCGTCGACCCCAAGACCGTCACCCGCTGGGAAAAAGACGGCCGCCTGGCCTCGGTCAAAACCCTCGGCGGACACCGCCGCTACCCCCAGACCCAGATCAACGCCCTGCTCACCACCCCGCGCGACGGCGGAGCCGTCCTGCTGGCCCTGGAAGAGGTCCGCGACCTGGCCACGACCCACGGAGACCCCACCGCCGCCGCCCGCATCAGCGACCTCATCACCACCCTGCGCACCCAGGAAGACAGGCACTGATGCGCGAGGACCCCGCACCCGGCTGGCACATCGAGACGGCGACGGTGAACGACCGCCCCGCGGTGAGTTTCCGCCGTCCCTGGGAGGACACCCCCACCGTCCTGAGCGCCACCGACCCCGACCGGGTCACCGCCGACCTGCGCGCCCTGGAGGAGATCGACCGCACCCACCCCGGCTGGTACGTGGGCTTCCTCATCCGCACCACCCCGGTGTCACACCTGGACGGGCTCTGGGCGCAGTACCCCGGCGTGACCGTGGTCCACGCCGAGACCCCGCCCGACCTGATCCGGCGCATCACCGACGCCCGCACCCGACACGGCCTGTGAAGGACGGACCCCGATGAGCACGAGGGCGAGCGACGGAACACCCACCGTCCCCCGCTACCTGGACCGCGCCGAAGCCGTCGCCCCCCGGGTCATGGCCGGGCACAGACAGCGCGCCGCCGACGCCGCGGCGGGGATCGCCCGCCTCGAACTCCTCGCGGCCGAACAGCGCCACAGAGCCGCCGACCTGGAGTACGCCGCCGCACGGCGGCGGCTGGCCGAGGCGCGCACGCGAGTCGACGACCTCGACACCGAAGCCCTGGCCACGGTGCTGCGCAGCTACCAGGCACTCATCGGAGTGCGCCGTTCGACCGCTTCCGGGAGGACACCGTGAGCGCACGCTGTCGCCCCCGAACGCGCTCCAACTTTAGATACAGTTGTGTAGCTACGGTGATGTAGCTAAGGTGGTGCGCGAGCGGTCGTCGCCCCACGTCGGCCCACGGCATGAGGACACACCCATGACCCGACCCGCCATCCCCGTGCACGCGGACTGGAATGCCGTCCTGTGCACCTCGCGCACCACCTTGACCACCCACCTGTGGACGGCCCCGCCCCTGCGACGCGGATCACCCATCCACGACAGGGCCTTCGCCGCCCTGCGCGAGCTCGACACCGACCACACACGCTTCCTCTCCTTCTGGACCCACCCCCACCTGGCCGTCCCCGCGCTGGAACCGCCCTCCGACCACGCGACCTCCTGGGACTTCACCCACCTGGACCCCCTCCTCGACGACTTCATGGAGGCCACCCGGGGCCGACCGGTGGTCGCCAATCTGGCCGCCATCCCCACTTGGATGTTCGACACCCCCGAACCCGTGGCGGTGGGCACCGATCCCGACGCCGCGCAATGGGACTACGAACAGGGCACACAGCCGCGCGACGCCACCCTGAACCAGATCGCGGACTACTTCGAGCGCATGGCCCGCTGGTACATCAGCGGCGGCTTCACCGACGAGCTCGGCCGACGCCACACCTCCCCGCACCGCCACCGGTTCGCCTACTGGGAGGTCCTCTGCGAACCCGACGTGGGCCACCAGTGGGACCCGGCTGCCTACACCCGCCTCTACGACCAGGTGGTCCAGCGCCTGCGCCCCCTGGACCCCGACATGCGCTTCGTAGGGCTGTCTCTGAGCCCGATCACCGACGACCCCGACTACTTCTGGCACTTCCTCGACCCGGCCAACCACGCCCCCGGCATCCCGATCGACGCCATCTCGTACCACTTCTATGCCGCTCCGGCCCTGACCGACGCCGTGGACAGCCGACCCAACGCCCCCTTCTCCACCTGGCACACCACCTTCTTCGCCCAGGCCGACGGGTTCCTGCGCCAGGTCAGCCTCATCGAATCCATCAAGAAGCGCCTCAGCCCCCACACACGCACCCACATCAACGAGATCGGCAGCTTCGCCCCCGACGTCATGGCCGCCGAGCCCGACATCCCCGACCAGTACTGGGCCCTGGCCGGGGCGCTCGTCGCCTACCTGTGGTCCCGCCTGACCGCGCTGGGCATCGACCTCGTGGGGGTGGCCGAGTTCCTGGGCTACCCCACCGTCATCCCCGGCACCAGCCTCCTGGACTGGGAGACCGGCGAACCCAACGCCCGCTACCGCGTCCTGGCGCTGCTCCTGGAGCACTTCGGCCCCGGCGACCTGCTCGTGCCCACACGCGCCGGCAGCGAACTGTCCCCCGAACCCCCCGTGCACGCCCAGGGGTTCGTCACCTCCGACGGTCGGCGCCGCCTCCTGCTGGTCAACACGGGGCCCGACCCCGTCCAGGTCACCCTCACCGGGGAGGGCCGCTTCCACGAGACCGCCCACGTGGACACCGCCACCTCCCACCGCCCGGCCCTCCGGGCCCCGGCATCCGGCGACCTCCTGGAACTGGGCCCCTTCTCCACCACCGTGGCGACCCTGGCCTGAGAACACCGTCGCCGGCCGGCGCCGCCACCACGGGAAGCCCGGCCCGCCGGTCACTCCCGGCACCGGCCCTACACTGGGCCGGTGCCCTGACAGGGAGGACAACGCCCATGACCGCCCGTGGCCGCCGCGGCCCCGAACAACTGCTGGCCGACATCCGCGCCGCAGCCGTCGAGGAACTCTGCCTGGTGGGCGTCGGCCGCCTGAGCATGGCGGGCATCGCGCAGCGCTCGGGCACCGCCCGCACCTCCCTGTACCGGCGCTGGTCCGCCCCCATCGACATCGTGCTCGACGCCCTCGAGCACGACTTCCCGCAGGAGACGGTCTCCCCCGGCACCGACGACCTTCGCGGCGACCTCGTCCGGGCCCTGGTCAGCCTGGCCGAGTGGACCGCCACCCCCACGGCCCGGGCCGCGGCCGCGATCCTGACCGAACGCGACCGCCACCCCGAACTGGCCGACGCCCTGTACACCCGCGTGTTCGACCCCAAGGGCGGTCGCTTCACCCGCACCGTCCTGACCCACTACGCGGAGCACGGACACATAGACCCCTCCCTGGTCAACGACGTGGTCGTCGACATAGGCGAGGCCCTGGTCCTCAAACACCTCTCCGACACCGGGCGCGTCCCCACACGCGCCCACCTCGAACGCATCGTGGACCACGCCATCCTTCCCGCGGTGGGGCGGCCTCCCCGGGGAGCCTGTCCGGAGGACGACTCCCGACACCCGGTGAGCTGACCTCTCACGGGACCCGCCGGGGCGCTGCCGGGGCCGAGGGGCGGGCTACTTCCCCACCGTGTCGGCGGCCCAGTCGCCGTACTTCGCGGCTTCGGTGAAGACCCACGGGCCCACGCAGGCCACGCTCTCGTCGTAGTCGCCGTCGCGGCTGGTCAGGCCGACCAGCTCCCAGTCGCCCTCCCTGCCGCGAACCATGGGGCTGCCGGAGTCGGTCGAGCAGACCTGCGCCTCATCGGTGGGGTGTTCGGAGCACAGGTCGCCGTCGAGCTCCGCGCAGCGGTCGTCGGACACGATCCCGGTGTCGATCTGCTGCAGGATCTCCGGCTTGGGCTCCTGGCCGAGCTCGTCGACCACGCCCCAGCCGAGGGCGCGAACCGCCGTACCCGGCTCCGGCCTGTCCTCGGCGATGCGAACGGGGGTCTGCTCGACCGGGGAGTCGAGCTTCAGCAGGGAGATGTCCTTCCGCACCAGGAGAAACGAGTGGGGGTAGTCGGGGGCGTCGCTGACGTCCTCCGCCTCGTAGTCCGGGTGCTGGACCACCTCGGTGACCCGACGTTCGCTGCCGCCCTCCTCCCGGTTGTTGCTGCCCACCCGCACGGAGATGCTCTCCGTCGGAAGAAGGTCGAAGTCGGAGCAGTGGGCGGCGGTGAGCACCCACTGCTCATCGATCAGCGAACCCCCGCAGTAGTGCACGCCCTTGTCGTCGAACAGGGCGGTCACGAACGGGTACTCCTCGGTGGCGTCCACCCCGCCGATGACGGCGGACGCGGGAGCGGCCAGCGCCATCGGGCCGAGCAGCGACGCGGCTCCCACCGCCCCCGCGCCCGCTACCACTCGTCCCCGGCTTCGCCCGTTCCGGTCCCTGCGGATACCGCCCATGTTCGACCCGTCCCTCCGGTTGCGCGTGTGACCACGCCGTTGCCTGCCGTCACACACGAACCTAGAAGGCCGATCCCGTCGGGACATCGACCGCGAGAGCCAACCCGCCCCGACGAAAGTCGCCCCCGACGAGCCCTGGAGGACCGACGAAGGAGGGCTTCCTCAGGAGCACCGACCTGTCGGCCGGCTCCCGTGAGGACCTGGGAGCGGTGACGCCGAGTCGGACTCCCGGCCCCGCGAGGCACCCGTCTGGAAGCCCCTGACGGCCGCCTCGCCGAGCTGCCCGCCGCGGCGAACCGGTCTCACGTGTCGCGACGATCCCCGGGCTTCACCCCTGGTCGCGCGAGGCCGCCAGGACCCGGGTGCGCGCTCAGGGGGTGGCGCCGGCCCCCTCCTCCGTCCCCTTCTCCCGGTAGACCAGGAGCTGGTACCCGGGCACGCTGGCGACGTCGAAGGCGTGGAAGTCGATGCTCAGCAGACCCCGGGCGGGGTGGCGCAACACCTTCGTCTCGTGGGTCTTGGGCCGCACGTCGTGGCGCGCCCACAGGCCGGGGAACTCCGGGCTCTCGGCCTCCAGCCGGTCGAGCAGTTCCCGGAGCCGGGCGGGGGCTACGGCGAAGTCGGCGCTGGCACGCAGGTTGGCCACCGTCGCCTCGGCGGAGGCCTCCCAGTCGACGAAGAACCGGCGGCCCTCGGGGTCCAGCAGGACCATCTCCAACAGGTTCGCGGTCTCCTCGAAACCGGAGAACAGCTCCTGCGCCCGGGCGTTCAGCGCCAGGACGTCGAGCACCGGGTCCAGCACGATGGCCCCGGAGTCGCTCCAGGAGTCCATCAGGCTCAGCAGCTCGGTCGGCACCGGCTGGACTGTGGCCTCTTCGTCGAGCCTGCGCGCCGTACCGGCCAGTGCGTACAGGTGCCGTTCCTCGGCCCCGGTCAACCGCAGCGCCTTGGAGAGGCCGGCCAGGACCACCTCCGAGGGACGGGTCTCCTTGCCCTGTTCCAGGCGGCGGTAGTAGTCGACGCTCACCTCAGCGAGAGCGGCGACCTCGTCGCGGCGCAGGCCCGGGACGCGGCGCTCGCCCGCCGCGGGCATTCCGACGGCCTCGGGCGTCACCTTGGCCCGGCGTGTCATGAGGAACCCACCCAACTCACTGCGTGGCATGCCCTGAGCCTACCGACGGGCACGGGGCGCCCCCCGGCCGCTGGGGGGCCGTATCGCTACCCCCCGATCCGGCGGAACCGGTCGCATGCTGGTCGGCATGAACACAGCACAGAACACCCAGCCCTCCGCCCAGCTCGTCTCCGGAACCCCGCTCTCCGGACGTGTCGCCGTCGTGACCGGCGCCTCCAGCGGCATCGGCGAGGCGACCGCCCTGCGCTTCGCGGAACTCGGCGCGAAGGTGGCGCTGGTGGCCCGCCGAGGCGACCGGCTCGACCAGGTCGAGGACCGCATCCGCGCCGGCGGCGGAACCGCCCTGGCCCTGCCGACCGACGTCACCGACCGCGCCGCCGTCCTCGCGACGGCCGACCGCGTCGCCGACGAGCTCGGCCGGGTCGACCTCGTCTTCGCCAACGCCGGCGTGCAGCTCATCTCCGGCATCACCGACCTGGCCACAGAAGACTGGGACGCCCAGATCGACCTCAACATCAAGGGCGTCATGAACACCGTCCAGGCCTTCGTGCCGTCCCTGGAGTCGGCCGCGGCCGACGGCCGCAGCGCCGACCTCGTCATGACCTCGTCGATCGCCGCCGTCCGGATCCTGGAGGGCTTCCAGGTCTACTCCGCGACCAAGGCCTACGTCACCCAGCTCTCCAAACTGCTCCGCACCGAGCTGGGCCGCAAGAAGATCCGCGTGGCGACGATCGAGCCGGGCATGGTCGACACCGAACTGCCCGACCACGTCACCGACCCGGTGGCGAGCAAGCTCATGGCCGACCTCATCGACCAGATCGACGTCCTGTCGTCCGCAGACGTCGCGGAGACGGTCGCCTTCATGAGCGCGGTCCCCAAGCACGTCAACCTGACCGAGATCACCATCCTCCCGACCGAGCAGATCATCTGACGCCGTGGCGGGAAGGGTTCGCCGGACCGGGGAGCATCCCACGGTGACCGGAGGACGGCCTCCCCGGCGCAGACCTTTCCCGACGTGCACCCGGACGCGCTCGCCCCACTGCTAGGCGAGCGCCTCCGGGTCGCCGACGTGGCGCCGCAGACAGGTGTGCAGCCCCTGGACGGCCGCGGACCCCGTTGATACCCTCCAAAGCACCTATTCAACAAGTTGCATAAGAGGAGAATCGTGCACGCCTTCCGCGAGGCCGTCGAGGCGGACGACCACGATGCGATCCACGCCCTGCTCGCCGAGGACGTGGTGTTCACCAGCCCGGTCGCCTTCAAGCCCTACACCGGCCGGGCCGTGACCGCCGCGATCATCAGGGGTGTCAGCAGGGTCTTCACCGACTTCCGCTACGTTCGCGAGATCACCGGAGCCGACCGCCGCGACCACGCCCTGATTTTCGAGGCCAGGGTCGGTGAGCGGCGGATCCACGGCTGCGACTTCCTCCACACGGACGAGGACGGCAGGATCGACGACTTCGTCGTCATGGTCCGCCCGCTGTCCGCGGCCACCGCCCTCGCCGAGGCCATGGGCGCCGAGTTCGACCAGATCGCCCGAGAGGCGCGGGAAGAAGAGGAGCAGAAGGCCGGCGCGCAGGGCTGACACCACCGCGCGCACCGGCCCCGCCTCCGGAACCCTTCGAGGACAACCGCATCCCCCGGCCGCGGAATGGCTTGTGGACGCTTTCGCCCGTGTCAGCTGGGCCGACGCCTCCACCAGCGGTCGCCCGACGGTCGCGGGCGCGGAACGTGCCGAAGCCACCGGCCTTCCAGAAGGAGGACTGGCCGCATACGGTCAAACGCCCCTCCGGCGCCCGCGCCACGGAGCGGGTTCTGCGATCGTGGGATCGTCCTTTCTCCCCCGCTCTTCGAGGAGCCCACGTGGAAATCCGCCTGACCGACGCCGTCCGCACCCTGCGCGAGGACCTGACCGAGGCGGTCGAGGAGGCCGAGGCCCAGAGCCCCGACATCGCCTTCAAGGTCGGCCCCATCCAGATGGACTTCGAGGTCCAGTTCCGCGTCGACGGCAAGGCCAAGGGCAAGCTCTCCGCGTGGATCGCCTCCGGCGAGGTCGAGGCCGGGGCGAGCCGGACCCGCACCCACCGGGTGTCCTTCACCCTGACCCCCCACCCCAGGAAGACCCCCGGCGGCGACGTGTCCATCAGCAGCACCCGCCGCGACTCCGGTGAGCACACCCCTCCCCCGGCCTTCAGCCGCTGAGCCCCCCTCCCCCGTGCGCGGGGTCCGTAGAAGCGACCGGAGTACCTGTTGGACACCGCCCAGCGCATCACCCGCATCACCACCCCCACCAGCACCGGGTCGGGGTACCTCATCGGCCCGCGCCTGGTCCTCACCAGCGCCCACACCGTCCCCGATGTCGGCGGCCGGGTCCAGGTGCACACCGCCACCGACCACCGCCCCCGCACCGGACGCGTCCTCTGGCGAGGCACCCCGCACAGCCACGACGACGCCGCCCTCGTGAAGGTCACCGACCCCGACTGGAGCGAGCACGCGGTCACCACCCGGTGGGGAAGGCTGGTCACCACCACCCCCGGCACCCCCTGCCAGGTGTGGGGCTTCCCGGACCTGGTGCAGCGCACCGGCCGGGCCGCGGAGACCGCCCAGCTGACCGGCACGGTCGCCCCGGGCAGCCACTACGTCAACCACCGGCACGTGGTGGACCTGAGCGCCCACCCGCCGCGCTGGCTCCCCCACGAGATCCGGGAACAGGAGCAGACCGGGCAGCGGCGCTCGCTGTGGGCCGGCCTGTCGGGGGCCGCGATGCGCTGCGGCGACGGCGAGCTGGTGGTGGGCGTGGTGGCCGCCGACCCCGAACACCGCGACCACGCCGCCCTGGAGGTCGTGCCCGCCTACGTGCTCCACCACGACCCCGCCTTCCGGACGGTCCTGGCCCAGCACGGCGTCCCCCTGGCGCTGGAGCCGGTCGAGTTCGCCCACCTGGCCCACAGCCCGCGCGCCCACCACCGCCCCTCCCCCGCCGCGCTGCTGGAGGCCCACCGGCAGGTGGTGGACTTCCACGGCCGCGAGGAGACCATGCGGACCCTGCTGGAGTGGTGCCAGGGGGAGGAGCCGCTCACGGCGGCGGTGGTGCACGGGCCCGGCGGGCAGGGCAAGACCCGCCTGGCCCACGAACTCACCGCACGCCTGGCCGCGCCCGACCCGCAGGGGAGGCGGTGGGCCACCGTGTGGCTCAGGCAGGACACCACCGTCGAGGAACTGGGCCCGGTCAAGGAGGCCACGGCCCCGCTGCTGGTGGTGGTGGACTACGCCGAGACCCGCACCGCGCAGCTCGTGCGCCTGCTCCAGCTGTGCGACCGCCCGCCGGGGCACGCCCCCGTCCGGCTGCTGTTGCTGGTGCGCACCCTGGGCGAGTGGTGGGACCAGGTCAACACCGCCACCGGCCACCTGCTGGCCGACCTCGCCCTGCAGCTCCCGCTACCGCCGCTGGCGCCCCGCGCCACCGAACGCGCCCGGGAGTACCGCACCGCCCTGGGCCACCTCGCCGAGGCCCTGCCGACGGCCCGCACGCCGCGCCCGGCCGACTGGGCCCGGATCGCGGCGCACCTGGCCGATCCGGACCTGTCGGGCCCCGAGTGGGAGACCGTGCTGAGCGTGCACATGCGCGCCCTGGCCGACCTGCTGGACGCCACCCAGGACCCCACAGCCGTCACCGCCGACACCGCGGTGGAGGGGCGGGTGCTGGCCCACGAGTTCCGGTACTGGGACCACAGCGCCGCCGCCTACGGCCTGGGCGACGCCGACCTGTCGCAACCGCTGCGCGACGTGCTGGCCCTGGCCTTCGCCCTCACCCCCGCCGGTGTCGAGGAGGCGGACGAACTCCTGGGAAGCACGGCGGCACTGGAGGGCCAGACCACCGCCCGCAGGCACCAGATCCGCCTGTGGGCCGGCGGCCTGTACCCCCCGGACGGGGAGCGGATGTGGGGACACCTGCAACCGGACCGGCTGCTGGAGTACTTCCTCGGACAGCGCCTGCAGCGCACCCCCGCCCTGTTCGACCCCCACCTGGACACCGTCGCCACCGCGGACGCCGAACGCCTGGTGACCCTGTACGCCCGTGCGGCTGCCCACCCCGCCCTACCCTCCGTCGGAGGGCTACTGACCGGGCTCTGCACCGGCCACATCCGCACGCTGGGCCCGGCGGTCGTCGACGTGGCCACCCAGGTGGAACACCCCGGCCCGCTCCTCCGAGCGCTGGAAGAGGCGACAGACGATCCCGACACCTCGCCCGAGGTCCTCCGCGATCTCCTCAATGCCCTGCCCCTGTCCAGCCAGCGGCTGGCGGTCTGGGCCGAGCGTCTGACCGCGCGCCTGGTCCAAACGCGTCGAGAACAAGCCGAACAGGACCCCGACGCCCACCTGGACGGCCTCGCCATGGCTCTGCAGAACCGGGCCCTCCGCCTGGGTGAGCTGGGACGCCCTGAGCAAGCACTCGAAGCGAACGACGAAGCCCTCCGGCACTACCGAACCCTCGCCCGGCAACACCCCGATACCCACCTGCCCCACCTTGCCCTCGCCCTGAACAACCAATCCATCTACCTGTCCGGCATGGGCCGGGTCGAGCAGGCGCTCGAAGCCATCACCGAAGCCCTCCAGCACTACCGGACCCTCGCCCGACAACACCCCGACGCCCACCTGCCCGACCTCGCCATGGCCCTCAACAACCAGGCCCTCCGCATGTCCGACATGGGACAGGCCGAACAGGCACTCCAGGCGATCGACGAAGCCCTCCAGCGCTACCGAACCCTCGCCCGGCAGCTCCCCGACGCCCACCTGCCCGACCTCGCCATGGCCCTCAACAACCGGGCCACCCGCCTGGCTCAACTGGGACGACCCGAACAAGCACTCCAGGCGATCGACGAAGCCCTCCAGCACTACCGAACCCTCGCCCGGCAACTGCCCGACGCCCACCTGCCCGACCTCGCCAGGTCTCTCGACAACCGAGCCACCCGCCTGGCTCAACTGGGACGACCCGAACAAGCACTCCAGGCGATCGACGAAGCCGTCGACATCCGCCGCACCCTGGCCCGGCAACTACCGGACACCCACCTGCCCGACCTCGCGGGATCCCTGAACAACCAGGCCCTCCACATGTCCGACATGGGACAGGCCGAGCAAGCGCTCGAAGCCATCACCGAAGCCGTCCAGCACTACCGGCTCCTGGTCCAGCAGCGTACCGAAGCACACCTGCCCGCCCTTGCCATGGCTCTGAACAACCAGTCCACCCGCCTGGCAGAACTGGGACGACCCGAACAAGCGCTCGAGGCGATCGACGAAGCCGTCGACATCCGCCGCACCCTGGCCCGACAGCTCCCCGACGCCTACCTGCCCGACCTAGCCGCATCCCTGAACAACCAAGCACTCCGACTGAGCACGCTGGGCCAGACCGAACAGGCACTCGCAAGCATCACCGAAGCCGTCGACATCCGCCGCGCCCTGGCCCGGCAACTACCGGACACCCACCTGCCCGACCTCGCCATGGTCCTCAACAACCAATCCGTCCGCCTGGGTGCTCTGAAGCGAACCAAGGAAGCACTCGAAGCGATCGACGAAGCCGTGGACATCCGCCGTAACCTGGCCCGACAGCTCCCCGACGCCTATCTGCCCGACCTCGCCGCATCCCTGAACAACCAAGCGCTTCGCCTAGCCGACCTGGGCAGGACCGAAGAAGCCCTGAAGGCGATCACCGAAGCCGTGGACATCAGCCGCCCCCTGGCCCGGCAACGCCCCGACGTACACCTGCCCGACCTCGCCAGAGCCCTCAACAACCAAGCCCGCAGTCTGAGCGCGTTGGGACAATCCGAGCAAGCGCTCCGAGCGGTCACCGAAGCCGTCGGCATCCGCCGCACCCTGGCCCGACAACTGCCCGACGCCTACCTGCCGGACCTCGCCGCGTCCCTGAGCACCCAGGCCCGCCTCCTGAGCAAGCTGGGACAGACCGAACAGGCACTCGCGAGCATTACCGAGGACGTCCGGATCAGGACAGCTCTCGCAGAGAAGCGTCCTGCCCTGTACCAACGCGCGTTGGAGCACTCCCTCCGGCTGCTCGAGGACCTCAGGGGTTCCGGAACCGGCCGGAGGTAGGCACGACCGGCCGCCCCGGGACCGAGGACCGTCCCGTGAATGAGCTCCGTCCTGTGACCCGCACCGGCCATGACCGAGGGCGTCCCCTTGGCGGTCAGCCCACTGGGCGCAGGTCCCCGTTCCAGCTCCCGTACTCGACACTGCCGGTCGGGAAGACGATCTCCAGGCCGACACGGCCGGTGTAGGAGTCGAACCTCTCGTGCACCGCGACGACAGTCTCCCCCGCATGACGGACGAACGGCGACCCGTGCGTCCACGGTGCGACCTCCACAGTGCCGTGCTCGCCCATGTCGTCACCGGAGCGGGGCGCGGCGTCGTCCACGACCAGGCACCAGTCGGAGCCGGTCGTCAGGCGGACGGCGTCGCCGAGGTCGTCGACGAGCCAGACCTCGACCGGGTCGGTCGCAGCCTGGTCGGCGCGCACGTGCCACGCGGCCATGACCTGCCGCACGCGGCGCCCGACCAGACGCGCCGGGTCCACCCCCGCTCCGTGCAGCGGGCACTCGCGTCGCGTCGTCGGCTTCACCCGACGACCGTACCCGGTACCCCGCTCGGAGGCCACGGGGATGAGGAGGACGGCTCCTAGGCGTCCCGGACGGTGAGGACGCCGATCTCCGGCGCTCCGGGAAGGCCCGGTTCGCCGACCAGGCGTCCGTCCATGCCCGCCTCCTCTGCGAGGCGGGCGACGCTGAGGTTCTCCCACATGTAGGCGTCGCGGGTGCTGCGCACCACCTCGCCGTCGCGGAGGACCTTCCAGGTCGTCTCCCATCGCAGGAGGTCCCCCTCGACGGGTTCGGCCTGCGTCCACCATTCGTAGGTCTGCTCGCCGATGCGTTCGCGCAGCATGCGGAAGGGGGGGATGGCCTTGGCGGTGCCCGTGCCCATGAGTTCCACGACGATCGGGGCGCCGGGTGGCACGTGTTCGCCCAGCTTGCGCCAGAGCGCGATCCGCTCGTCCTGGGTCAGGTGGCCCAGCACGCCGAAGACGACCACCGCGCCGACGCTGTCGGGCAGCCGCAGGTGTTGGGCGGGCTCGGCGCTGATGGTCACGCGGCGGCGGAGGTCCTCCTTGCCGACGACGCGGCTGGTGAGCATCGCCCGCATGGGCGTGGACGGCTCCGCGGCGAGGATCGGGGAATGCGGCAGGGCCGCGGCGATCACTTCCGTGATGCGGCCCGTGCCCGCCCCGATCTCGACGACGGGGCCGTGGGCGGGGTCGACGCCGGCCAGCGCCGTGCGCAGCGGTCCGGCGCTGGTGAGCACGTGGCGTGCGGCGACCATCTCGTAGAACTCGGCGGAGGCTGTGTAGTAGTCCGCGACCATGGTGATCTTCCTTGTCGTGACGGGCTCAGGGTGTGCTGGGCCAGGTGGGGGCGGTCTCGGCGGGCTCGTGGCCCAGGGCCCGGGCGATGGTCGCCGCGACCGCGCGGCGCTGTTGCGCGAGGAAGAAGTGCCCGCCCGGGAACACCTCGGTCGTGACGTCGCCGGTCGTGGTGTTCTTCCAGGTCGCGGCGGCCTCCTCGGAGCACTCCGGGTCCTGTGCGCCGACGAACACGTGCACGGGCGTGTCGAGCGGTTCCGCCTGCGTCGGCCGGTAGGTCTCGATCAGCCGGTAGTCGTTGCGCACGTAGCCCAGGACCGCGGTCCGCAGCTCCTCGTCGGCCAGGACCTCCGGCGGGGTGCCGCCCAGCCGGGTGAGGTCGGCCGCCAGGTGGTCGTCGTCGCGCAGGTGGACGTCGCCGGGCTCGACGTCGTGGGGTGCGGGCCGCCCCGAGGCGAACAGCCGGACCGGCGGCGGCAGCGACCTGCGGCGCGCCTCCACGGCCACCTCGTAGGCGACGGCGCTGCCCATGCTGTGCCCCAGGAGTGCGTAGGGGCGGTCCAGGAGGGGGTCGAGCGCGTCCACGACCGCGTCGACGACCTCGGGCATCGTGTCGACCATGGGGTCGCCGAAGCGGTCCTCGCGGCCGGGGTACTGCACGGTCAGCGCCTCGATGCCGGGGGGCAATAGGTACTGCCACGGTCGCAGCGAGGACGCCGATCCCCCGGCGTGGGGCAGGCAGATGAGGCGCACGTCCGCCCGGGGGCGGTGCCGGGGCCGGCGCAGCCACGGGCTGAGGGGCGCTTGCCGCGGGTCCATGGTCATTCTTCTCCTCGCATTCTTTCCTGTGAAAAAAGAATGGCTTTTAATGGCGTCGCCATTGGCGACACCGGTGACATTGGTCTCGAATTGCGGACGATCCATCATATTGGAGATCGAACCCGCGGACTGTAAAGTTATGAATGAAGACCGGTTGATCCCTCCATTTCTCCGAGTTTTCTCGTGGTATCCGCAATCCGAACAGAAGGGCTGGTGTCCCCGTGTCCGACGCCGACCGAGTGAACCCTCCGGCTTTCCCCATGCCGCGCGAGTGCCCGTTCTCGGCTCCGCGCGCCTACGCCGACCTGCGTCGGCAGGGGCCCGTGGCCCGGGTGGCCCTGCCGACCGGCCGCACGGCCTGGGTGGTCACCGGCTACGAGGAGGTCCGCGCGGTGCTCGCCGACACCCGCGTGAGCGCGGACATCCGCCGTCCGGGATTTCCGGCGCTGGTGGAAGGAGAACAGGAGGCCGGCACAAAGACGACGCCGTTCATCCGCATGGACCCGCCCGAGCACTCCCGGTTCCGGCGGATGCTGCTCGCCGAGATGACGGTGCGCAAGGCCCGCCGGATGCGCCGCGACATCCAGCGGATCGTCGACGACCGGATCGACGAATTGCTGAACTACGGCCCGCCCGCCGACCTGGTGACCCATTTCGCCCACGTGGTCTCCAGCACCGTCATGTGCGAGCTGGTCGGCCTGCGCCGCGGCGACAAGCTGTTCCGTCGCGTCACGGAGACCCTGGGCTCGCAGGTCTTCGGCGGGGGCGGCAGCACCGCCGAGGGGGCCAGCGAGGGCATCGGCGCCCTGGGCGCGGTGGTGGAGGACGCCGTGCGCGCGAAGGAGGAGGACCCCGGCGAGGACCTGCTGAGCCGGCTGGTCCACGAGCGGTTGCGGTCCGGTGAGCTGACCCGGCAGGAACTGGTGACCACGATCAGCATCCTGATCGTCGCGGGGTGGGAGACCACCACCAACCAGATCGCCCTGAGCGTGCTCGCCCTGCTCCAGCGGCCGGACCTGCTCGAACGGCTGAGGCGCGACCCCGCGGTACTCCCGCAGGCGGTCGAGGAGCTCCTGCGGGCCCTGTCCGTGGGCGACTCCATCGCCCTGCGCACCGCCACCGAGGACATCGAGGTCGGCGGGACCGTGATCCCCGCCGGCGACGGGATCATCCCGCTGCTGGCGGCCGCCGACCACGACCCCGCCGTGTTCCCCGACCCGGAGCGGATCGACTTCGACCGCACCGGCAGGACCCACGTGGCGTTCAGCTACGGGATCCACCAGTGCGTCGGCCAGAACGTCGCCCGCCTCGAACTCGGCGTCGCCATCGGCACCCTGGTCGACCGGATGCCGGGCCTGCGGGCGGCGGAGCCGTTCGAGTCGGTCCGCTTCCGTCACGACGGCATCGCCTTCGGGCCCGAACGGGTACTCGTCACGTGGTGACCGCCCCGTCCCCCGGCGCCGTGAGCGTGCCCAGGTAGGGCACGCCCGCGGCGTGGGGCGCGGGTGGCGGCGCGAGGCGCAGGCCGCTCTCCCGGGCGAGCTGTTCGAGCTCCAGCGTGTACCAGCGGTACTGCTCGCGGACCGTGCGGACGGGCTCGCCCCCGCGGAGGACGCGCCACTCGGTGTCGAGCCGCATCCGGTCCGGCCCGTCCGGTCGGCCGGACATCCACCACTCGTACCGCTGTTCGCCGAGTTCGGCGTGGCGCAGCAGGGTGGGGCCCATCCTCATGGGCTCGCGCATCCCCGTCAGCTCGACGACGATCGGGGCGCCGGGCGCCAGGCGCTCCGCCAGTCCCCGCAGGAGGTCCCTCCGCAGGTCCGGCTCGAGGTGGCCCAGCACCCCGCAGATGACGACCCCGCACAGCCGGTCGGGCAGCACCCCCGGATCCAGCAGGCGCTCCGCGGCGTGGGGGAGGACGGTCACCCGCTTCGCGAGCCCGGGGTCGTCGCCGACCCTGCCCGTGAGCAGGGCGCGCATCCCCGCCGCGGGTTCGGCGGCGATCACCCGGCAGTCGGGGTAGGCCGCCGCGACCTGCCGGGTGACCAGTCCGCTGCCCGCCCCGACGTCCACCAGCGGGCCGTTCCGGGGGTCGATCCCGCTCAGGCACGCCACGACCGCGGGACCCGTGCGCGCGGTGTGCTCGCGGGCGCCGAGGTCGAAGAACTCCGCCGCCTCGTTGTAGTCCGACAGATCCGCCGCGTGCGGGCGGGCCGGCTCACCGGGAGGGGCCGGGGCCGGCCGCGCGGTCGCCCCCGGTTCGGACGCGGCGGGCTCCGCCGGGGCGTCGGCGCCCGGAGCCGCGAGCGCATCCGGCGCCAGGGGCTCGGGGGCGGGGGGACGGATCAGCTCCGGCGGCCCCAGGCGTTCCATCAGCTCCCGCCAGAGGGCGAAGACCGCCAGGTCCTGCTGGGCCGACCGGAGCGGGTCCCCGCCCTCGGCCACGGCCGCGGCGAACCCGCCGAGGGCCTCGCCGATCGCCGCGGGCCACAGCTCGGAGAAGATGTCGCAGATCCGGGGCGGCGGTCCCGCCTGGCCCAGGACCGCCGACGCGGGCAGCCGCAGCGACTCGGCCCCGGTTCCGGGCGTGAACACCAACCGGTGCCCGGAGTCGCGGGGGGAGTGGATCCGCGGGTGCCACAGCACGGGCCCGTGGGTGTCGGCCAGGGTCAGGACCCCCCCTTCGGTCCCCACCGCCACGCGGTGCCAGAAGAGGGAGTGGTTGTCCCGGTCCCCGGGGTGGATCTGGTTGTGCACCCGCAGTGTCAGCGGGGCTCCGGCGATGGCCCCGTGCAGCAGGCTCAGCGGCGCCTCCCCCTTCGCCGCCGCCACGACGTCCTCGGTCGGTGGAACGGGATCGCCCAGCCTCCAGGGGCGGGTGCCGCCCAGGGCGCGCGCCAGGATGTCGATCAGGGGGGCCAGGACGTGGACCGGGGCCGCCGCGTCGACGAACAGGACACGCTGCAGTCGGCGCAGTCGGCGCGCCGCCTCGATGAACTCGCGCACCGGGGCCACGTGGGGGTAGTGGGTGTTGACCTGGAACTGCCGGCCGGCCTTCCTCGCCGCGCGGAGGGACTCCGACAGCTCGTCGGGGTGCAGCGGGTGCTCCTGGAGCACGTGCAGGCCCCTGGCGAGCAGGGTGCGCGCGAGTTCGGACCCCCGGCCTCCCATGACCGCCGCGGGCACCGCCACGACGGCCGCGTCGACGTCGGCGGGGAGCTCGTCCGGGGAGGTGTGGCAGGGCACGCCGTGCCGTTCGGCCAGTTCCCGGGAGTGGCTGCTGCCCGTGGAGAGGAGCCCCGCGAGGGTGAACCCGGGGTGGCGCCGGACGGCGTCGATGTAGAGGCGGCCGAAGTTCGTGCCGCAGACGACGGTCCGCAGCGGTGCCGGCGCGTTCACAGCTCACCGTCCTCGACGGCCTCGGCCGCGTCGCCGGGGACCGGCGGTGCGGCGGCGTGGTGGTGGACCGCGAACTCCGCGTCCCCGTTGGCCCTCAGCGCCTCCACCGTGGCCTGCGGGTCCATCGCCTGGGCCGCGTAGTGCAGCCCCTTGCCGATGCGGCCGGCCAGGACGTCCAGGGCCGCGAGCGCCGCGACGGCGCCGGTGAGCCGGTAGCTGCTGTCGCAGTGGACCACGCAGGTGCGCGCCCAGTCCCGGCCCGAGAGGCTGAACACCAGCCGGTAGTAGGGCACGCCGCCCGCGGCGTCGACCTCGGCGGCGCGCCGGATGCGCCCGGTCACCGCGTCGCGCCGCTCGGCGGTGTCCATCGGCAGGGTCGGCAGCGCGGTGAGCAGCTCGCGCACCTGTGTTCCGGGGAGGACGTTGTACCAGTCGGCCTCGGCCAGGTCCATGCGCGCGGCCAGGCGCTCCACCTCGGTGGTCAGGAGCGGTTGCAGGGCGACCGGGTGGGGGAAGTAGGGGGCCTGGGCGCTGTCGGCCACCCGCAGGACCCCCGGGGCGCGGCGGCCGTGCCGCCAGGCCGCGAGGGGGTGGCCGAAGCGCTCGCCGCCCGCTCCCCCGGTGTCCAGGGAGAGCACGATGTCGGCCGCCACGCTCTCGGTCGCGTGCTCCAGCCCGCCCGCGTAGCCGGTCATCCTGAGCGCCGGCCCGTTCGCGGGGCCGGCCCCGGCGAGCCAGAGGGGGACCAGGCCCGCCAGGCCGGGGACGGTCCCGGCCGACAGGACGACGCAGCGGTCCGGCCCGACCGCGCCCGACTCCGTCAGGGACTCGTGGACGGGGTCGTCGCCCATGACGTCGACGACGTCGGCGCCCGCGGCCAGTCCGGCCAGCGCGACGGTGTCCTTGAGGAGGTAGCTGGGACCGGCGCAGTTGACCAGCAGGGTGCAGCCGGCGCTGAACCGGGCGAGAGAGGCGGGGTCGGAGGCGTCGACCCCGACGGTCTCGCTGCCCTCGGACCAGGGGCCCGGGGGGACGGCGGAGGGCCGCCGGGCCCCCAGGCGCAGCGGGCCCGCTCCGGCCTCGGCCAGGGCCGCGGCGGTGTGGCGCCCGACAGCGCCGGAGGCGCCGATGATGCCGATCAAGAGGTCTTCCCTTCGATGATCTCGTGCAGGTGGTCGTCGACCGTGGGGACGTTCTCACCCGTCATGCAGGTGAAGTGCTCGCCCGGGATGTCGCGGGTGCGCAGTTCGCCGAGGCAGATCCTCGCCCAGTGGTCGGCGATGGTGTCGGCGCTGCCGGGGAAGGGGTAGGCGCCGTTGTGCCGCAGGAAGGTGATGTCGCCCGCGTAGGGCTCGGCCCGGTGCCGGCTCAGCGCGAAGGTGCTCTGCTGGTAGGTGCGCAGGGCCCGCAGCAGGCCCTCGGGCTGGTAGGTGTCGGCGAGCTCGGGCGGCAGCGCCTCGCACATGCGGGTCACCCGGGCCATGCGCGGCACCGCCTCCAGGGCCTCGAAGGCGGCCGCGACGTCGGCGAACTCCCCGTCCAGGTCGGCGATCGCGCCGTCCAGGACGGCCTCGGGAGAGCGGTCGAGCACGGCGGAGACGGCCTCGCCCACGCGCTCGGAGTCGGCGGGGAACCCGATGTGGGACGGGTCCATGCCCATCATGAGCGAGAAGGAGTACTCGGAGAGCAGTTCGTCGTCGATGCGGAAGGTCGGGCTGTGGCTGCTGATGACCGTGAGGCTGCGAACGGTGGCGCCGGCTTCGGCGAGCCCCCGGGCCACCTCGGTGGCGATGACCCCGCCCACGCAGTAGCCGACGACGTCGACCCGCGTGTGCCCGGCGTCGAGCAGGGCGCGCACGTATTCGGCCGCCGTGCGGTCGATGAGCCCGTTCGGGTCGGCGTTGCGGAAGTTCTCGGGCGCCGGCAGCTCCAGGCCCACCAGCCCGTGTCCTTCACCGGAACGGGCGCGGAGCCGGGTAACCAGGGGCCGGTACGGCAGCAGGGTCCCCGTTCCGGCGTGCACGAGCACGGTCACCGGGGCGCCGGGCTCGGGCCGGATCAGCTCCACCAGGGGCGAGCTCTCGGCGTCCGCCTCCGCCTCGGGGGCGGAGAGCTCCCGCAGGTAGGCGGCGAGGCCGGCGATGGTCGGCCGGCGCAGCAGGTGGCGCAGGACGACCTCCCACTCGAGGTCCCATTCGTGGCCGGCCAGCCCGTCGCGCAGCCGTCCGACGATCCGGGCCACCAGCAGCGAGTCGCCGCCCAGCGCGAAGAGGTCGTCGTCGCGTCCGATGCGCTCCGTCTCGAGGAGCTCTGCCCACAGGGCCGCCAGTGCGCGCTCGAGGTCGTCGCGGGGGTTCTGGTCTCCGGCCTCCTCGGCGGGGCCGGCGCCCAGTTCGAGCGAACGCTTCTCCAGCGCGCCGCGGTCCAGCTTGCCGTTCTCCGTCCTCGGCAGGGCGTCGACGACCTCCCACTGGGAGGGCACCGAGTACTCGGGGAGCAGTTCGTGGCCGCGGCGCGTCAGCGACGCCACCTCGACCGGCTCCTGCAGGGGCTTGGCACGGACCAGGTAGAGGTGCTGGCCGAAGGCCCGGGCCGTTCCGGTGTCCTCGGGGAACGCGGCGGCGACCTGGTGGCCGCGGTCGTGGAACAGCTCCTGCCACTGCTCGTGGCGCAGGAACGTCTGCTCCTGCTCCTGGCGGACGTCGGTGAACGGTCCCGCGTGCTCGGCCGTGAACTCCGCGGAGATCCGGAGCGCGTGGTCGTCGTCGTCGGTGTTGGCCAGCAGGAGCATCCACCCGCCCGGCGCCACCAGGGTGGAGAGGCGCTCCAGGGCCGCTTCCACGTCGGGGAGGTTGTCCAGGACGCCGACGCAGACCAGCAGGTCCACGGAGTTGCGGGCCAGGCCCTGCCCGGCGGGGTCCTGCGCGGGGTCGAAGGCCGCGCAGCGCACGCGCGGGTCGTCGGAGAAGTCCTGCTCGAACACGGACCGGTTCTGCGCCGACGCGTCGGTCCCCAGGTAGTCGACCCGGTGGTCGGCCAGGGCGGGCAGCAGGTCACCGGCCACGCCGCCGCCGCGCAGCCCGACCTCCATGATCCGCAGCGGTTCGGCGGTGTCGCGGGTGCGTGCGATCTCGGCGGCCGCGGCGGCCAGGACCGAGCGCAGCGCGGAGGAGCCGGCGTTCGCGGCGTAGGCGGCGGTCAGCGCCCGCGGGTCGGCTCCGGAGAACGGCCGGGCCGCCTCCTCCCGCCCGGCGACCAGGTCGGCCAGGTGCTCGGCTCCGGCACGCACCGTGGCGAACAGTTCGGGACTCCACCGCGCCTTCTTCTCGAGGCGGGCGGCCTCGTCCCAGGCGCGGGCGGTGGCCTGCGGGCCGGGGGCGCGCAGGCCGGCGAGCTTCCCGCCGGGGGTGCGCTCCAGGAGGCCGTCCGTGACGAGCCCCCGGATCCAGCGCCGCACCAGGCGGTGGTGTGCGGGGGCCGCTCCCAGCGTGTCGCACACCTGTTCCGGTGTGAGCTCGCCGCCCCCGGCGAAGGCCGGGGCGAGTGTGTCGGCGATGGACGCCGCGGCCGCCTTGCCGAGCGCGGCGCGGAACGCGGCGAGTCCGTCGAGGTCCACCTGCTGCCCGGCCTGCCGGGCGGCGTCGCGGACGGCGGGGAGCAGCGTCTCCGGGAGCGGGAGGGGGGTGTCGCGGTGGGCGGGTTCGACGAAGGCCGTCAGGCTCTGGCCCGCGCCCGTGGGCCCGGATCCGCGCCCGCCGGTGAGCACGACCGCCGCCGCGCCCACCTCCGGCAGCGACTCCACCGCCGCCTGGACCTCACCGAGCTCGATCCGGTAGCCGCGGATCTTGACCTGCTGGTCCTCGCGCCCGAGGAACTCGATCACCCCGTCGGGCCAGTAGCGGCCCATGTCGCCGGTGCGGTAGAGGCGCTCACCGGTCTCCGGGTGCCGGATGAACCGGGCCGCCGTCCGCTCCTCGTCGCCGAAGTAGCCCTGGGCCAGACCGATGCCCCCGATGTACAGCTCGCCCACGACCAGGTCGGGACAGGGCCGCAGCGCCGTGTCGAGGACGTGGAACGTCTGGTTGTCCATCGGCCTGCCGTAGGGGATGCTGCGCCAGGCGGGGTCGACCCGGTCGATCGGGTGGTGGATGGACCAGATCGACGCCTCGGTGGCGCCGCCGAGGCTGTGCACCGCCATGTTCGGGGCCCAGGTCCGCACGGCCTCGGGCAGCGCGGTGGGGATCCAGTCGCCCGAGAGCAGCGCGACGCGCAGGGAGGGCAGGGGCGGGTCGTCGGCGCGCAGGTAGTCGTGCACCATCTGCAGCTGTCCGGGGACCGAGTTCCAGAAGGTGACCTGCGCGGACCGGACGGTCTCGATCCACTCGGAGGGGTCGCCGCGGCGCGCGGGGTCGGGCAGCACCACGGCGGCCCCGACCGCCAGCGGGCCGAAGATGTCGTAGACGGAGAGGTCGAAACCGAGCTGGGCCAGTGCGAGGACGCGGTCGTCGGCGGTCACGTCGAACCTGCGGTTGACGTCGGTGACCGTGTTCAGCGCCGCGGCGTGGCTGATCATGACGCCCTTGGGGGCGCCGGTCGACCCCGAGGTGTAGATGACGTAGGCCAGGTCGTCGGGGCCGGTGTCGGGCCGCGGCGGCGGACCGGAGGCGAGGGGGAGGCTGTCGACGGCGACGGTGGTGCATCCCGGGGGCCACTCCCCCTCCTCCACCAGCCAGGACTGGGTCAGCACGACCGAGGCCCCGGCGTCGGTGAGGATCGCCGTGCGGCGGCGCGCCGGCTGCGTGGTGTCCAGGGGGAGGTAGGCGGCGCCCGCCATCAGGGCGCCCAGGACGCCGGCGACCTGCTCCCACCCCTTCTCCATCGTGACGGCGACCAGGTCCCCCGCGCCGACGCCGGCGGCGCCCAGCGCCCGTGCGACCGCCGCCGCGCGCCCGACCAGCTCGCCGTAGGTCAGCGAGCGGTCCCGGTCGATCACGGCGACGCGCCCGGGGTCGCGCTCGGCGGCGGCCAGCACCCCCTCGTGCAGCAGGGCGCGCGGCACCGGGGCGGCGGTGTCGTTGACCCGCTCGCGGACGGCGCGGGTGCCCTCCGGCAGTTCGACGCGGGCAGCCTCGTTCCAGGCGTCCGGGTCCTCGGCCAGGCGGGTCATGAGGGCGGTGAAGGCGGCGAAGAGGTCGGCGGCGGTGTCACCGCCCAGGACCCCTTCGCGCACGTCCCAGCTCAGGGCCAGTTCGTCGGCGCGCTCCATCACCTGGCAGTCCAGCCAGACCTGCGGGGTCTGGGTCTGGGCGTGGCGGATGGCCGCGGCGGGCCGGCGGGCCGCCGCCGAGCCGAGCGTGCTGGTGAACACGACCGGCATGAGCACGGTGTCGCTGTCGCTGCGCCGGGTGAGGTCGGCCAGGACCTGGCTCCCGGTGTACAGGGAGTGCGCCAGGTCCTCCAGCAGGGTGTCGCGCAGGGTGGCCGCGCGTTCGGCGAACGTCTGCGCGGGCCGCAGGTCGACGGCGAGGAGTTCGACCGCGGTGAAGTCCCCCACGAGGCGGTCGACGTCGGCGTGCAGGGGCAGGCGGGTGAAGGTGGGGACGTTGAGCGTGAACTGCGGGCTGCGGCTCCAGCGGCCCAGCACCTCGGCGTAGGCGGCCATCGCGGCGGCCGAGGCGGTGACCCCGGCGCGGGCGGCGTTGGCCTCGAAGGACGCGCGCTGCTCGGCGCCCAGGATCTCCTCGAAGCGCCGGAAGGCGCCGACCCGGCCGCCGTCGGCGGGCAGCGGCAGGTCGGGGGCGGGGGGCAGGGTGGGCAGCCGCCGGGTCCAGTAGTCGCGGGCGCGGTCGTACTCGCCGGTGAGCGTCTGGTTGCGGCGCGCCAGGACGTAGTCGCGGAAACCGATCTCCGGGGTCCCGGTCTCCCGGCCGTGGTAGGTGTCCTCCAGCTCGGACAGGACCAGCAGCAGGCTGGCGTAGTCGACGATGAGCTGGTCGATCGACAGGTGCAGGACGAGTTCGTCGGCGCAGCGCGTCATCCGCAGCTCGAACAGCGGCGGCACGTCGGTGGGCGGGACCCTGGAGGCGAGTTCCCGGCGCACCAGGTCCACGCGCTCCTCGACCTCGGCGGGGGTGGCGCCGCGCAGGTCGGCGGTCGGCACCGGCGTCTCCGGGATCTCGGGCAGGACCTCCTGGAAGCCGTCGGGGTGGACCACCGCGCGCAGCATGCCGTGGCGGCGCACCACGGACCACCAGCTCTCCTGGAGCCGCTCCGGGTCGGTGTCGGCCGGGAAGGAGAGTTCGACGTAGACGTGGCAGGCCACTCCGCCGTACCCGTAGGCGCTGCCGCGGCCGACCAGGTAGGCGGCTTGGATGTCGGTCAGCGGGAAGGGGGTGCCGGCCGACTGGGGGTCGGGGGTGATGCGGGTGGCGAGGCGGCGGGCGGTCAGGTGGGCGAGGACCTCGGCGCGGTTCTCGCGCAGCAGTGCCTTGCGCTCCTCGGTCAGCACGCCCTTGGGGGCGCGGAACCGCAGGGCGCCGTCGTCCTCCCAGAGCCGGATGCCGTCCTTCTCCATCTCGGAAACGAGCTGATGGGCGTTCATAGGATTCCGCTTTCTTCGTCGTCGCGGGAGGCGAGCGCGTGGTCGACCTGTCGTGCCAGGTCGGCGAGGGTGGATGCGGTGAGGAAGGAACGGACCGAGATCTCGACGCCGAACGCCTCGCCCGTGGCTGTGACCAGGCGCAGCGCGCTCAGGCTGTCGCCGCCGGCGGCGAAGAAGTCGGTGTGGCGGTGCTCGGCCCCGGCGCCCAGGAGCTCGGTCCACAGGGCGGCGACGCGGATCTCGGTCTCGCCCGTGGGCGGTCCCGACGCGGCGCGCTCCCGGACGGCGGCCTCCTCGGCCAGCGCGCCGCGGTCCACGGCGCCCTCAGCGGTCAGGGGCAGGCGGGGCAGGCGGGTGATCCGGGCCGGTACCGCGAAGGGGGGCAGCAGTCCGGACAGGTGGCGGGAGAGGCCGTCGGGCTCCTCCCCGTCGGCGGTCACCGTGTAGGCGTGGAGCCGGCGTTCGCGCCCCTCGCCCACGGTGACCACCGCCGCGTGGACGACGCCCGGGTGCGACTCGATGGCGCCTTCGACGGCGCCGATGTCGACGCGGCGGCCGTTGAGCCAGGCCTGTGGTTCGGGGCCGAGGAACTCGACGGCGCCGCCGGGCAGGTACCGGGCGCGGGTCCCGGTCGGGCGGAGCCGCCCGTCCGGGTCGGACGCCCCGGCCGTGGCCGGGTCGGGCGCGGCGTCGGGGCCTGCGATCCAGAGGTCGCCGATCACCTGGTCGGGGCATTCGCGGCCCGCGGAGTCCACCACGCGCAACCGGTGGCCCGCCAGGGGCCGCCCGGAGGGCGTCGAGCGGTCCGTGTCGGCGTCGAGCTCGACGGCGCTCGCCCAGCCGGCGCTGCCACGGCCGCCGTACAGTGCGACGAGTCGGCCGCCGCCGGTGGCCCGGCGCAGGCGCCCGGCCAGTCCGGCGCCCACCCGGTCGCCCGAGACGAGCGCCAGGCGCAGGTCGCGCAGCGGCGCGCCCTCGCCGGCCGGGGCCGCGGCGATCAGCTCGTCGAGCAGTATCGGCGGGCCGTTCCACACCGTCGCGCCGTGTTCGGCGGCCAGCGCGGCCGCGGCGCGCGGGTCGGTCGCGACGTCGGTCTCGGGGCACACCAGGGCGCCGCCGGCGCCGAGCGGCCCGAACACGCTGAACGCGTCCACGGCCGCCGCCGGGGGGTCGCCCGCGAGCACCCGGTCCCGCGCGTCGATACCGAACCTCTCGCGCACCGCGGCGATCGTCGCCACCGCCGACCGGTGGTCGACGGACTCGACCGCGGCGTCCTCCCCGTCCGGGCCCGCCTGGACGGTGACGTAGGCCCTCGCCCCGGGGTCGGCGGCGACCGCGGTCCGCAGGGGTTCGGCGGCGGCCAGGTCGGTGAGTTCGGCCTGGTCCGGTCCGTCCGCGCGGCCGGGGCCGACGATCACGACGCGGGCCCCGGCCGCCCGCCGGTCCTGTTCGCGTCGCGAGGGGGGCGCCCCCGGGTCGCCCAGAAGGTAGGCCGCGCCGGTGGAGAGCACCCCCAGGATCGCGACGACCCGGTCGGCTCCGGGGGGCAGGGTGATCGCGACGACGTCGCCGGGGCCCGTGCCCCGCTCGGCCAGGCCGCCCGCGACCCGGGCGGCCCGCGCGGCGAGTCCGCCGTAGGTGAGGGGCTCGTGGCCGGGGGCGCCGAGGACGGCGGGGCGGTCCGGGTCCTCCTGGGCCCGGCGCAGGACCTCGCCGTGGAGGGTGCCCTCCGCGGTGGCGGGGAGGGGGCCCGGGGCGGGACGGCGCGTGTCCGCCTGGGCGCTCGGGAGCACCGGCGGGGCGACCGTGTCCCAGTCGTTCCCGGCCAGCCAGGCCAGCATCGTGTTGTAGGCGTCGAACATGGAGTCGAGCACGCCGGGACGGAACAGTTCCTCGATGGCGTCCCAGGTGACCATGACGCCGCCCTGGGACTCGGTGACCTGGTTGTCCAGGAGCACCTGCGGGGTCTGGGAGATGCCCCACACCTTCTCGGGGAAACCGTCGGAGAGGTCCTTGACGGTGCGGTCGCCCACCCCGACGGAGCTGCTGAAGACCACGGGCATGGCCGCGTCGACCGCCCCGGTGCGCTTGGCGAGCTCCTGCAGCAGCCAGGTCACGGAGGCCTCGCGGTGGTCGAGGTCCTCGCTCATGACGCGCTGCAGGCGGTGCGCTGCGGCCGGCCACGGCTCCCCGGCGCGCGGCTCGTAGCCGAGCAGGGACACCGAGGTGAAATCGCCCATGATCAGGTCGATGTGGGGGTGGACCGGCTGCCGGTTGAACAGGGTGAGGTTGACCGCCACCTCCGGGTGGTCGCTCCAGGCCGACAGGACCTCCGCGTAGCAGGTCAGAAGGACGACCGACGGTGTCAGGCCGTGGGCGCGGGCCTTGTCGGTGATCGCCTCCCAGTCCCGCGCGCGGAGGGGGCGCCGGCGGCGGGTGAAACGGGGGTGCTCCACGGTGGAGGGGTCGGCGACCAGCGGGAGCGCGGGTGCGGGCGGCAGTGTCCGGAGCCGGCGCGTCCAGTGCCGGCGCGCGTGCTCGACCGCGTCGGGGTCGGGTTCGGACTGCAGGACGTAGTCGCGGAAGGAGACGTCGATCGGCTCCAGCTCCGCCCCGGGGTCGCTGTAGAGCCGGTCGAGCTCTCCGTACAGGGCGATGATCGAGGCGGCGTCGAGGACGATGTAGTCGAGCCCGATCGCCAGGCGCGTGCGCGTGGCGCCTCCGCTGGGATAGCGCACGGCCCGCAGCTCGAACAGGGGCCACCGGGTCAGGTCGATGCTCAGGTGGGAGGCCTCCTCGCGCAGCGCGGCCAGGGCCTGCGCGGCCTCCTCCTCGGTGGCCGCCTCCGTGACGGCCACCGTGACCGGCGGCGTCTTCGGCAGGATGCGCTGGCGTCCGTCCTCGTCGAAGACGGCGCGCAGCATCTCGTGCCGGTCCACCAGGGCCGTCCAGGCGCGTGTGAACCGGTCGAGGTCGACGTCGGCGCCGTCGAACTCGCTGTAGTGGTAGGTGCCCACGCCGCCGAGGGAGAGCCTGCTGTCGCGTCCGATCCAGAACGCCCGCTGGACGTCGGTCATCGGGAAGGGCAGGTGGCGGTTGACGGTGTCGCCCTCGCCCAGGACGGTGCCGGTCGGCGGTTCCTGCCGGGTGAGGGTGGCGGCGAAGTCGGCCAGCGCGGGAGAGGAGAACAGGCCCGCGACCCGTGCGCCGCCCGCGCCGCGTTCCCGCAGGGCGCCGATCATCCGGGTGGCCAGGAGCGAGTCGCCGCCCAGGGCGAAGAACCCGTCGTCGCGCCGGATGCCCTTGACGTCCAGGAGCTCGCCCCAGACCTCGGCCACCACGGTCTCGGCCCACCCGCGCGGGGACCGGTCCCCGTCGCCGTCGTCCTCGGGGGCGCGGCCGGTCGCGGCCGCGGCCAGGGCCTCGGCGCGCCGGCGGTCGGGCTTGCCGTTGGCGGTCAGGGGGAGGGCGTCCACCAGCACGATCTGGGTGGGGACCATGTAGGAGGGGAGGTTGCGCTCCAGGGTGGCGCGGAGCTCCGCCTCGGCCGCCGGCCCCGCCGCCGCGGCGGCCACCAGGGCGAGCCTGCGCGGTGTGCCGGTGACGAGCGCCACCGCGGCGGAGACGCCCGGACACGAGGCTGCGGCGGCTTCGACCTCGCCGAGCTCGATGCGGTGTCCGCGCAGTTTCACCTGGTGGTCGGCGCGGCCGAGGAACTCCAGGACGCCGTCGGAGCGGTAGCGTGCCCGGTCGCCGGTGCGGTACCACCTGCGGCCCTGGTCGGTGACGAACTTCTCGGCGGTGCGCCCGGGGTCGCCGCGGTAGGCGGTCGCCAGTCCCGCGCCGCTGACCCAGAGCTCGCCCGGGACCCAGTCGGGGCGGTCGCGGCCGTGGTGGTCCACGACCCGGGTGCGCATGTTGGGCAGCGGGAGGCCCCACGGGATCGACGTCCACGAGGGGTCGACCCGGTCGACCTCGAACACCGTGGAGTGCACGGCGGCCTCGGTCATCCCGCCCAGGGCGGTGAACCGCGCCCGCGGGGCCAGGGCGTGCAGGCGCCCGGGCTGGTCGAGGCCGACCCAGTCGCCGCCGAGCAGGACGAACCGCAGTCGGTCGCCGAAGCCGCCGGGGCGCGACTCGGCGGCGGTCAGCACCATGTCGAGCAGGGCGGGCACGCAGTTCAGGAGCGTGACGCCGTGCTCGCGCATCAGCGCGACCCAGTGGTGGGCGTCGCGGCGGGCCTCATCCGAGACGAGGACCACCGACCCTCCCGCGGACAGGGGGGCGAAGAGGTCGTAGACGGACATGTCGAAGTCCAGGTCCGCGAGGGCCAGCCCGCGGTCCCGCGGTCCCACGTCGAAGCGGTCGTTCAGCGCGGCGATCGTGTTGACGGCCGCCCCGTGCGAGACCTCCACGCCCTTCGGGACCCCGGTGGATCCCGAGGTGAAGATGACGTAGGCGGTCGCGTCGAGGGGCTGTGCGAGGTCCGGCGGCGCGGGCGCGCACCCGTCCGCGTCCTCGACCAGCACGACCGGCGGTCCGGTGCGGCCCCGCGCCGGACCGGCGGGCCGGTCGGCGTGCGCGGCGTCGGTGAGCAGGGCCGCGGCGTCGGCCGCGGCCAGGATGCGCGCCGTGCGCTCGGCGGGCTGTTCCACCCCGACGGGGACGTAGGCGGCGCCCGCGCCCAGGACTCCGAGCACCGCGGCGACCTGTGCCGCGCCCCGGGGCAGGCTGACCGCCACGGCGTCGCCCGGCGCCACCCCGGCCCCGGCCAGCAGCGCGCTGACACGGCCCGCGCGGTCGGCGAGCGCGCCGTAGGTCACCGGTTCGCCAGCGTCGGGGATCAGGGCGAGGGCGTCGGGGTGTTCGCGGGCGGCGCGGAAGAAGCCCTCGTGCAGCCGCTCGGTCACGGCGGGCGCGTCGGTGGCGTTGGCCGCGGCGCGCACGCGCGCCTGGTCCTCGGGGAGCGGCAGGCGCACGGGCCCGGTCCAGGCCGAGGGGTCGTCGACGAGGGAGTCGACGAGGTCGCGGTAGGCCGCGAACGCCGCCTCGGGGACGCCGGGCTCGAACGCGCGGTACCGCACGTCCCAGTTCAGGAGGAGCCCGCCGTCGAGTTCGGTCACCTGTGCGTCCAGCCAGACCTGCGGGCCCTGGGAGATGATCCACACGGGCTCGCCGAACGCGGCCCTGACCTCGGAGTCGTAGACCTCGCCCAGCCCCAGGGCGCTGGTGTAGACGACGGGGGCCAGGGCCGGAACGCCGTCGGAGGCTCGGGAGAGGTCGCGGAGCACCTCGACGCCGGAGTAGGAGCCGTGGGCGGCCGCCGTGCGCAGGCGGGTCTGCACGTGGCGTGCGGACTCGGCGAAGGTGCGCTCCTCGGTGAGGTCGACGTCGAGCAGGATCGAGCTGCTGAAGTCCCCGACCAGCGACTCGGCCCCTTCCACGTCCAGGTCGCGGTGGAAGAGCGGGAGGTTGAGCAGGAACCTCGGGGAGTCGCTCCAGGCCCCGAGGGTCTCGGCGAAGGCGCCCGCCAACGCGGCGGCGGGGGTGACCCCGTGGCCGCGCGCGGCGGCCAGCAGCCGCTGCTTGCGCTCGGGGTCGAGCCAGTGGTGCAGCCGGGTGGTCGGGTGGAAGCGCGGTGCGGCCGAGTCCGGGTCGAGGGGGTCCACGACGGTGGGCAGGGCCGGCGGGGCGCTCAGCGACTCCAGGCGCCCGCTCCACCAGGCGCGGTCCTCCTCGCGTTCCCGCTCCCGCGCGGTCCCGACGGCGTCCAGGTAGGCGCGGTAGTCCAGGGGGAGCTCCGGAAGGCCGGCGCCGGGGTCGGTGTAGAGCAGCTGGAGGTCGCGCAGCAGGACCCGCATGCTCGCGGCGTCGGCCGCCAGCATGTCGAGGTCGATGTGCAACCGGGTGGCCCCGCCGGGCAGGAGCGTCAGCGCGAGGTCGAACACCTCGCCGCGCTCGACGTCCATCCGCCGGTGGGTGTAGTGCTCGCGCAGTTCGGCCAGCTGCCGCTCGACCCGCTCGGCCGTCTCCGCGCTCAGGTCCCGCACGGTCAGCGCGGGGCCGGGCGGGTGGTCCAGGACGCGCTGGCGGCCGTCGTCGAGCACGGTGACCCGCAGCATGCCGTGGCGGCGGCGCAGTGCCGTCACGGCGGTCTCCAGGCGCACCGGGTCGACGGCCGAGCCGTCGAGCTCGGCGTAGAAGTGCGCTCCGACCCCGCCGAGGGGCTGGCCCTCCTGGCGGCCGATCCAGTAGGCGTGCTGCATGGCGGCGAGCGGGAAGGGTGTGCCGGGGCCCTCCGCGTCGGTGCGGGGTTCCTGGGCGGGGGCGGCCGGCGCCAGGAGCCGCTGCCAACCGCGCAGGGTCGCCGCTTCCGCGAGTTCGTCGAAGCCGGCCCCGACGCCGGAGCGCCGCCACCTCGCGGCCAGGCGCATCAGGGCGATGGAGTCCAGACCGAGCTCGAACAGGTCGTCATCAGGGCCGATCTCCTCCGGGGGGATGCTCAACAGCGCGGCGACGGCGTCGCGCAGCTCCCCCTCCGTCGTGGGCACCGTTGGCGGACCGGCTGGCAGCGACACGCGTGATCGTCTCCTTGGCTGGCGGCGGGCTCGGGGGTTCCGGCCCGGTTCCGGCGGGGGTCGGGGGGCCGATGGTACAGATGAAAACGAAAACCGTTATCTTTTTTATCCTAAGCGCGGCATCGAGCGCGATCCCCCACTTGTGTGGCGAAGAACGCAAAAGGAGCAGAGATGACGAAGAGTGCGAACCCGCCCGAGGCGTCGGCACCGGACTGGCCGGGGTGGCCGGAGGAGGCGCGCGAGCGCTATCGGGCGGCCGGCTTCTGGCGCGAGGAGGTCCTGGCCGACGTGCTGGCGCGGCAGGCGCAGCGACGCCCCGACGCCGTCGCGCTCGTCGACGGCGACCGCCGGTGGACCTACGCCGAACTGGCCTCGGAGGCGGGAGCGGTGGCGGCGGGGCTCCACCGCCGGGGGGTGCGCCGGGGCGACCGGGTGGTGGTGCAGCTGCCCAACCGGGCGGAGTTCCTGCTGCTCTGGTTCGGACTGCAGTACCTCGGCGCCGTTCCGGTCCACGCCATGCCCGGCCACCGAGGCCACGAGATCTCCCACCTGCTGCGGACCACCGGGGCGGTCGGCTACGCCGTGGCCGACCGCCACGCGCGCTTCGACTACCGGACCCTGGCCGCGTCCGTGCTCGAGGAGCACGAAGAGCTGCGCCACGTGATCGTCGTCGGTGACACCGGCGGCCTGGAAGGCGCCGTCGGCTTCGGGGAACTGCGCGCCGACGCCCCCGCGAACAGCGCCCCCGCCCCGGACCGGCCCGACCCCGGGGACATCGCGCTCCTGCTGCTCTCCGGGGGGACGACGGGGACGCCCAAGCTCATTGCGCGCACGCACCAGGACTACGGCTACAACGCCCGCGCCGCCGCGGCCGCCTGCGGCCTCACCGCGGACAGCGTCTACCTCGCCGCGCTGCCCGCCGCCTTCAACTTCACGATGTGCTGTCCGGGGATCCTCGGCACGCTGACCGCGGGCGGCACGGTGGTCATGGCGCCCAGCCCCGCCCCCGAGACGGCGTTCCCCCTGATCGCCCGCGAGGGCGTGACCGTGACGGCGCTCAGCCCCCCGATGGTGCCCGTGTGGTTGGAGGCCTACGCCGACCGGGCTCCGGGCACGGCCGAGCTCGAGAGCCTCTCGGTCCTGCAGGTGGGGGGAGCGCGGTTGGCCGACGACCTGGCGCGCCGCGTCCGCCCCACCCTGGGGTGCGGCCTCCAGCAGGTGTTCGGCATGGCCGAGGGCCTGATCAACGTCACCCGGCTCGACGACCCCGAGGAGCTGGTGTGCACCACCCAGGGGCGGCCCATCTCGCCCGGCGACGAGGTGCGGGTGGTCGACGGGTCCGGCGCCCCGGTGCCCGTCGGCGCCGTGGGCGAGCTGCTGACCCGGGGCCCCTACACGCTGCGCGGCTACTACCGCTCCCCCGAACTCGCCACCACGCACTTCACGCCCGACGGGTTCTACCGGACCGGCGATCTCGTCCGGCTCCGCCCGAGCGGCCACATCGACGTCGTCGGCCGGGTGAAGGACCAGATCAACCGCGGCGGGGAGAAGATCGACGCCACCGAGGTCGAGGGCCAGCTGCTCGCCTACCCGGGCGTGTCCGCGGCCGCACTGGTGGCCGCCCCCGACCCCGACCTCGGCGAGCGCTCGGTCGCCTTCCTGGTCTGCGCGGGCGCCCCGCCCACCGTCCGCGAACTCGCCGCCTTCCTGCGCGGCAGGGGCCTGGCCGGCTACAAGTCCCCCGACCGGATCGAGGCCGTCGACGCGTTCCCCCTGACCGCGGTCGGCAAGGTCGACAAGAACGCGCTGCGCGAGCGGAGCCGCTGAGTGGCGGCACCACCCTGTGCGACCGGAGCGGCACGCACAGCGCTGCGACCCCGGCCACACGGGAGCGCGCTTCGCTTGAAAACGATAATCATTTACGATCGGTTCGGTGGCGCCCCCGGGCGCCCGGCGGCCCTGACCGGGCCGCTCCACAGTGAAGAGGACGTCCCCGCGTGCGCATCACCGTCCACCCCGAGGTCTGCATCGGCGCCGGCCAGTGCGTCGTCGCCGCCGACCGCGTGTTCGACCAGGGCGAGGAGGACGGGCTCGTGCGCCTGCGCACCGACCGCCCCGGCCCCGCCGACGCCGCGCACGTGCGCAACGCGGTCGACCGCTGCCCCTCCGGCGCGATCGAGCTCACCTCGGGCTGACGTCGCACTCCCCCGCTCCCCGTCCCCCGCCCTCCCTGGGCCCGCGTCCGCCCCGGGCCGACACCCTCTGGCGGCGGGCCGCGGCCGTGGAGCGGGCCGCGTCCGGCGCGCACGTCCGCCGCTGGGGCGGCCGTCCTCGCCGCCCTCGAAACAAGACCGGAGAAACATGTTGACCACGGGTACACCGGAGGCGGCCTGCGGGCCGTCCGGGGCAAGGAGCCGACCGTGAGCCGTAGCGAAACCGAACAGGTCGAAGGGCCGCTCGACCCCGTCGAGGCCGCCGCCCGGCTCGCGGGCTCGGGGCTCTTCCCCGAATACGTCCTCTACGAACGCGAGGGGGTCTGGCGCTTCGGCGGCGGCGAGCGGTGGGGCGTCGACCTCGACAGCGACCGGGTCACGGTCCGCGCCGCCGACGGGACCTCGGACTCCCGCGCCTACACCGGCAGCCCCGCCGACGCTCTGGCGGAGGCCCTGGCCGGACTGCCCGACCCGTCCTGGCGGGCCTACGGCTGGGTGGGGTTCGACTTCGCGCTCCGCTCCCGCGGGGCGGCCCCGGCCGCCGGCGGCGGAGCCGCGCGGCTGGCCCGCCTCATCGTGCCCCGGACCGAGGTCCGCATCACCGCCGACGGGGCCCGGATCAGCGGGGGCGAGGCGCAGCTGCGCCAGAAGGTGCGCTCCCTGCTCCTCGAACCGGTCGCCTCCCCCGCACGGCCCCGCGCCACCCTCGACCCGCAGGCCGACCCCCACGGCTACCGCGCGCTCGTGGGCGAGGCCCTCGCCGAGATCGACCGCGGCGACTACCACAAGGTGATCCTCTCCCGGAAGGTCGACCTGCCCTTCCCCGTCGACATCCCCGCCACCTACGCGGTCGGCCGCAGGGCCAACACCCCGGCCCGGTCCTTCCTGCTGGACCTCGACGGGCTCCGCAGCGCGGGCTTCAGCCCCGAACTGGTCGTCACGGTCGGACCCGACCGCGAGGTCTCGACCAACCCGCTCGCGGGCACCCGGGCGGCGGGGCGCGGTACGGCGGCGGACACCGCCGCACGCGCCGAGCTGGAGGCCGACCCCAAGGAGATCCACGAGCACGCCATCTCGGTCCGCGAAGCCGTCACGGAGATGCGGTCGGTGTGCGCCCCGGACTCCGTCGCGGTGTCCGACTTCATGAGCGTCTCGGTCCGCGGCAGCGTCCAGCACCTGGCCTCCACCGTGAGGGGGCGCCTGGAGGAGGGGGCCACCCCGTGGCACGCCTTCGAGGCGCTGTTCCCGGCGATCACGGCGTCGGGGATCCCCAAGCCGCAGGCGATCGAGGCGATCATCCGCCTGGAGGAGGGGCGCGGGCTGTACTCCGGCGCCGTGGTCACCGCCACGTCCCGGGGCGAGCTCGACGCCGCGCTGGTCCTGCGCGCCGTCTACGAGGAGCAGGGCCGGGCCTGGCTCCGCGCGGGCGCCGGCATCGTGGCCGGGTCCCGCCCCGAACGCGAATTCGAGGAGACCGGCGAGAAGCTGGCCAGCGTACTGCCCCACCTCGTGCCCGCGGCGCGACCGTGACCGCGCCGACGAACGAGCACCACCGTCCCCGCTGTGAGAGAGCCGAGGCAGTCACACCATGACAGACATCCAGAAGAACGGGCTGGTCCCCTACCTGCTCGCCAACCGGGCCTTCGTCGCCCCGGCCGTCGAACAGGCCGTCGGGGCGATGAACCTGTCCGGACGCACACGCCTGCTCGACGCGGGAACCGGAGCCGGGGGCGGGCTGGTGGCGCTGGCCCGGGCGGCCGGCCCGGAGGCCCGCGTCCTGGCCGTCGACCGCAACGCCGACGTGCTGGACCTGGCCCGTGAGCACGCACGGGCCGAGGGGGTCTCTGACCGGGTCCAGGTGCGCGCCGCCGACCTGGTCGACGTGCTCGACGAGGCCGCCGGCTCCGGCGACGGGTTCGACGCGATCTGGGCCTCGGACGTGGTCTGGCCCGGCAACTTCGACGACCCCGGGGCCCTGGTGGCACGCGCCGCGCGCGCACTGGCCCCCGGCGGCGTGCTGGGCCTGTTCACCAGCAACTACTACCAGGCCATGTTCCTGCCCGGTCACTCGCGGCTGGAGCGGGCGGCGCGCACCGCCTCCGAGCTCAACTGGGGGATCCCCTCCGGGGGACCCGCCCACTACGAGCTCCACACGGTCTGGATGGAGGCCGCGGGGCTGCTCGACGTGCACGTGAACGTCTTCCCGCGGGTGGGGTCGCCCGTGGACGCCGACCCGACCGTGCGCCCCTACCTGGAGAACGCCGTATGGCCGGAACTGCGCGAATCGCTGGTCAAACGCGGCGCCGACGCGGGTCTGAGCAGTGACGAGGTCGCCGAGGCCGAACGGCTCCTGACCCCGGGCCACCCGGACTACATCGTCGACACCGCGGGCTACTACATGGTCCACCCGACCCTGCTCGCCGTGGGGCGGCGCCCCTCGGACTGAGACGGGCGACCGGCCGGCCCCCGTCCCCCGGGGGCCGGCCGGCTTCGCGCGGGGCCCACCGCCCGCGGCGGTCCCGGAAGCGCTCAGCGCACGCCCAGGGCGAACAGGAGCGCGCGCATCCTGTCGGTGGTCTCCGACAGGACGGTCCCCGGGTCGGAACCGGACATGACACCACCGCCGACGAAGGCGTCCACCCTGCTGTGGAACACCTCGGCACAGCGGGCGGCGACGACCCACTCGCCGTCGCCCCGGGCCGTGCTGTAGCCGACGGCTCCGGAGTGGAAACCCCGGTCGAAGTGCTCCGGCGCGCCGACCACCCCGGACACGGGCCGCGAGGGGGAGCCGCACACGGCCGGGGCGGGACGCAGGGCCGCCGCCAGGAGGTGCGCCGGCACATCCGCGTCCAGCAGCGTCCCCTCCAGGCGGGTGGACAGGTGCCACATCGTGGCGGTTCCGACCAGCTCGGGCCGCTTCGGCACGGCCAGGGTCCGGCAGTAGGGCTCCAGCGACTCCGCCACCGCGTCGACCACGACGGCGTGCTCACGCCTGTCCCCGGCCGAGGCACGCAGTCTCTCGCGGTTGCGGTAGTCCTTGGTCGGATCGGCGCTGCGGGGGACGGAGCCGGACAGCGGCTGGGAGGCCACCCGGCTCCCGCGCTTGGAGACCAGCAGTTCCGGGCCCGTCCCCAGAAGGGTGCGGTCCTCCGCCCCGGGGCCGGGCACGTCGATCGCGAAGACGGGTTCGCCCGGATCGCGCCAGAGGAGGTTGTTCAACGCCGTGGACGGATCGACCGCCGACGTGCTGTGCAGACGCAGGCCCCTGGCCGACACCACCCTGTCCGGCCCGCCGTCCCCGGCCGTCAGCGCGATCGCCCGCTCGATCGACGCCCTGTGCTCGTCGGGGGCGGGCACGGGCGTGGACCCCCACTCCCCCGGCAGCGGTCGCCGGCGCAGGCCCGGCGCCCGGCCCCGGGGCGGCGCGGGTGCGTGGCGCACCGTTCGGGGGAGCAGGAACCGGGCCGACCGCCGCCCGTCGAAGGGGATGGCGCCCATCACCACGCCCTCGGGCCCCGCGCTCCCGAGCAGGGAGTCGACCTCGTGCACCTCTTCCGCGACCCCCAGGACCCCGGTCCCGTGCAGTGCGCCGGCACCGGTGGAGAAGAACACGTCCCCCGGCCCGTAGGAGGCCAGGAGCTCGACGACGGACGGCGCCGGCGCCGGCGTTCTCTGTTCAGGCATGTGTCGAATCCTCTACAGGGGTGGGAGTGGTCTGCGATGGAACTGCCGCCCGGCCGCGCAGGCTCCCCGGCGTCGGGCACGACCGCGCCGCGGTGGGTCCGCTGCCGGGGGCAGCACTACGGACCCGGCACCAGGGAGCGGCTCTCCGGGTCCAGCGTCAGGACCCGGTCCATGCGGTCGGCGACGTGCCGGTCGTGGGTCACCATGACGACGGCCAGGCCCTCCTCGGCGCGGAGGGCGTCCAGGACGTCCAGGACCGTGCGGGCGCTCGCGGCGTCCAGGGCGGAGGACACCTCGTCGGCCAGCAGGACCCGGGGGCGTGCGGCCAGGGCCCGGGCGATGGCCACGCGCTGGCGCTGGCCGCCGGAGAGGCGGGCCGGCAGCGCGCGTCCGACGTCCGCCGGCAGCCCGACCCGTTCCAGGAGCCCGGGGACCTCCGCGGCGGCCCGGCCGCGGGTCAGCCCCCGCAGCACCATGGCCGGACGTGCGAGCGCCGTCGCGACCCGCTGAGCCGGGTTCAGGGTTCCGGCCGGGTCCTGGGGAACCAGCTGGACGGCCCGCAGCGCCTCCCGGGAACGGTCCGTGTGGCCGGCCGGCAGGGGCCTGCCACCGAGCGAGAAGGAGCCCGCCGCGGGAGGATGGAGTCCCGCCAGGCTCCTGAGCAGGGTGGACTTACCGCATCCGGAAGGACCCAGGACGGCGACCGCCTCCCCCGGACCGACGGCCAGGTCCACTCCGCCGAGCAGTTCCCGCCCGCCCGGGGCCGTGAGGCGCACCTCCCGCAGGCCGATGACCGGAGCGCCCCCCGGGGACCGGGGACCCACGGTCGTGGAAGCGGCTCCGCGGACCGGTTCGGGCCCGCCGATGTCGAGGCGGAGGTCGGCCACGCGGTCGGCGAACCCCCGGTCGTGGGTGACCACGACGGTGACCCTCCCCGGGCGCCCCCTCCGCTGTTCGAGGACGTCGAGCACGAGTTCCACCGTGGCGGGGTCCAGGCCGCTCGTGGGCTCGTCCAGCACGAGCACCCCGGGATCGGCGACGACCGCCCGGGCCAGCGCCACACGCTGGGCCTGGCCCCCGGAGAGCTCGTGCGGGCGCCGGCGCCACAGGGCGTCGGCGTCCAGTCCCAGCGAGGTGAGCACCGCCCGGACGGCCCCGGCGTTCGCGCGCCGCAGGCCGCCCGGCAGGGCTTCGGCGACCAGGGCGCAGACCGGCCGCAGGGGGTGCAGGTCCGAGGCGGGGTCCTGGCCGAGCACGCCCGTGGCGGCCCGGCGCCATCGGCGCGCCGCGCGCCCCGCGGGCACCGGCGCCCCCCGCCAGCGCACCCGGCCGTCCCTGCGCACCAGGCCGGGCGGCAGCGCGTCCAGCACGGCCAGGACGGCGCTGGTCTTGCCGCTCCCCGACGGGCCCATGACCGCGAGCACCCCGCCCTCCGGCACGCGCAGGTCCACCGGACCGACCACGGCGGCCCCGCGGTCGGTCTCGACCAGCACCGCCTCCGCATGCAGTCCTTCAGCCATCCGCGGGCTCCTTCCGTGCGGGACCGCGGTCGCGGCTCCCGGGCGTGCGGTCGTCGGAGAGGTACAGCTGTGCCAGGAGGGCGAGCAGGACGGTGGTGGCCCCCAGCGCCACGGCCGGTGCCGCCACGGCCCAGGGGTTGATCGCCACGCCGGTCATGTTCTCCCTGAGCATGAGGGCCCAGTCGGGGGCGGGCGGGGCGGCCCCCAGCCCCAGGACGCTCAGGGCGGAGGCCACCTGGAGCGCGACCACCAGGCGCAGCCCGAGGTCGGCGACGACCAGCCCCCGAACGGCGGGGAGGACCTCCCTCAGCAGGATCGAGGCGGTGCCCTCCCCGCGCAGGAGCGCGGCCTCCACGTACCCGGAGGTGCGGGCCGCGCGGACGGCGTCCTTGACCACGCGCAGGGTGAGCGGGGCCCCTCCGCACACCGTCGCGACGACCACCGCCGTGTGCCAGGGCAGGGCGATCGCGGCAAGCAGGGCCAGGAGCAGGGAGGGCAGGGCGAGCAGCAGGTCGGCCACGGCGGTGAGGAGCCGCGAGGCCGGCCCGCCGAACCACCCGGCGGCCAGCCCGCCGGCGGTCCCGACGGCACAGGCGCACACGGCGGCCGCGACGGAGACGCCGAGCAGCCCCCTTCCGCCGGCCAGGACACGGGACAGGACGTCGCGGCCCAGGGCGTCCGTTCCCAGGAGGTGAACGGGGTCGGGCAGCTGCCAGGGCGCGCCCGTCGGGGAGGTGGGGCTGTGCGGCGCCCACCATCCGCCGAACAGGGCGACGGCCAGGACCGCGGCCGACAACAGGGGGACGGACAGCGATGCGAGGACCGGAGCGAGGCGACGGTTCACCGGACCGGCCTCCGGCGTGGTTCGGTCAGGGCGGAGACCAGGTCTCCGACCAGCAGTCCCACCAGCACGACCGCGGCGGCGACCACCGCGGTGGCCTGGACGACGGGCAGGTCCCGGGAGGCCAGGGAGGAGACGAGCAGCGATCCGATGCCCGGATAGCCGAAAAGGGTCTCCACCAGCGCTGCGGCGGCGATCAGCCCTCCCGCGGTGTTCGCCGTGACCCGGGTGAAGGGGGCCAGGAGGAAGGGGAGCACGTCGGTCGAGGCGATCCGCCACGGGGGGACCCCCCGCCGGCGGGCGTCGGCCACGTGGGGCAGGCGTACGGTGTCGGCCACCGCACCGGCCAGCAGGCTCGCGCCGAAGAACGCGGTGGGCAGGGCCAGGGAGGCCACCGGGAGGAACAGCAGTTCCGGATGCTGCCAGGGCGAGGCTCCGGGCGGGAGCAGGGATACCGGGGGCACCAGGCCCAGGGCGCCGGAGAACACGGCCGCCAGGGCGGCGGCGGTGACCGCGGTGGGCAGTGCGGCGCCTCCGGTGAGGAGCGCGGTGGACAGCCGGCGCGCCCGCCGGGTCCCCCCGGCCCACCAGGCCAGCGCCAGGGACGCGGGGGTCGCCACCGCCAGCGCCCCGCCCACCACCGCGAGGGTGGCGGGCAGCCGCTGGGCGAGGGCGTCGGCGACCGGGCGGCCGTTGACCAGGGACGTGCCGAGGTCGCCGGTGAGCAGGGCTCCCGCCCAGTCGAGGTAGCGCCGCCAGGGCGCGGCGTCCAGGCCCAGCTCCTCACGCAGCTCCCGGACCTCCTCCTCGTCGGCGCCGGGGGTGACACGCAGGTCCACGGCGTCGCCGGGCAGGAGTTCGGTGGCGGTGAACACCGCCACCGAGACCAGGGCCAGCAGGAGCACGGTCCGCACCAGGGCGAACAGGAGCGGGACCCCCGTGACCGCCCCCGCGGTGCGGGGGCGGGGGGCCGCGGGGGCGGTCACGGGGCGGGGCATCAGCCGGAGACCTCGACCCGCTCGATGAACAGGCGGTTGAATCCGGGCCCGGTGGGCAGGCCGCTCACACCGGAAGCCGCCAGGTCGATGCCGTCCCCGGTGCCCCAGACCACGTAGCCGCCGTCGTCGGCGACGCGCTGCTGCAGGTCGGCGAGCATCGCGTGGCGGTCGCCCTCGTCCTCGGTGGCCAGGGCCTCGGCGAAGTCGGCGTCCCACTCGGGGACGTCCCAGCCCGTCTCGTTGGTGGGGCCGTCGGAGAGCAGGGCCATCCGGGCGTAGTCCACGAACCCGTTCCCGCCCAGGCTGTTGAGGTAGAAGGGTTCGACGTTCCACACCTCGGCCCAGTAGGTGTCGGGAGCGCCCACCTCGATCCGGACCTCGATGCCCGCCTCGGCGAGCTGTTCGGCGGCCAGGGTCGCGGTCTCCTCCATGCCGGGGTAGGAGTTGGTGGCGTGCAGGGTGAGCTCGACGCCGTCCGCGTGGCCCGCCTCCTCCAGCAGTTCGCGGGCCCGGTCCAGGTCGCGCTCCACGGGTGCGGTGTCGGGGGCGAAGGGCTCCTGGGAGTTCAGGATGTCCGCGCCGGTCTCCCCGTAGCCGAGGAAGACCGTCTCGACGAGCTGCTCGCGGTCCAGGGCGAGCTTGACCGCCTCACGGACGCCCGCGTCGTCGAAGGGCTCGGTGTCGAGGTCCATGACCAGCGGGTAGTTCACACCGGCGGGCCGGGTGCTCACCTGGACCGCGTCGTCCGACTCGTACTGCTGCGCACCGGCGGGGGACACGCTGCCCGCGACGTCCGCCTGTCCGGAGGCCACCGCCTCGGCCCGCGCGGACGGGTCGGGCATGGCGCTGATCTGGAGGGTCTCGAAGTCGGCGGCACCGCCCCACCAGTCGTCGTTGCGGGTCAGGACCGCGGTGGTGTCGTCGTGTTCCTCCAGCTGGAACGGTCCGGAGCCGACGACGGGCTCGGTGATGTCGTCGCTGCCCTCGGGGACCACGAAGGTCAGGGAGGCCAGGGCGATGCCGACCTCGGCGTAGGGCTGGTGGGTGGCCAGTTCCAGGGTGTGCTCGTCCACCACCGAGGAGGACTCCAGGTCGAACACCGACAGGCGTCCGTTGTTCTCGGCGCCCTTGCCCTGGATCCGGTTCAGGGAGAACAGGACGTCGTCGGCGGTCACGGGCTCTCCGTCGGAGAAGACGGCGTCATCGCGCAGGGCGACGGTCCATAGGTCGAGGTCCTCCCCCGCCGGCTCCCAGGACAGGGCCAGGCGCGGCTGGACCACGCCGTCCTCGTCGGTCACGGTCAGCACGTCGTAGAGCATGGCGAAGCGCAGGTAGTCGGACTCGTTGCCGACGCGCCCGTGCGGGTCGTGGGTGGTCGCCGCCGGGGCTCCGACCGCCGCGTAGCGCAGGGTGGGGCCGTCGGCGGAGGCCTGCTCGTCCTCACCTCCACCGCAGGCGGTGGCCGCCAGGAGCACCGCGAGGGCGCCCGCGGGCAGGAATCGTCGTCTCATCGTTCGGCCTTTCTCGGGATGGGCCGCAGTCGGCACGGCCCCAGTAGGTGGCTCCCGGCACGGGGCCGGGAGGGTTCGTGGGTGGTCACGGCGGCTGAGGGGCGATGGCGGGCCGGGCGCGGGGGCGCAGTCACCGGTGCGCTCGCGCGGACGTCCGGCGCGCGATCGGAAGCAGCGCGGTGGGCGGGGGCGTCCGTGGGACCGGGCCTGTCCGCCTACGGCGCGCGTGCCTCGGCGGGGCGTCACAGGCAACGCGGACGGGCGTCGGCGGGCCGGTCGATCCGCGCGTCACCGCTCGTGCGCCGGACCCTCTTCACGGCCCCGGCGGGTTCGGCGCTCCCCGTGCTCTCCTGCGCCTCACCGCAACCCCGGCAGGAGCGGGGGCGGCGCACGGACGATCCAGGTCATGCGGGATCTCCGGGCAGCGCAGGGAGCGGGTGCCGCCGCCGAGGGCCTTGAACGCGGCCATGGCGTATCCGGGCGTCCTGGGCATGCCGGTCGACTGCCCGGTCGGGGATCGCCAGGGGCGGGAGGTGAGCGCCGCATCGGCTTCGCCCTACGTACACGGGGAGGACTCCTGGGAGAGCGCGAGTCGCGTGAATGAAAATGATTATCAGTACCGTAGCACGCGCGAGTCCGCTTTGCCCGAATCACACCCGCCCCACCCACAACGCACCGAGCCCCTGCGGCCGCGGGGCGATGATCGCCCCCGCGGCCGCAGGGGCTCGGGAAAAGAACCTCCGACGTGCATCGCACCGGCCGCCGGCCCGCACTCCTGCGCGGAGGGGCCGTGGGCGGTCGGCCGCCGATCGCTCCCTCCCCGCTCGGCGCTGTACACCACGGCATGGGGCCACAGCGGCGGAATCGCGCACTCCTGCTCCTGTGCGACTCCCGCCGGGACCTGCTCTCGGTCGGGAACAGCGCAACCCATGGCCGGGTGCCCTGCCCGAGGTGGCCCCGGACCTGACACCCTCAGTCCTGCGCCCGCCCGCACTCCTCGGTCGAGGTCGGCCCCGCCTCCCCGATGTAGAGACGTCCTCGACCGGAATGCCCAGTCGGTGGAGGACCTCCCCTGCCGAGACAAGTTCGGAGGCACGGTTGGCCAGGATTCCTCCGATTCGGTCCCGCTACGAACCCGGCGACGCAAACCGGCCAAGTTGCACAGCGACAAGGGTTATGACTACACCCGCCTGCGTGGATGGCTCCACCAACGAGGGGTCATCCATCGCTTGGCCCGCTAGGAGGTGGAGTCCTCGCAGCAGTTAGTGGGGCACCAGTGGCAAGTCAAGCGCCCATGGCTTAACCGTCCGGATGCCACCGCTACCAACCGACCAATTTCTGGATTTAACTAGCGTTGTATGCACGCTGATTTATTACCAGAGACGGACTAAATAATATGAGTGCCAAAGCGCCAGTGTCCGGCTTCCCACCGTCGAGTCAGCAGGTCGACCACCATCGGTGCGCCTACCTGCACCAAGCCACGCCAGGAAAAAGGTCCTTTTTGCTTCCGCCCATGATCCCACTGGGGCCAGGTCACACGAGAGAGGTGACAACCGGTAAATCATAGCTTCCATGGCAAACTACCACGCTTTTCCATCGCCCCCGAACGGGTGACGAAAAGCGCTCCCATCCCTCACCACACGCGACTCAAAACAGACCGACTATCTCAAGTCGACGTGAGGCCCACAGGTGTGTGTGACGAAAGCAGGTGCGCTTGAAGCATATATATGGTGTTGATACGCGGATCAACGCCATTAAAAACACACCACTGGTTAACCATGGTCATCGCCGTGAGGATGCGCCCCTTGGTCTTCTCCTCACCTCCCTCCGCCTCCTCTCCCCCAACTGCTGCCCTAATAAAAATATCATCGATCTCTTCGAACCTATTTTCGTCCTCTAGGGTACAAGAGATCCAGGTTCCACTGGCTTCCAGCGCAAGGGCGACATCCTCTGTATTGAGAAGTGCTCCCCACATGTCCGCAATGTAGTCTCCCACACCTTCCTTGTCCTTTCCTGAATAAGTATTCAACCAAGTCAGGAGTGCTGGCACACCACTCTCGGACGCAGCAAGCGATCGTATGAGGAAACGGTGGGCTATTCGCCTTCGGTTTTCCGAGGCATTGCTGCCACACCACTCCTGCAAGAGCGCATCGATAACGTCGAACCACCTCCCTTTGTCCTTCGCTAATTCCTCCAAGGCTTCGAGAACAGCTTTCCTAGTCCTTTCAGATTCTGCTTCTGCGAGCCACTTGAGTCGAACGAGCGCAGATCCGGGATTTACCCTCCCGTAGTTGGCACAGGCTCGGGCAACCGCGACTGCCTGATGATCGGAGGTGGGATTTCGCGCGACTTCGTATAGGCGTGCACGCATCGCACTGCCAAAATCCGGCGAGGATGCGATGTCCGCCGCGAAATCCGCCGCACTCTGCCTGGTCTTTCCAGCCCTGGACCATCGGTTGAAAAGGGCAACAGTAAGCCCTTGATCCTTTCTCAGGAGCGCCAGGCTAGCCCATGCTTTGCGCACCGTATCGGCGAGTTCCGACTTTGACTCGGCGATCAAGAATTCTGTCCAGGAAAATAGCTCCTCTTTGATTCGTGGATGCTGCTCCCACACATAGACCAACACAGCGCTTGCATAGTCCGGCTTACGGAACTGGACAACATCAGCGGGTCCGCGAATTGCTCCCACTTTTTCGAGTGTTGGATCAACCCCTAGGCCAAATAGGCCACCTGCATCCCCTGAAGCCACCTTCAGTTCGCGCGCCAGGAGGTCAGCGGAAGCAAGCATCTGACTGGCATTAGTCCCCTCAAGGAAAGCAGTAGAGATGAGGATAATCCTGACCCATACAGCCGCATCGGTACCGCTGTGCTCATCGAACCAGCCGCGTATATCAGCCCCCCAGTCGCCGTAGGCGTCAATCGACGTGCGGACCCAGGTGTCGAAACTTTCTCCGTCGTGTCCGGAGTTCTTCACTTGGAACGCAATTCTGGCCAAACGTGCTGCATCGGCCGGACTAGCATTCCGCATCAGCTCTGCGACACTCCTCCAAGAGGTCCAGGCGTCCCGAACGCTCTCGTCGAAAAGGTGCCCCAGATGACTGGCAAAAACCTCGATCCCGGCCGGTCGATAGACGTTAAGAGTGGAGACATTGATCAATTCCCCATCCAGCTGCCCTGGACGAGCGATCACAGTTAGAGCCGCTTCCTTCTCAGTCACCCTGGCAACCAGAGAATGCAACTCTGCGAATATCGTGCTATCGACCTTCCTTAGTCCTGAGAGGTCGACCAGGTATCCGATTCCAGGCAAGGGATGGGTGCGAGACAGGATGCCTCCGGGCCCTCCACCCCTAATCTCAGGAGCTTTGGCTTGAGAGTCAACGTCTTCACTCAAAGAAACCGAATGAACACTCAAGCCAATCGAGGAATGAAGGGCGATGGCGGTAGTTTCCCTACCACTACCAGGCTCCCCGATGAGAACAGCCAACCTTTCTTTAGAGAAATCTCTCTGAAACCGATCATAGGTCGCCCGGTCAGGCGGAACAAAGGTCGCCTCAAGGTACTCCTGGTAATCCTTGCGCACCTCTTCCGTTGCCAGTTGGCCTATATCCCCCAAGTAGATTGCCAGGTGCCCGTGCAGATTCCCGATCTGCACCATATTGAGAATCTGACCCTGGTTGAAAACGGTGTTCTTCACCGTTCCACTGGTCTCTTCCGCCATGCTTCTCCCGACCACGTCCACAGGAGTGAAATTCAGCGCAACCACCAGTTCTACACCAGGGAGGGACACCGATGGGCTCTCCAGCAACATCTCCTCGTGGCCGGTTTCGGCCAGGATCGCCCACGTTGAACGTGCGTGATCAGGAATCGATCACCGATCCACACTCTGGATTGGGCATCACCAGACTCACGGCAGGTCTCAGCAGATGATGTCTGTTCAGAAAGCCAAAAAATATGACGTACTTCGAGTTTTCGTGACAGCGAGTCAGAACGAAGGCTCACTACAAGAACCTAGCGAGGCGCTATCAGAAGCCACCACTGGCCTGGGCGTATTCTGTTCGTGCTCCGCAGTTTCAGACCGGTACGGCGCTCAGTAGCATGCCGTGACACTGAACGGCTCCAACATGTGACAACACACAACCAGGGAACTCCTCGTCCAATGGTCGCCGACCGGGTCGAACGGGGTGGGGGCGCCGGTCTTCGTGGTCCGTGCGTCCGGCCGGGTCGGCGGACCGCAAGTACGTCCACCTCGAACAGCATCCTCGGCAGCGAGAGCGATGCGGCCCCAAGGAGCGCCTGGGCTGGAGGGCTCCCCTTCCCAAGCGCGTTGACTTCGGACGGCCAGGCTTCGGTGTCGTGGGACGACGTAGGCGCCGAGCCTGACCACATTCCGGTAGTCCAGGCCTGCGGCCTGCAGCGCCGAACCGCGGGACCGCGGGACCGCGGCCACGATGAGCGCATCGGCCACTAGGCCGCCCAGGGCGATGGACAGGTTGAAGGCGCAGACGAACAGCGAGGTGGCCGTTTCGGGAGCTTCCGGTGACGTGCACAGTATCCACGTCTGAAGACCGACGGACACACCCCCGTAGGCCAGACCCCACAGCAGCAGCGCCACGACGGCGATCGGGGGGACCCCGCCGAGGAGGGCGAGGAGCGTGCGCCGGACGTCGCGCCCCGAGGCCGCCAGGAAGTTCCCCGTGATCCCGGCCACGCCGTAGCCCAGGAGCAGCAGACCGGTGAGCGCGGCGTCGAAGCCCGCCACATCGGTGAGCAGGGGGCGGACGAAGGTGTAGGCGCAGAGCTGGCCAGCCACTAGCAGGACGGTGGCGAGCACCCCCGCGCGGAGGGGCGGAGGGGCCGGGGAGAGGCGGCGGGTCCCGCGCGGGCCTCCCCGGCCCCGGGCCGGATCAGCCCTCGCCCGGGGGCTCCCTGCGCGCGAGCGCCCGGTGGTCCACCTTCCCGTTGGGGGTCAGCGGCATCTCCTCCAGCCGGTCCCAGCTCCGCGGGACCAGGCTCGCGGGCAGCGCCGAGCGCAGGAACGCCTCCAGCTCACCGGCCTCGACCTCGGTGCCGGGCACGTAGTGCGCGGTGAGGACCGGCTGCCTCCCCTCCTCCTGCCTCAGCGTGACCGCGCAGAGCTTCACCGAGCCGTGCCGGCTGAGCACCGCCTCGATCTCGTCGAGCTCCATGCGCACGCCCGCGACCTTCACCTGGCGGTCGACGCGGCCCAGGTAGTGGACTCCGTCGCCGTCGATCCTCCCCAGGTCGCCGGTGCGGTACAGGCGGCCCGTCGGGGAGTCCGGGTCGAACACGTCGCGGAAGAACGCGGAGAGGGTCGCGTCGCGGTCGCCGAGGTAGCCCAGTCCCACCGGGACGCCTCCGACGAAGAGCTCGCCGGCCTGTCCGGGGCCGGCCGCGGACCAGGTGCCCTCCTCGCTGTCGTGGACGAGGCAGTAGATCTTCGCGTTGCCGATGGGACGGCCGACGGGCAGGCGGGCCCCGGCCGTGTCCTGCGGCGACACCACGTGGTGGGTCACATCGTCCGAGCACTCGGTGGGCCCGTAGGCGTTGAGCAGCCCGGCGTGCGGAAGGGCCGCCAGGGCGCGCTCCGCCAGGCTGGGCTTGAGCTCCTCGCCGGTGGAGATGAGCCAGCGCAGGGCGGGGAGCACCTCACCGCTCCCCTTGCGCGCGATGTCGTCGAGCAGGGTCCCGATGGCGGTGGGCACCAGTTCCACGACGGTCGCCTCGTGCCGCAGGAGCAGCCGGTGCAGCCGGGGCGGGTAGAGGACGTCGTTGTCGGAGGCGACCACGACCGTGGCCCCGACCATGAGCGGGGCCAGCATCTGCCAGATCGAGATGTCGAAGACCAGCGGCGCGGTGAACACGACCCGGCTGTCCTCGGTGATGTCCAGGTCCGCGACCTTGGCCCACAGGTGGTTGAGCATGCCCGGCCGGGCGACCACCGCACCCTTGGGCCGGCCCGTCGTCCCGGAGGTGTAGATGACGTAGCGGGGCTCCTCCCCCGCCGGGGCCTCCAGCGGGCCTCCTCCCCCGCCGGCGGTCCTCTCGACCACCGGGGGCTGCTCGTCCCCGGCCGTGTACTCCACGGCCAGGGCGCTGGAGCTCAGCCGCAGCACCTCGTCGATGCGCGCCCGGGGCCACCCCGGGTCGACCGGGAGGTAGACCGCGCCCAGGCTCTCCAGTGCCAGGAACAGCACGATGGTCCGCGCGGACCGGGGGCCCAGGCAGGCGACGACGTCTCCCGCCCCGCACCCCGACGCCTCCAGGCGGGCGCGCATCCGCTCCACGCGCCGGACCAGGTCCGCGTAGCCGATCTCGCCCCCGGCGCCGACGACGGCCCGCCGGTCGGGGCTCTTGCGCGCCCACGCGTTCACGCGGTCGAGCACGGTGCCGGTGGTGTCGGCGTCGACGGGGTTGGCCAGCGCGGGCGCCGGCCCCCGTCCCGCGTAGGGGAGGTCGGCCAGGTGCGGCAGCCGGGGGGACGCGGTCACAGCGCACCCCCGTTCCGGGCGGCGCGCACCCGGTCCGGGCGCCGGTGCCGTTCGGTGTCGTAGAAGAAGTCCTCGACCGTCGTCGCCCCGCCGTCCTCGGCGGCCCTCCTGTGGACGTAGTCGCCGACCACCAGGTCCAGGACCCCGAGGCCGAAGGGGGAGAAGACCACCGGGCGCCCGGACTCGGGCCGGAACCGGCCGCTGATCACCTCGGGGAGCGTCGCGTGGACGAAGTCGCGCCGACCGGTGCGCTGCTCGGCCAGGTGCACCGAGGTGTCCGCCTTGAGCACGTGCTCGACGTCGTCCACGACGTTGGTGCTCGCGAGGACGACCTCCGGGGAGAGGTCGCGCAGGGAGACGTGCAGGACCAGGGGGTTGTGGGAGAACCACGAGGGGTCGGTGACGTGCGGCGAGGCGGCGGTCGTGGCGAACACGACCATGTCGTAGGAGGAGACCAGGTCCCGGGCCGACCCGTGCACCCGCACGCTGCTGCCGGGCGAGGTCTGCTCCACGTGGTCGGCGAATCCTCGCGCGTAGTCCTCGGAGAGGTCGTGGACGCCGATCCGGTCGAAGGCCGGGCCGAGCGCGGCCAGGTACTCGTGGAGGTAGCGCGCGATCAGGCCGGCGCCGAAGAAGCCCACGTTGGTCAGGGGTGCGCGCCCGCGTGCCAGGTGGCGCACCGCGACCGCCGCGGAGGCGGCGGTGCGCACGGCGCTGATGATCGAGCCTTCGAGGCAGGCGTAGGGGTAGCCGGTCGCGGCGTCGTTGAGCAGCAGGACGGCCGAGGCCCGGGGGATGCCGTGTTCGATGTTCTCCGGGTAGCTGGACACCCACTTGATGCCGTCGACGCGCACGTCCCCCCTGACCGCCGCCGGCAGGGCGATGATCCGCGAGGACGGCTTGTCCGGGAACCTCAGGAAGTACGAGGGCGGGTTCGTGGTCTCGCCTGAGCCGTGCAGCAGGTAGGCCTGCTCCACGAGGTCGGTCAGCTCCTGTTGCCGTCCCGCGAGGACATCGTGGACGGTGGCCCCCGATATGACGGTGAACGGTGGAATCGACTGTGTTCCCATGGCTGCTCCCGGTACCTGTCCGTTTGTACGACGCGAGGGGAAACGGAGTTCGTCCGCGGCGGTTCCGGGGTCACGCCGTGCTCGGCCCGGATCACCGCTGCGGACTTCGAAACCCTTGTGGTCTGAAGGGAAGAAAGTGCTTACCAAGGGCGGAGTGTACCGTGGGTGCCCTTCCTCCGGGGGTTTTCCCTTTGCACAAAACAGACTGCCTGTTCTCGGTGGCTCCGTTGGCGGAAAACCAGGTCGGACACCCGGGGAACGGCGGCGGAACGGGCCATTGTGGCACCCGGTACCGGAGTGCGGAGGATACAACCGCCCCTCCGGACACCATTACGGCAAACGCTTTTACCACACGGGTAAATGCGCGTCAATACCAGGCAGGAAACTATCCCTGCCGGGGCAAACGCAGTAAGGTGGCCCGGTGGTCGACACATTTACCCCTCCCTCCCCCGGGAACACAGCCACCCCTGTCCGGTATCTGCTGTGGCTGGTCCTCAGCCAGAAATCCCGGATCGCCGCGGGTGCCACCCTCGGAAGCCTGTGGATGCTGGGTCTGACCCTGCCCCCCTACGTGCTCTCCCGGGCGATCGACGACGGGCTGAGCGCGGGCGACACGAGGGCCCTGTCGCTCTGGGTGGCCGTCCTGTTCGGCGTCGGCGTGCTCAACGCCGCGCTGGGGATCGCGCGACACCGGACGATGACCAAGATCCGCATGGACGCCTCGTTCCGGACCGTTCGCGCCACGGTCCGCCACTCCACCCGCCTGGGCGCGACGCTGCCGCGCCGGGTCTCCAGCGGCGAGGTCGCCTCCATCGGGATCGCCGACGTCCAGGTCATCGCCCAGTCCCTGACCGTGACCGGCCCCGGGTTCGGCGCCGTGGTGGCCTACATCGTCATCGCCGCGCTCCTGCTGTCGATCTCCCCGCTGCTCGCCGTCGTCGTCCTCGCCGGTGTGCCGATGCTCGCGATCACGGTCGGCCCCCTGCTCCACCGGCTCCTGGGGATCGGCTCCGCCTACCGGGAGATGCAGGGCGCCCTCACCGCACGCCTGGTGGACGTGGTGACCGGCCTGCGCGTCCTCAACGGGCTCGGCGGCAAGGACGCGTTCGCACGCCACTTCCACCGCGAGTCCCGGGAGCTGCGGGACAAGGGGTACCGGATCGGCGGCGTCACCAGCTGGGTGGGCGCCCTGGGCGTGGGCCTGCCCGCCCTGTTCCTGGCCGTCGTCACCTGGCTCGCGGCCAGGATGGCGGCGAGCGGCGCCATCAGCATCGGCGACCTCGTCGCCGTGTACGGGTACGTCGCCGTCCTGGTGGTCCCCGTCGCGTTCTTCATCGAGGGCGGCACGGACATCACACGGGCCCTGGTCTGCGCGCGCAGGGTGATCCGGTTCCTCAACCTCGAACCGGAGCACGCGGACGACGGCGCCACAGCGCGGCCGCCGGCGCCGGGAGCGGAGCTGTACGACCCCGCGTCGGGCGTGCGCGTCGGCCCGGGGATCCTGACCGCGCTGGCCGGCGCCCGGCCGTCGGACGCCGAGGAGATCATGGACCGCCTCGGCCGGTTCACCGCCTCCGACGCCGAATGGGGCGGGGCCCCGTTGCGTGAGGCGCCCCTGGACGCGGTGCGCGAGCGCATCCTCCTGGCGGACAACGACGCCGACTTCTTCTCCGGGAGCATCCGCGACGTCGTCGCCGGGGCCGGGGAGCCCGACGACGAGGCCGTCCGCGCGGTGCTGCACACGGCCGTGGCCACCGACATCGTCGACGCCATGGCCGACGGCCTCGACTCGGTGGTGAACGCGCGGGGCCACAACCTCTCGGGGGGCCAGCTCCAGCGCCTGCGGCTGGCCCGGGCCCTGTACACCGAGCCCGAGGTCCTGCTCGCGGTCGAGCCCACCTCGGCCGTGGACTCCCTCACCGAGGCCGCGATGGCGGCGCGCCTGCGACAGGCCCGCGCGGGCACGACCACGGTCGTCTCCACCACCTCGCCGCTCGTCCTGGACCAGGCGGACGCGGTGGTCTACCTCGTCGACGGGCGGGCGGCGGCCACGGGCACACACCACGGACTACTGCGCACCGAACCCGGATACCGGGCCCTGGTGTCGCGCGACGCAGAGTGGGAGCCGCTCCGATGACCGCAGTGCTGCCCGTCGCGGGCCGAGCGCACGTGCGCCGTGCCGCCGTGCGCGAGATCCGCGCCGACCGGTGGACGTTCGCCCTGATGCTGGCGCTCAACGTGCTGGCCGCCCTCGCCGCGCTCATCGCCCCCTGGCTCGTGGGGCTGATCGTGGACACCGTCCAGCGGTCCCCCGGTCCGGCCGCGGTGGCCTCCGTGGACCGCACGGCGCTGGCGATCGTCGTCGTGACGGTCGTGCACATCCTGCTGGCGCGCTACTCCCTCTACGTCGGCTACAGGTTCGGCGAGGGCGCCGCCGCACGCATCCGCGAGCGCTTCCTGGAGCGCACGCTGGCCCTGCCGGCCGCCACGGTCGAGCACACGGCCACCGGCGACCTGGCCGCGCGCGGCACCTCGGACGTCACCAGGGTCGCATCGGCCCTGCGCAACGCGATCCCGGAGGTGTTCGTCGCCCTGACGCAGGGGCTGTTCCTCATCGGTGCGGTGCTGTTCATCGACCCGGTGCTGGGGGCCTGCGGACTGGCCACCCTGGTCACCATCGTGGTCGCCCTGCGCTGGTACCTGCGCCGGGCGCGGACGGCCTACCTCGCCGAGGGCGCCTCCGGTTCCGATCTCGCCGAGGTCCTCACCAGCACCGCGAGCGGCGCCAGGACCGTGGAGGCCCTGCGCCTGCAGGAACGCCGGATCGCCGCGGCGGAGACCGCGATCGAGACGGCCCGCGGGGCGCGGCTGCGCACCCTGTGGCTGCGCACCGTCCTCTTCCCGTCCGTGGACGTCTCCGCCGTCCTGCCCCTGGTGGGCGTGCTGCTGATCGGCGGCGTGTTCTACCAGAACGGGTCGGTCTCCCTGGGGACGGTCGTGACCGCGGCCCTGTACCTGCGCCAGCTCTCCGTGCCGCTGGACACGATCATGCTGTGGGTCGAGGAGCTGCAGGCGAGCGGCGCCTCCTTCGCCCGCGTGGAGGGGCTGGCCGCGGCGCCCGCGGCCGAGCGGCCCACCTCCGCCGAACCGGCCGACGACCGCATCCTGGTCAGGGACGTCCGCTACGCCTACGACCACCGCGGGGACGTGCTGCACGGGCTGGACCTGACGGTGCAGCCGGGGGAACGGCTCGCCGTGGTCGGCCCCTCGGGCGCCGGGAAGTCCACGCTGGGCAGGCTCCTGGCGGGGCTGGACAGGCCGCGGACGGGGGAGGTCACCGTGGGAGGCGTCCCCGTGGCGGACCTGGCGCCGGAGCTGCTGCGCCGCCAGGTGGTGCTGCTGACCCAGGACCACCACGTCTTCCGGGACACGCTGCGGCACAACCTGCTCCTGGCCAGGGCCGGGGCGACCGACGCGGAGCTGCACGCCGCCCTGGACACGGTCTCGGCCGACTGGGCCCGGGAGCTGCCCGAGGGGCTGGACACCGTGCTCAGCCCCGACACGCACAAGCTCAACGGGGGCCAGGCGCAGCAGCTCTCCCTCGCACGGGTGGTGCTCGCCGACCCCCACACCCTGATCCTGGACGAGGCCACCGCCCTGCTGGACCCCGCCACGGCGCGCAACACCGAACGGGCGCTCGCGGCGGTCCTCGAGGGGCGCTCGGTCATCGCGATCGCCCACCGGCTGCAGACCGCGCACGACGCGGAGCGCATCGCCGTGATGGACGAGGGCCGGATCATCGAGCTCGGCAGCCACGGCGAGCTCCTCGCCCGGGGCGGGACGTACGCGAACCTGTGGAGGTCCTGGCACGGGGACTAGACCGTGACTCCACACGGTCACCGCTGGTGGATCACGGTGTCGTGAGACGTCGCCGTGGACTGTCGGATGCGGAGCGCGGGGGTCCGTCCGGTCGCCGCCGCCCGGGTCGCCGCGGGGACGGGAGCGGCCGGACGGCCGCCTCGAGGCCGTGTCCTCCTATCCGCCCATGCTCGTGTACCCGGAGTCGAACAGCGCGGAGAAGCGGGGGTACTTCGTCGGGTCGCCGTACTTCGGCGCGAACTCGTAGGCGGCCCACTCGCCGTCCGGCCCGACGTCGGTCGGATCGAGCAGCCAGAAGTCCTCGCCCCGGGCGACCTCGAGGGACCGGCTGAACAGCTGCACGAGATCCTCGTTGCCGGGTATCGAGTCGTAGATCGCGGTCACGCGGCTGCCGGCATCGCCGTCCCGCATCCACGAGACGCGGCCGCACGGATGGACGCCTTCTCCCACCCAGGCGCCCCCGACCCTCGTCCACCCGTCGCTGGCCAGGTAGAACCCCCTGAGGCTCGGTGGGAACCGCACCCCGAGCCGCTCCTCGGACTCCACCAGGGCCTCTTCCCGGGCCGGTGCCTCACCCAGCCACAGGTCGACACGCCCCCCGCCGTCCAGGACCTCCAGCTGATCCTCGTCCAGCAGATCGACCAGCTCTTCGCCGTCGGCCTCGTTCCTCAGGTACGCATCGCCGTACCGCTTCAGGTAGCCCCGCCACTCCGCCGGCGTGGTCGGAGCGGCGGCAGCCGCCTTCTCTTCGGGCCCAGTCGTCTCTCTCATGCCGCCCAGAGTGCCAGGCGGTCACGACAACGCCGACGGCTGCCGACCGCACGGCGGTCCCGGCGGGCGGGGCCGGGGGCAGCCCTCCCCCGACCCCGGGACGACAGGGCGGTCCCGGCCGTTCAGCCGCCCAGGCCCACGCGGAACCCCTCGATGTAGAGGCGGCCCAGCGACATCCTCTCCAGCGCCTCCAGGGCCAGGTCCGGCGAGGCGATGATCGGCTGGTTCTTGACGTTGAACGACGTGTTGATCACGCAGCCCAGGCCGGTGTGCTCCTTGACCTTGTGCAGGAGCCGCCAGAAGACCTCGTTGTCCTCCTTGGTGACGATCTGGACCCGGGCGGTGCCGTCCACGTGCACGGCGCCCCGGATGCTCGGGATCCGTTCGGGCCGGGTGCGGGCGGTGCTGAGCATGTACCTGCTCGGCGACAGGGCCCGGCCCTCGAAGACCTCCTCGTAGTCGGAGTCGAGGATCGCCGGGGCGAAGGGCCGGAACCCCTCCCGCATCTTGACGATGGCGTTGAGCCGCCCCTTGATGTCGTCCCCGTTCGGGAGCGCCAGGATGGACCTGTTCCCCAGCGCCCTGGGGCCGAACTCCATGCGTCCGGCGAACCAGGCGACGACCCTGTCCTCCGCGAGGTCGCGGGCGGCCAAATCCATGTACTCGTCGGTGAACCCGTGGTACTCCCAGACCGGGGATCCGCCTCCGGGCCGCTCGAACGCCTTCAGCGCCGAGCGCACGTCGTCGGCGCCGTAGCCGGGACCGGTGTAGGCGCTGAAGGTGCCGGAGAAGCCCCCGGCCACGTGCAGTGCGGCCCCCATCGCGGTGCCGTCGTCGCCCGCGGCCGGCGGGACGAACATGCGCGACACCTCGGGCAGCTCCGAGATGGACTGGTTGGCCAGGCAGTTCAGGAAGGTCCCGCCCGAGAGGCACAGCAAGTCCTGGCCCGTGTGCCGCAGCCAGTGGCGGACCAGGTCCGTCAGGACCTCGGAGAAGCGCGCCTGGAAGGCGGCGGCGATGTCGGCGTACTCGTCGGGGACCTCGGCGCCGGGCTCGCGCGGTGCGACGCCGAGCGACTCCTCCAGGAAGGCCAGGGCGTCCGGGTAGCCCTCCCCCGCGCGTCCGAGCGCGCCCTGGGGCCAGCCGATGGCGGCCCTGCCCTCGTCGGCGCCCATGAAGCGGGCGAAGAATTCGGCGTAGCGGCGGGGGTCGCCGTACGCGGACAGGCCCATGACCTTGTACTCGTCGGAGTTGAAGGTGTACCCGAGGTAGCGGGTCAGGATCGAGTAGAGGATGCCCAGGGAGGAGTCGATTCCCTGGCTGTACAGCTCCTCCATGCGGCCCCGGGTGAACCGGTGCACGGTGAGGGCAACGGTCTCGCCCATGCCGTCGGAGACCACGGACAGGGCGTCCTCGTAACCGCTCAGGTGGTAGGCGGAGGCGGCGTGGGCGACGTGGTGGTCCACCGGGCGGAACCGGTCGCCCGGATTCCTCCACCCCGTGCGCGCGAGTTCCTCGACCACGGTCCGGCCGCTGAGCACCTCGTCGAAGTACTCGGGGGTCCGGTGGAAGAAGCGGCGGAACCGGTCGTAGTTGAAACCGTGGGCGATGAGGTCGACGTCGTCGCCGGTGATCCCGGCGTGGTCGAGGCAGTAGGCGATGGCCTTCTCCGGGAAGGCCCCGGTCGCCTTGTCCCCGGTGAAGCGCTCCTCGGCGGCCGCGGCGACGATGTTCCCGTCGACCACGAGGCAGGCGGCACTGTCCATGCCCTGGCAGATCCTGCTGTCGACCTCCGCGATCCCCGGCCTGCTCCGGAGGTGGTGCGGCTGGGAGTGGGGAAGGCCGCTGAGGCCGAGTACGATCACCGTTCTCCTTGTGTGGGCTCGGCGTTCTCCGCCTCACACCCGGGGGTGCGGGCGGGGCGGGTCGGTTCACGCTCCGGGGGCGCCTGCGCGGCCGCCCGCGCCGACCGCGTGAGCGCTTCCTCCCGGTCGGCGTGACCGGCTGCCGGGAGACAGGGGGTCAGAAGCCGGAGCAGACTCCGCGACGCTTCGCCGTCATCGGGCACCTCCCCCTCTTTCCGGACACTCCACCGCGAGGCCCCTGGCGTGCGGGCCCTTCGTCGAACGGCATGAGTATAGGACGGGCCGAACGGTATGGGAATAGCGAATCCGTTTGCCGGAGCGCGGATGTCTTTCGCCCCCCGTACCCGGTTCGCGCTCGTGCTCCGTTCGTGTGTAACGCGCGCACGCGGCCGGGGTCTTTCCGGTTTCGAGCACCCTGACGAATATGGTTCCCGGTTCCACTCCGCCGATCTCCCCCTGCGCGTCCTCCGAATCCGTCCCCCTATCCGAATGATCCTGATTCGCGGCTTTCGAAGCTTTCCTGGACCAGGGGGATCCGAGGACTGCGCGCCCCGGTTCCGTTTCCATGCGGCCTGTCCCGGAAAGGAAAACGATCCCCTGATGCGGCACCGGAGGAACTCCCGATCCGACCCCTGGCGCGAACGGAGAGAGCCCACTATGATGCGACAGCCCGTGGTGCGAATACCGGCCCGAGGAGCAGGGGTCGCCGCCATTGTTTCCGACGCCGGGAACGCACCGGAGAGCACGCATTCGAAGCACCGGTCCGCCGCGGTGATCCGAGGACGCCCCGCAGACCGGGTCGGCCGCTCCGGACCACACCGCCCACAGAACGGACCCCCGCCCCTCCATGCACTCCACTCCCCACCGGACCGCACAGGAATGGGTTCGCCCCCTGACCGGGGCAACCGTCCCCGGCGGATTGCGCCTCTTCTTCTTCCCCTACGCGGGGGCGGGAGCCTCCGCCTACCGGAACTGGGGGGCCGGCCTTCCCGAGGGCACCGAGGGCTTCGCCGTCCAGCTGCCCGGACGCGAGGACCGCTTCCACGAACGGCCCGTCCCCGGGCTCGACGACCTGCTGGACGCCCTCACCCCCGGGCTGCTGCCGCTGCTCGACAGGCCTTTCGCGTTCTTCGGCCACAGCATGGGCGCCATCGTCTGCTGGGAGCTGTGCCGCAGGCTGCGGCTGACGCACGGCCTCGAGCCGGTCCGCGTGTTCGTGTCGGGCTGCCGCGCCCTGCACCTGCACCGGTCGCGCACCCCGGCGGAGGCCGACCTGTCGGACGAGGGGCTGATCGAGGAGCTGCGCGTACTCGGCGCCACCCCCGAGGAGCTGCTGCGCAACCCGGAGTTCACCGCGTTCCTGCTGCCCACCTTCCGCGCCGACCTGTCCCTCTTCGCCGGATACAGCTACCGGCCCGGACCGCCGCTGAGCTGTCCCGTCTCGGTGTTCGGCGGCACGCGGGACCCGCGGGTGGGCGAGGAGCACCTCCACGGCTGGGCCGCGCTGACCGACGGACCGGCCCGGGTGGAGATGTTCCCCGGCGGCCACCTGTTCCTGCTCCAGGAGCGCGAACGGATGCTGCGCAGCATCGGCTGGGCACTGTCCGGCGACGGCTTCTGACCCGACGCGGCCCGGGCACGCACCGGTCCCCACTTCCACGGAAAGAGGAGCATGTCCGCAGACGACACGAACTACCAGGCCCTCGTCGGCGGCATCGTCGCCGACGCACTCGAGACCCGGTCGGTCGCCCCCGAGGACGCGTTCGCCGACCTCCAGGTGAACTCGGTCCTGCTGCTGCGCATCGTCGCCGCGATCGAGGACAGGCTGGGCGCCTCCATCGACATCGTCGACGTCCTCCAGGCACAGACCGTGGGCGACCTGGCCGACCTGGCCAGGAGCTACGCCCTGCGCGAGGAGGAGAGCCGTGGGTGACGTCCCCTCGCCCCTGTGGCTCCGGACCGCCGACGTCGACCACATGCGCAGGGACGGGCGGGACGAGGACCCCGGCCACGCCTGGACCGCCGAGCGCCTCGGCGCGCTCTACCCAGGCACCTCCTGCACACTGCTGGACTGCGGCGTGATGTCCGGCGTGACCTACGCCGGTCTGCGGGACGCGGGCCTGCCCGTGGACTACACCGGCATCGACGTCTCCCCCCGGGTCCTCGACGCGTGCCGGACCGAGCACCCGGGCGCGCGGTGGCTGGAGATGAGCGTCACCGACCTCGCCTTCGGCGAGGGCTCCTTCGACGTCGTGAACTCCCGCCACCTGCTGGAGTGCCTGCCCTACTACGAGACGGCGGTCCGGGAGATGTTCCGGGTGGCCCGCACCCACGTGATCATCGGCTTCTTCCAGGTGCCCAGGGCGCCCGAGGCGCTGCTGCGGCGCGAGACCGACGAGGGCTACATCTGGCTGAACCGCTACGACCCGGGCCCCTTCGAGGAGCTGCTGCACCGGCTCTCGCGGGAGGTGGAGACCGCCGACCTGCGCCACGGGCCCCGCCGCTCCCGCATCTACCTGTGCACGAAACGCTGATCCGTCCCGGCCCCGCACACGGCGGGGCCGGGACGGGTCAGCGGCCGGAGGGCCCGCGGAAGCGCAGGGCCATGGCCGCCAGGGAGCCCCTGCTCGAGGCGCAGGCCAGGACCGCGTCACCGTCGTCGATCCGGCCGGACTCCGCGAGGTCGGCCAGGTTGATCGGCACGTCGGACGAGAAGCAGTGCCCCACCGTCGAGACGAGCCCGGGATAGGGCTCCGTGTGCGGCATCGCGGCGGCCATCGACAGCATGGTGCGGGTCGCGCTGCCGAAGTTCGGGGTCACCAGGTAGCGGAAGCCCTCTTCCGCGTGCCCTGCCACCCGACGCGTGGCGGTGCGCATGGCCGTCAGGGTCACCCTCGCGTCGGCCAGGCCCGACCACTCCTTCCGGGGCAGCCAGCGCTCGGTCGCCGATCCCAGGAGCTGGAAGGACGCCTCCGGACCGGGTTCCCGCGTGATGAGGCAGGAGGCGGCCCCGTCGCTGAAGACCGTCATGCTGATCGGAGGATGCCGGGTTCCCGAGACGATCCGGTCGACCGTCACCAGCAGGACCGACACGGCCTGCCCCGACGCGATCAGGGCCCTGGCCACGTCGGTCCCCGAGGAGAAGTTCGAGCAGGCGTCGCCGCTGACGACGAGGACCGGGGTCGAGGGCAGCTTCGCCGCGGCGCGGAACTCCTGGGCCCACTCGCTGGGGGTCGTCCCCTCGTCCGTGTCGTTGCAGACCACCACCGCCTCGTAGGTCACGTCCGGCTGCTCGGCCCCCGGGGCTCCCGGGGTGACCGCGACCGCCATCTCCAGGGTGGTGTCCGAGGACACGCGCACCTCCCGGATGCCCTGCTCCTCCAGCGCGCCGAGGTTCTCGCGGACCCTGGGGTCGTCCAGGTCCCGGACGTGGACGGGCGTACCGAGTCTGGACGTGAGAGGGACGGCGTACACGTCCGGGCCCTGCGGGTTCACTGGCTCTCCTTGCCGTGCGGCGTCGTGGAACCCCCGGCGGAGGGCCGGAGGGTCTCGTCCCCGAAGTTCTTGTCGACCCACTGGTCGCTGTAGACGGTCTCGAGGTACCGGTCCCCCAGGTCGGGGGCCACGGCCACCGACCTGAGGCGGTGCTCCGGGTCGTGGCGTGCGAGCCAGTCCAGGGCCCCGCCCACCACCGTTCCCGTGGACCCGCCGAACAGGAACCCGCGCGCGGACAGGGCCCGGCAGGTCCTGATGGCCTCCCGTTCGGGCACGTGGACCACGTCGTCGACGGAGGCCAGCTCCAGGGCCGGCGCCGGGGTGCTCGACCCGAGTCCGGGGATGAGGCGCGGCCCGGGCTCGCCGCCGAAGTTCGCCGACCCCTGGGCGTCGACGGCCACCACCCGCACACGGGGCGCGTGCTCGCGGAAGTACCGCGCGCAGCCCACGAGGGTGCCCCCGGTCCCGGCGCCGACGAAGAGGACGTCGAGATCGGGGAAGCGCCCGGCGATCTCGACGGCGGTCGTCTCGTAGTGCGCCGTCCAGTTCGCCGGGTTCTCGTACTGGTTGAGCCACAGGTACCGGTCGTCGCCGCGGCACATCTGCCGGACCCTCTCCTTCCTGGCGCCCAGGAGGCCGCCGACGGGGTCGGGGACGTCGACCACCACGACGTCGGTGCCCAGGGCCCTCATCAGCCGCAGCGTGTGGGGGTTGCAGCGCCGGTCGGTCACGCACGTGAACACCAGGCCCTTGCTGGCGGCGACCACGCTGAGAGCCACGCCGAGGTTGCCGGAGGAGGACTCCACCAGGACCGTGTCCGGGCGCAGGAGGCCGTCCTTCTCGGCGGCCGCCACCATGGCCGCGGCCGTGCGGAGCTTGACGGAGCCTCCGAAGTTGAAGCCCTCGCACTTCAGGTAGATCTCGCGGCCGGTCACGGACGTGAGGTCGACGTAGACGTCGGACTCCAGCAGTTCGTGCGGCGCGGAAACGATGGGCATCCCGTGCTCCTGTTCTCGGTACGGGGCCGGGGCGGCGCGGCGGGCGCTCAGGCGCCGGCTTCCGCCTGCCGGACCAGGCTCGCGGGCCGCATGTCGGTCCACTCGCTGTCGATGTGCCGGGTGCACTCCTCCCGGCCGGCCGGACCGAACACGCTCTCCCAGCCGGCGGGCACCGCGATGTGCCCGGGCCACAGCGAGTACTGCTCCTCGGCGTTCCTGAGCACGAGGAAGGTACCGTCCTCGGCGTCGAACGGGTTGGTCATCGCGTTCTCCTCCACGGGTGTGGTCGTGTGTAGGTGGTCGTCCTGCGCGGGGCGGCTCACAGGGCCGCGAGCACGCCGTCCAGGATCTTCCTGACGGCGCCGAGGGGTTCGCGGTCGGTCATCCGGGCGTGCTCGGCGTCGATGTCGTGACGCTCCACACGGCCGCTGACGTGCGGGTCCCACGCCCGCGCCGACGGGGCTCCCCGGCCGCGCCCCCGGGTCGCCGCGAAGAACAGCATGTCGCCCTCGAAGCGGGCGGTGGGCCGCTCGGCCACGATGCGCAGGAGCCGGTTCGCGGTGCGGGCGAGGGCGTCGAGGTCCGCCTCCCCGAGCGCGGGCGCGGCCTCCGTCGCCCCCATGAGGCGGGCGACCTCCTCGGGCCCGATCCCGTCCCGCCAGCCGACGCCCTCGGCCTCGTGCGGGTAGGAGTCCAGCAGCGCCAGGACCGCCACCTCCTCCCCCTGTTCCTGGAGGGCGCAGGCCAGGGCGTGGGCGATGTTCCCGCCCAGGGACCAGCCGAGCAGGTGGTAGGGGCCGTGCGGCTGGACGGAGCGGATCTGGGCCAGGTAGTCGGTGACCAGGTCGGCGGCCGTCTGCGGGGCGCCGCCCGCGCCGTCGGTCCCCCCGGCCTGGATCCCGTACACGGGGCGGTCGCCCAGGCCTTCGGCGAGAGCGGCGTAGCACCAGCTCAGGCCGGTCACCGGGTGTACGCAGTACAGCGGGGGCAGGGTTCCGCCGCTGCGCAGGGCCAGCAGGGGCGCCTGGGAACCGGGACGGTGCGGCCGGAGCCGTCCGCCCTCCTCGGCGACGGCCTCGGAGATGCCCGCGACGGTCGGGGAGCGGAAGAACGCGGGCAGGTCGACGGTCGCGCCGAGCACCGTCCGTATCCGGCTGATCAGCCGGGTCGCGAGCAGCGAGTGCCCGCCCAGGTCGAAGAACCCGTCGTCGATCCCGACGTCGGGACGGTCCAGCACCTCGGCGAACAGGCCGCACAGGATCTCCTCCCGCGCGGTGCGCGGAGCCCGCCCGACCGCGAGCTCGGCCTCGGGGGCGGGCAGCGCCGCCCGGTCCACCTTGCCGTTCGGCGTCAACGGGAACGCCTCCAGGGCCGTGAACGCCGACGGGACCATGTAGGCGGGCAGCTCCCGGGTCGCCAGACGGCGCAGTTCCCCGCTCTCGGGGGCCGCCGCGCCCTCGACGGGAACGTGGTAGACCACCAGGCGCTTCTCCCCGGGGGCGTCCTCGCGCAGCACCACCACCGCCCGCGCGACATCCGGATGCGCCGCCAGGACCGCCTCCACCTCACCCGGTTCGACCCGGAAGCCGCGGATCTTCACCTGGAAGTCGGAGCGTCCGACGTACTCCAGGGCGCCCTCGGCGTTCCACCGCACCACGTCACCCGTGCGGTACATCCGCGAACCCGGCTCACCGTAGGGGTCGGCGACGAACCGCCCCGCCGTCAGACCGGGACGCTCGTGGTACCCGCGCGCCACACCCGCACCCGCGAGATAGAGCTCGCCGGGCACTCCGGGGACGGTGGGGTTCAGGCCGTCGTCCAGGACGTAGGCGCGGGTGTTGTCGATCGGGACACCGATGGTCACGGGAGCGTCGGCGTGCAGGCGGCAGGTCGTGGAGTAGACCGTGGTCTCGGTGGGCCCGTACCCGTTGGTCACGCCCCGCGAGGCCGAGGCCAGCGCGTCGGCCAGTTCCCGTGTGACGGGCTCCCCCGCCGTCACGGCATGCACGCCGGACAGGTCGAGGCCGGCCTCCAGCAGGGTCCTCCACAGACTGGGGGTGGCCTGCATGTGGGTGACACCGTGCCGGTCGATCATGTGCGCGAGCCGCCGGGGATCCAAGAGGTCCTCGCGCGTCACCAGGACCGTCGCGCCGCCGCACACCAGCGGCAGGTACACCTCGACGGCGGCGATGTCGAAACCGAACGTGGTGCTGGCCAGGAAGCGGTCGCGCTCGGTGAAGGACAGATGTCGCTTCACCGACATCAGCAGGTTCACGAGTGAGCCGCCGGTGACGGTGACCCCCTTGGGCCGCCCCGTCGAGCCGGAGGTGTAGAGCACCTGCACCGCGCCCGCCCCCGGACACCCGGCGGCAGCCGGATTCTCCTCCGACCGCCCGGACAGGTCGGTCGAGGCCAGGAACCCCTCGTCCAGCACCACCCGGGGCCGGGCGTCCTCCAGGATGAAGCGGACGCGCTCGGGAGGGAACTCCGGATCCACCGGCACATACGCCGCACCGGCCTTGAGCACCGCCAGAGCACAGACCACCATGTCCACGCCGCGCGGCAACAGGACCACCACACGGTCCTCACCCCGCACACCCCTGGCCACCAGCTCGTGGACCAACCGGTTCACCCGCGCGTTGAGCTCGGCGTAAGTGGTCACGCCCTCGTCCGTGACCACGGCGGGAGCCTCCGGGGACCGCGCAACCTGCACCTCGAACAGCTCAGCCGGGCTCTCCGCGAAGGTCCGTCCGTCGGCGTGCGGTGCCCCCCGGCCCCACGTGTGGAGCAGCTGACGGCGCTCGTCGGCCGACAGCAGCTCGACCTGGCCGACCCGGACCGAGCCGTCCCGGGCCATCTCCGCCAATACCGCCGCGTACCATCGCGCCAGCCGCTCGGCGGTCGAGCGGTCGAACAGGTCCTCGGCGAACTCCAACCGGCCGACCAGACCCGCTCGCGCACCCTGTTCGTCGAACTCCTCGCGTGCGCTCAGGGAGAGGTCGAACTTGGCCACCCGGAAATCGACCGGGTACTCCTCGACCTCCAGCCCCTCCAGAGCCGGCGAGGAACGCCGGTTGTTCTGCATCACCAGCAGGGTCTGGAAGAGCGGGTGCCGGGACGCCGAACGCTCCGGGTTGAGGACCTCCACCAGCCACTCGAACGGCACGTCCTGGTGCGCGAACGCGTCCAGACCGCCCTCGCGGACGCGCGTGACGAGCTCTCGCAGCGTGGGGTCGCCGGAGACGTCGGTCCGCAGCACCAGGGTGTTGACGAAGAACCCGACCAGGTCCTCCAACGCCTCGTCCGAACGCCCCGCCACCACCGTCCCCACCGGGATGTCGGTGCCCGCCCCCAACCTGCTGAGCAACGCCGCCCACCCCGCCTGGAGCACCATGAACAGCGTCCCGCCGCACTCCCGGGCCAGGCCGGCCAGGCCCTCGTGCACCTCCGCGGGGATGTCGAGGCCGACCGCGTCGCCACGCCAGGACGCCACCGCCGGCCGGGACCGGTCCGTGGGCAGAGCCAACTCCTGCGGCGCCCCTTCCAGGGCACGGCGCCAGTACTCCAGCTGGGTATGCATGAGGCTGCCGGGGTCGGACTGATCACCCAGCTCCCGACGCTGCCACAGGCTGAAGTCGGCGTACTGCACCGGCAGCGGCGACCAGTCGGGGACCCGGCCGCCTGCGCGAGACCGGTAGGCCCGGCTCAGATCGTCCAGCAGCGGCGCCAACGACCATCCGTCGCACGCGATGTGGTGCACCACCACACAGAGAACGCTCTCCTCGTCCGACGCCCGGTACAGCCGGGCACGCACGGGAGGTTCCACCGACAGGTCGAAACCGAGCGCGACGAACCCCGCGAGTCCGGCGACGTCCTCCCCCGACCCACGGTCGACGATCTCCAGCGGCGCCGGGGTCTGCTCTGCCGGGAGCACGTGCTGCCAGACCTGGTCCCGGTCCTGCACGAACACCGTCCGCAGACTTTCGTGACGGCCGAGCACATCGCCCAGGGCCGCGCGCAGGGCCCCCTCGTCCACCGCGCCCCGCAGCCGCAGCGCCACGGGAATGTTGTAGGTGCCCGGCTCCTCCATCTGGTTGAGGAACCACAGCCGGCGCTGGGCGAAGGACAGCGGCACCTGTGCCGGCCGCTCCCCCGCCACCAGCGCCGCACGCTCACGCCCGTCCTCGCGCTCCAGCAAGTCGGCGACCCCGGCCACCGTCGGCCGGTCGAAGAACTCCCGGACACCCACCTCGCCGCCGAGCACCGACCGCACCCGGCTGATCAGCCGGGTGGCCAACAGCGAGTGACCGCCCAGGTCGAAGAACCCGTCGTCGACCCCGACATCGGTCAGGCCCAGCACCTCGGCGAACAACCCGCACAGGATCTCCTCCCGCGCGGTCCGCGGCCCCCGTCCGACCGTGTCCCCGGCCTCGGGGGCCGGCAGTGCGGCCCGGTCCACCTTGCCGTTCGGCGTCAACGGGAACGCCTCCAGGGCCACGAACGCCGACGGAACCATATAGGCGGGCAGCTCCCCGGCCAGTCGGCTCCGGATACCGTCCGTGTCCAAGCCGTGTCCCGCCGGCGGGACGGCGTACCCGACCAGACGGCGCCCACCGCCCGCGTCCTCACGTACGACGACGACAGCCTGCTCCACACCCGGACAACGGTGCAGAGCCGCTTCGATCTCCCCCAGCTCGACCCGGAAGCCGCGGATCTTCACCTGGAAGTCGGAGCGTCCGATGTACTCCAGCGCGCCCTCGGAATTCCACCGCACCAGATCACCGGTGCGGTACATCCGCGCACCCGGCTCACCGAACGGATCGGCGACGAACCGCCCGGCCGTCAGCCCCGGACGCTCGTGGTAGCCGCGCGCCACTCCCGCACCCGCGATGTACAACTCGCCCGCGACACCGACCAGCACGGGCGCCAACGCACCGTCCAGCACATACACCCGCGTGCCGGACAGGGGCCGTCCGATGGGCACACGGCCGGGGCTTCCCTTGAGCGGGTCGCTCAAGGTGGAGCAGACCGCGGCCTCGGTCGGACCGTAGGCGTTGACCATGCGCCGGCCCTCGGCCCAGCGCTCCACCAGCTCGGTCGAGCACGCCTCCCCGCCCGAGGCCAGCGAGCGGAGTCCGGTGAGCACGGCGGGCGCGGTCTCGGGCAGGGAACCCAGGACCGCTGGGGTGATGAGGGCGTGGGTGGCCCGGCGACCGTCGAGGAAGTCGACCAGGTCCTGGCCCGCCAGGACGGTGTCGGCTGCGGCCACCGCGAGCGCGGCGCCGCTCAACAGGGCGTGGCACCACTCGGCGGAGGCGGCGTCGAAGCTGAACGAGGCCACCTGCGCAACGACGTCGCCGGGGCCCAGTTCCAGGGCACGGATGGTGGCGCGGGCCATGTTGGCCACACCGGCGTGGTGGTTGACCGCGCCCTTCGGGGTTCCGGTGGATCCGGACGTGTAGATGACGTAGGCGGCGTGTTCGGGCCGGAGGGGGGCCGGGCGTTCGTCCTGGATGATGTCCCGCTCCGCACGGCTCCGCACGGCCTCGGCGGTCCGCGGGTCGTCCAGGCACAGGGAAGGTGCGGCCGGAGACGCGGGGTCGGCCGCGACCGTGGTGAGCACCAGTGCGGGGGCCGCGTCGGCGAGCATGAACGCGACGCGCTCACGGGGGTAGTCGGTGTCGACGGGGACGTAGGCTCCGCCCGCCTTGAGCACGGCGAGCGCGGCGGTGAACATCTCGACGGATCGCGGCAGGGCGATGGCGACCCGTGTCTCCGGTCCCACCCCCCTCGCGAGGAGTTCACGGGCCAACCGGTTCACCCGGGCGTTGAGCTCGGCGTAGGTGGTCACCCCCTCGTCGGTGACGACCGCGGGAGCCTCAGGGGTCCGGGCAACCTGCGCCTCGAACAGCTCGGGCAGGATCTCCGTGGCGCTCTGCCCGTCGGCGTGCGGTGCGCCCCGGCCCCACGTATGGAGCAGCTGATGGCGCTCGTCGGCCGACAGCAGCTCGACCTGACCGACCCGGAGGGAGCCGTCGCGGGCCATCTCCGCCAGCACCGCCGTATACCAGCGTGCCAGCCGCTCGGCGGTCGAGCGGTCGAACAGGTCCTCGGCGAACTCCAGGTGTCCGCCCAGGCCCGCCCGGCCGCCGTCCTGCCCGAACTCCTCGTACACGTTCAGCGAGAGGTCGAACTTGGCCACCCGGAAATCGACCGGGTACTCCTCGACCCCGACCCCGGCGAGCTCCAGCGGGGAGCGCCGGTTGTTCTGCATCACCAGCAGGGTCTGGAAGAGCGGGTGCCGGGATGCCGAACGCTCCGGGTTGAGCGCCTCCACCAGCCACTCGAACGGCACGTCCTGGTGCGCGAACGCGTCCAATCCACCCTCGCGCACCCGGGCCACCAGCTCCCGCAACGTGGGGTCGCCGGAGACGTCGGTCCGCAGCACCAGGGTGTTGACGAAGAACCCGACCAGGTCCTCCAACGCCTCGTCCGAGCGGCCCGCCACCACGGTGCCCACCGGGATGTCGGTTCCGGCGCCCAACCTGCTGAGCAGCGCCGCCCACCCTGCCTGGAGCACCATGAACAGCGTCCCGCCGCACTCCCGGGCCAGGCCGGCCAGGCCCTCGTGCACCTCCGCGGGGATGTCGAGGCCGACCGCGTCGCCACGCCAGGACGCCACCGCCGGCCGGGACCGGTCCGTGGGCAGAGCCAACTCCTGCGGCGCCCCCTGCAAAGCCCCACGCCAGTACTCCAGCTGGGTATGCATGAGGCTGCCGGGATCGGCCTGCTCTCCCAGTTCCCGACGCTGCCACAGGCTGAAGTCGGCGTACTGCACCGGCAGCGGCGACCAGTCGGGGACCCGGCCGCCTGCGCGAGACCGGTAGGCCCGGCCCAGGTCGCCCAGCAGCGGCGCCAACGACCATCCGTCGCACGCGATGTGGTGCACCACCACACAGAGAACACTCTCGCCGTCCGACACCCGGTACAGCCGGGCACGCAACGGCAGCTGCGCGGAGAGGTCGAACCCGCCCACGGCGAACTCCGCCAACGACGACGCGATCCCCTCCGGAACACCGTCCGCGGCCCCGGAGCCGGGGGCACGGTCCACGATGTCGAAGAAGGCTTCCGTCGGCCCTGTCGGGAGCACGTGCTGCCAGACCTGGTCCCGGTCCTGCACGAACACCGTCCGCAGACTCTCGTGACGGCCGACCACGTCGCCCAGCGCAGCACGCAGGGCTTCCACGTCCACCGCGCCCCGCAGCCGCAGCGCCACGGGAATGTTGTAGGTGCCCGGCTCCTCCATCTGGTTCAGGAACCACAGCCGGCGCTGGGCGAAGGACAGCGGCACCCGTTCCGGCCGTTCCCCCGCCACCAGCGCCGCACGAGAGCGGCTCTTCCCATCACCCAGCAACCGGGCGACCCCGGACACCGTCGGCCGGTCGAAGAACTCCCGGACACCCACCTCGCCGCCGAGCACCGACCGCACCCGGCTGATCAGCCGGGTGGCCAGCAGCGAGTGACCGCCCAGGTCGAAGAACCCGTCGTCGACCCCGACATCGGTCAGGCCCAGCACCTCGGCGAACAACCCGCACAGGATCTCCTCCCGCGCGGTCCGCGGGGCCCGACTCGCGACCGCCACGACCTCGGGGATGGGCAGTGCGGCGCGGTCCACCTTGCCGTTCGGCGTCAACGGGAACGTGTCGAGCAGCACCACGAGCGGGACCATGTAGGCGGGGAGCATCGACTCCGTCCGGCTCCGGATGTCGTCCGTGTCCAGGACCCGGCCCGCCGCCGGGACGGCGTACCCGACCAGACGCCGTTCGCCGCCCGCGTCCTCGTGCACGACGACGACAGCCTGTTCCACACCCGGACAGCCGCGCAGGACCGCTTCGATCTCCCCCAGCTCGACCCGGAAGCCGCGGATCTTCACCTGGAAGTCGGAGCGTCCGATGTACTCCAGCGCGCCCTCGGAATTCCACCGCACCAGATCACCGGTGCGGTACATCCGCGCACCCGGCTCACCGTAGGGGTCGGCGACGAACCGCCCGGCGGTCAGACCGGGACGCTCGTGGTAGCCGCGCACGACCCCGGCACCCGCGATATAGAGCTCGCCCGCGACACCGACCGGCACAGGCGCCAATGCACCGTCCAGCACATACACCCGTGTGTTGTCGATAGCGGTGCCGATGGTCACCGGGTCGTCCGCGGACAGGCGGCAGACCGTGGAGTAGACCGTGGTCTCGGTGGGCCCGTAGCCGTTGGTCACGCCCCGGGCGGCGGAGGCCAGCGCACGGACCAGCTCCGGGGTGGCCGGTTCTCCTCCCGTGACCACGTGCACGCCGGACAGGTCGATGCCGGCCTCCAGCAGGGTCGACCACAGACTGGGGGTGGCCTGCATGTGGGTGACACCGTGCGTGGAAACCATGCCCGCGAGCCGCCGGGGGTCCAACAGGTCCTCGCGCGTCACCAGGACCGTCGCGCCGCCGCACACCAGTGGCAGATAGATCTCGATGGAGGAGATGTCGAAACCGAACGTGGTGCTGGCCAGGAAGCGGTCGTGCTCGGTGAAGGGCAGGTCCCGCTTCACCGACATCAGCAGGTTCACCAGCGCGCCGCCGGTGACGGTGACCCCCTTGGGCCGCCCCGTCGAACCGGAGGTGTAGAGCACCTGCACCGCGCCCGCCCCCGCGCTTCCCACGGACTCGGGATTCGCGGCAGAGCGGGCGGTGAGGTCCATCCGTCCCACGAGGTCCTCGTCCAGGACCACGCGGGGCCGGGCGTCCTCCAGGATGAAGCGGACGCGCTCGGGAGGGAACTCCGGGTCCACCGGCACATAGGCAGCGCCGGCCTTGAGCACCGCCAGAGCACAGACCACCATGTCCACACCGCGCGGCAGCAGGACCGCGACGCGGTCCTCGACCCGCACACCCCTGGCCACCAGATCATGGGCCAACCGGTTCACCCGCGCGTTGAGCTCGGCGTAGGTGGTCACCCCCTCGTCGGTGACGATCGCGGGTGCCTCCGGGGACCGCGCGGCCTGCTCCTCGAACAGCCCGGCCAAGGACGCGGGAACGGCTTCCACACGAGGCCCGTTCCACCCCTCCACCAACTGATCGCGCTCGCCGGGGGAGAGCAGCTCGACCCGGCCGACCCGGACCGAGCCGTCGCGGGCCATCTCGGCCAGCACCGCCGCGTACCAGCGCACGATCCGCTCGGCCGTGGAACGGTCGAACAGGTCCTCGGCGAACTCCAGGTGTCCGCCCAGACCCGCCCGATCGCCGTCCTGCCCGAACTCCTCGTACACGCTCAGGGAGAGGTCGAACTTGGCCACCCGGAAATCGACCGGGTACTCCTCGACCTCCAACCCCTCCAGAGCGAGCGAAGTCCGCCGGTTGTTCTGCATCACCAGCAGCGTCTGGAAGAGCGGATGCCGAGAGGCCGAACGCTCGGGGTTGAGGACCTCCACCAGCCACTCGAACGGCACGTCCTGGTGCGCGAAAGCGTCCAGACCGCCCTCGCGGACGCGCGTGACGAGCTCTCGCAGCGTGGGGTCGCCGGAGACGTCGGTCCGCAGCACCAGGGTGTTGACGAAGAACCCGACCAGGTCCTCCAGGGCTTCGTCCGGCCTTCCGGCCACCACGGTTCCGACGGGGATGTCGGTTCCGGCACCCAACCGGCTGAGCAGCGCCGCCCAGCCCGCCTGGAGCACCATGAACAGCGTCCCCCCGCACTCGCGGGCCAGCATCGCCAGGCCCTCGTGCACCTCGGCGGGGATGTCGAGGTCGACGGTGCCGCCACGCCAGGACGCCACCGCCGGCCGGGACCGGTCCGTCGGCAGAGCCAACTCCTGCGGCGCGCCCTCCAGGGTGCGGCGCCAGTACTCCAGCTGTGTGTGCATGACGCTGCCGGGGTCGGACTGCTCGCCCAGCTCCCGGCGCTGCCACAGGCTGAAGTCGGCGTACTGCACCGGCAGCGGAGCCCACACGGGCGCCCCTCCACGCGATCGGGCCTCATAGGCCCGGCCCAGGTCGCCCAGCAGCGGCGCCAATGACCATCCGTCGCACGCGATGTGGTGCACCACCACACAGAGAACGCTCTCCTCGTGCGAGACCCGGTACAGCCGGGCACGCAACGGCAGCTGCGCGGAGAGGTCGAACCCGCCCACGGCGAACTCCGCAAGCGCGGCCGGGAGTCCGGCCGGGTCGGAGTCGACCGTCTCCAGGGGGACGCCCGCCTGTTCGGCGGTGACGACGTGCTGCCGGACCTGGTCCCGGTCCTGCACGAACACCGTCCGCAGACTTTCGTGACGGCCGAGCACATCGCCCAGGGCCGCGCGCAGGGCCTCCTCGTCCACCGCGCCCCGCAGCCGCAGCGCCACGGGAATGTTGTAGGTGCCCGGCTCCTCCATCTGGTTGAGGAACCACAGCCGGCGCTGGGCGAA
>NZ_JBHSUF010000031.1:0-64150 GCF_042660575.1 Nocardiopsis tropica
GTACAACATGAGCGGCGCGCTGGCCGACGCCCCGATCTCGGGCCACTGGTTCTCGGCCCAGTTCCAGGAGCTGCTGGACAACGCCTACCCGCCGCTGGACTGATCCGGCCCGTCCTCCCGGCGCGCGCCGAGGGGGACCGCTGAACAGGGCGCCCGTCCACCCAGGGGGTGGGCGGGCGTCCGCCACGGCCTGGGATCATGGGCCGGGGCCTTCCCCCGGAGGCCCGGAACCGGATCGGGGAGGAACCGCGTGGCGAACCTGCTGGAGACCGACACCGTCGTGGTCGGCCTGGGGGCGATGGGGGCGCAGGCCCTGTGGCGCCTGGCCCGGTCGGGCGTCGACGCCGTCGGGGTGGAGCAGTTCTCCCCCGGCCACGACCGGGGTTCCAGCCACGGGGAGTCCCGCATCATCCGCACCGCCTACCTGGAGGGCGCCGAGTACGTGCCGTTCGTCCGAGCGGCCTGGCGCGCCTGGTCGGAGTTGGAGGAGGCGTCCGGGGAACGGCTCGTGCTGCGCACCGGGGCGCTGATGGCCGGAGCGCCGGACAGTGCCGCCGTCGCCGGGTCGCTGGCCGCGGCCCGGCACCACGGACTCCCCTGCGAGCTGCTCTCCGCCGGCGAGGTCCGCGCCCGCTTCCCCGGCCACCGGCTGCGCACGGGCGAGGTCGGTGTGTTCGAGGAGGACGCCGGCGTGGTCCTGCCCGAGGCGTCGATCCTGGCGGCCGTCCGGCTCGCCGGGGCGGCGGGGGCACGGGTGCTCACCGGGGCCGTGGCGACCCGGATCGAACCGGATCCGGACCGGCCCCGCGTGGTGGTGGGCGACACCGTGATCCGCGCCCGGAGGGTCGTCGTCACCGCCGGCGCGTGGCTCCCCTCGCTGGTGCCCGAGGTGGCCGGCCTGGGCGGGGGGATCACGGTCGAGCGGCGTGTGCTGGGCTGGTTCCGCACCACGGGCGACCCGGCCGCGCACGTGGCCGGCCCGGTGTTCGCCCGGGACGGGGACGACTGCACCTGGTACGGGTTCCCGAGCCTGGACGGGGGCCGGACCGTCAAGATCGGCGTGCACGCCGAGGCCCCCGGCCCGAGGCGCGAGGGGGCTCAGTGGGGTGAGCCGGTGGACCCGGACACGGGGCCGCGCGAGCCCGACCCCGCCGACGCCCGCAGGCTCGGCGAGCTGACCTCGGGGCTGCACGGCGTCGAGGCCCTTCCCGAGCGCATGGCCTCCTGCATGTACACGATGACGTCGGACGAGCACTTCGTCATCGGCCACCGCAGGGAGCTTCCCGGGCTGGTGCTCGCCGGGGGCTTCTCCGGGCACGGCTACAAGTTCGCGTCCGCCGTCGGCGAGGCCCTGGCCGACCTGGCCGGGGACGGCCGGACCGACCTGCCGATCGGCCTGTTCGACCCGCACCGCTGGGACTGACGCGGGCGCCGGGGAGGGCTGGACCGGCCGGTCGCGGTGCTCCGTGCGATCATCGCTCACACGCGCGGCGCGAGCGCGCCGACCCCTCCCGGAAGGACCACCATGAACCGTCCCACCGTCCAGCGGACCGCGCTCGTCACCGGCGCGTCGTCGGGTATCGGCGCGGCCGTGGCCGCCGCACTGGTCCGGCGCGGCTACCGCGTGTACGGCACCAGCCGCAGACCCGGGTCGGTGGCCGAGCCGGTGCCGGGCGTGGAGTACCTGGCCCTGGACCTGGCCGACGAGGCGTCGGTCGAGGCGTGCGCCTCCGCCGCCGGCGACGTGGACGTGCTGGTCAACAACGCCGGTGAGAGCCAGAGCGGCCCGTTCGAGGAGTTGCCCCCGGACGCCGTGGAGAGGCTGTTCCGGATCAACGTGTTCGGGGCCGTGCGGCTCACCCAGCTCCTCCTCCCGGGGATGCGCGGGCGCGGGTACGGCCGGGTGGTCATGGTGGGGTCGATGCTGGCGAGCTTCCCCCTGGCGTACCGGTCGTCCTACGTCGCGTCGAAGGCGGCGGTCAAGGGGTTCGCCGACGCCCTGCGCCGCGAGGTGTCCCCGTTCGGGGTGGGGGTGGCCACGGTGGAACCGGGGTCGATCAACACCGGTATCAGCGAGCGGCGGACCCAGTACCTGCGCGACGGTTCCCCGTTCGCGGGCGAGTACCGCACCATGCTCACCGCACTCGACGCCAACGAGTCGGCCGGGATCTCCGCGGGCCGGGTCGCCCGGACCGTCGTGCGGGCGATCGAGGCGGACCCGCCGCGGCCCCTGTACGCGGTCGGCAGCAACGCGCCGGTGGTGTTCGCGCTGCGCAGGCTCTTCCCCCGCTCGCTCGTCCTCGCCGTGGTCGCCCGCAAGCACGGGCTGTAGGCGGCCGGCCCGCCGTACCGGAGCGCGACCGGGCGGGGCGCACGGGACGCGGCGCCGGCATCGGGGAGGATGGGGAGCCCGCGACCGAGATCCGAGGAGCACGCCATGAGGCAGCAGGTCCACTTCGTCACGCTCGCCACCCCCGACCTGGACGCGGCCCGCCGCTTCTACCGTGACGGACTCGGCTGGGAGCCGCTCATGGACGTCCCGGACGAGATCGTCTTCTTCCAGGTCGCGCCCGGGCAGGTGCTGGGCCTCTTCGACGCGGAGAAGTTCGACCGGGACCTGGGACTGCCGCCCGGGACGTCGGGGCTGTCGGGGGTGACCCTGTCGCACAACGTCGACGGCCCCGAGGAGGTCGGGCGGACCGTGGACGCGATGGCCGCGGCGGGCGGGACCGTGCTCAAGAGCCCGCGGCGGGGCGAGTTCGGGGGCATCTTCCACGCGCACGTCCGGGACCCCAACGGGGTGGTGTGGGAGGTCGCGCACAACCCGGGGTGGAGCGTGGACGCCTCGGGGCGGGTGGTTCTCGGCTGACCCGCTCCGGGCGTCCGGGGGGGCGGGACGCGGTCGGCTGTTGCCGCGGGGCCGACCGGCGCCGGGGAGGGGGGTGCCCTAGGTTGGGCGGTGAAGGTCGAAGTCAACGGTGGAGAGGTGCCGCGTGAGCAGCGTCGTCAAGTTCAACGTCCTGACCGTCCCCGAGGGTGCCGGGGCCACACTGGAGGAGCGCTTCGCCAAGCGGGCCGGGCTGGTGGAGAACCAGCCGGGGTTCGAGGAGTTCCAGCTCCTGCGCCCGGTCGAGGGCACCGACAAGTACCTGGTGTACACCCGTTGGCGCTCCGAGGAGGACTTCCAGAACTGGGTGGGCGGCCAGGCGTTCAAGCACGGGCACGCCCAGGCCGCCGCCGACGCGGGTCGGAGCGGCGAGGCGACCGGACACGGGCACGGGCAGGGCGGACCGGCCGCGACCGGCAGCGAGATCTGGGGGTTCGAGGTCGTCCAGCACGTCAGGGCCGGCGCCTGAGTCCCCGGACCGGCCCTCCGCGCCGGGCCGCGGTCGCGGAGGCCGGTCCGCCGGCGGGCGGCCTCAGCCCCGGGGCTTTCGGGCCTCGACGAGGAAGCGGGTCGTGGTCGCCGTGAACGCCCCCTCGCGCCGGATGTGCTCGTGCATGTCCAGGAGCCGTTCCCGGTAGGCGTCGACGGTGAACCCCGGCACCATCCAGATCACCTTGCGCAGGAAGTAGACGACCGCGCCGACGTCGAAGAACTCCGTGCGCAGCCGTTCCAGGCGCAGGTCGACGACGTCGAGCCCGGCCGCCCTGGCCGCCTCGCGCGCGTCGTCCGGGTGCCGGGACCGGCGGTCCTCCTCCGGGCGCGGTCCCAGGAAGAACTCCACCACCTCGAACACGCTCTCCGGCCCCACCTGCTGGGAGAGGTAGGTGCCGCCGGGGGCGAGCACGCGGGCGATCTCCTCCCACCACGTGGCGACGGGGTGCCGGGAGACCACCAGGTCGAACGCGCCGTCCGCGAACGGCAGCGGGCGGCCGTCCTCGGTCGCGACCACCGCGACGCCCCGCGGGTGGAGCAGCCGGGTGGCCGCGGCGACGTTGGGCGGCCAGGACTCGGTCGCCACCGCCGTCCTGGGGAGTTCGGGGACACCGGCCAGCACCTCGCCTCCCCCGGTATCGATGTCGAGGGCGGCGGAGGCGCAGGCCATGCGCTCCCCCATCGTGCGCTGGTAGCCCCAGGAGGGGCGCTGTTCGGTGGCCCGGCCGTCCAGCCACGAGAAGTCCCAGCCCTCCGTGGGCTCGGCCTCGGCCTCGGCCACGAGTTCGTCGAATGATCGTTCCATGGGTCCATCGTCCCCGGCGGCCCCGTCCGCGGCCACCCGGTTTCGGTCGCCACCCGGCGGCGGGCCCCGCCCTCCTCCCGCCCCGGAGGCGGCCCCGGGACGGCGGCCGGGCAGGATGGTCGACCATGAGAACCCTCGCCCGCCGCATCGGAAGCGTCGCCCCCGTCCCCGCGGTCGCCGCCGGTCTGATCGCCGTCCTGGTCGGGGTGACCAGCTCGGCGGCGATCGTGTTCACCGCCGCCGAGGCCGCCGGGGCGTCCTCCGGGGAGATCGCCTCGTGGATGCTCGCCCTGGGCGTGGGCATGGCGGTGACCTGTGTGGGGCTGTCGCTGCGCTACCGGGCCCCCGTGGTCACCGCGTGGTCCACGCCGGGCGCGGCGCTGCTGGCGGTGGGCCTGGACGGGGTGACGATGGCGCAGGCCGTCGGGGCGTTCCTGTTCTCGGCCGCCCTGATCACCCTGAGCGGGGTCACCGGCTGGTTCGAGAGGGTGATGGACCGGGTCCCCGTCCCGCTCGCGGCGGGGCTGCTGGCCGGGGTCCTGCTCCAGTTCGGGGTCGGCCTCTTCACGAGCATGGAGGACGACTTCGCGGTGGTGGCCGCGATGTTCGCGGCGTACCTGCTGTCCCGGCGGTGGCTGCCGCGCTACGCCGTGATCCTGTCCCTGGCCGCGGGCGCGGCGGCCGCCGCCGCACGGGGGACCCTGGACCTGGGCGGGGTGCGGCCCGCGCTCGCCGCTCCGGTGTTCGTGGTGCCCGAGTTCTCGTGGCAGGTGCTGGTGAGCGTGGGCGTGCCGCTGTTCGTGGTGACCATGGCGTCCCAGAACCTGCCCGGGGTGGCGGTCCTGCGCGGCGACGGCTACCGGGTGCCGGTCTCCCCCGTGATCGGATGGACCGGAGCGACCAACATGGTGCTGGCCCCGTTCGGGTGCTTCGGGATGAACCTGGCGGCGATCACCGCGGCCATCTGCACCGGTCCGCAGGCCCATCCCGACCCGGAACGCCGCTACCTCGCGGGGGTGTGGGCGGGGGTCTTCTACCTGTGCGTCGGCGTGTTCGGGGCGACGGTGGCGTCCCTGCTGGCCGCCCTGCCCGCCACCCTGGTCCTGGGGATCGCGGGGATCGGCCTGCTCGGCACGATCGGGGGGTCCCTGGCGTCCGCGCTGTCGGACGAACGGTCCCGGGAGGCGGCGGTGGTGACGTTCCTGGCGACGGCGTCCGGGTTCACGCTGCTCGGGGTGGGGTCGGCGTTCTGGGGCCTGGTCGCGGGCGTGCTGACGCTGGTGGTGACCGCCTCCCGGCGCGGAGCGCGCGGCGGGGAGGCCTCCCCCGGGCGGAGGCCGGGCGCGTGACCCCGCGGCGGGGGCCGGCTGCGGCCGCCCCCCGCCTCAGGCCGTCGCGAGGATCCGGCCGGCCTCCGCCACCCCCGCGACGAGGTCCTGGGGGTCGGCCGTCATCCCCGCCACCACGAGGTCCACCTCCTCCAGACCCGCCCGGGCCAGGAGCTCCTTGTCGTTGGTGACCCACTCCCCCCGGCCGGCCAGTACCGCGTGCGCCGTGTGGGAGGCCGCCTGGGCGACCAGGCCCGCGGTCTGGGCGACCCTGCCGCGGGGCGCGTGGTTGCGCTCGGCGTAGGCCAGGGTGGCGGAGGCCAGACCGCGCCAGACCGGTGGCGCGGACCGGCGCAGCGCCTCGGGGTAGTCGGGCCGGGGCAGGTCCCCGACGAGGACGCGGCCGATCGCGAGTTCGGCGACGACGAGGTAGCTGGGGATGCCGACCAGGTGGAACATGAGCGGCTCCACCCGGAACCGGCCCGCGCCCGCCTCGGCGAGCTCGTGTTCGACGACGTCGAGGTCGCGGTAGTGCACGTCCACGGCCCGTCCGTCGATCCGCAGCCAGGCTCCGCCGTTGAAGACGCCGCCGCCCCAGTCCCCGAGCTCCGAGACCTCGCCGGGCCAGCCCGTGTCCCGCAGGTCCTGCGGGTCGAACCGGCCCCGGTAGTAGAGGGCCAGGTCCCAGTCGCTGTCGGGCCGGTGGGAGCCCTGGGCCCTGGAGCCTCCGAGGGCGACGGCCCGCACGGCGGGGAGGGAGGCGAGCCGGTCGGCGGTGGCGGCGAGGAAGCGCTCGTCGTCGGAAGTGGTCATCGGACCATCATCGTGCACCCCGACCGGCGGCCTCCACGGGTTTTCCCGCGGCGGACGCGAGCCGTGCTCAGCCGCCGGGGCGCGCCTGCGCCGTCACGGTAGCGGCACCGGAGCGGGGCTCCCGGTAGGTGCCCCACCGCAGGAGGCGTTCTGCGGGTCCGCGCGCCCCAGTGCGCCGCATGACGTCGGCGATCACCACGGTGGCCAGCCAGACGGCCGCGCCGACCAGGACCGAGCCGAGCTCGGAGAGACCCGACGCCAGGCCGAGCGCGTACGGCGCGAACAGCACGGTCCACCCCACCGACTGCAGGAGGTAGCACGTCATCGAGCGCTGGCCGGTGGCCGCCAGTGCCCGGACCACCGGGCCCCGCCGGTCGCCGAGGCGGACCGCGAGCAGGGCGATGAGCGCCGCGTAGCCGAAGCCGCCCGCGTAGCCGGTGAGCAGGTGCAGCCAGGCGAGAGCGGTCTCGGCCGCGCCGGCGGCCTCCCACAGCCCGGCCGAGGCCAGGCCGTACGGCAGTCCCCCCAGAACGGCGACGGGGATGCCGGCGAAGGCGCTCCGGCGCAGCAGGCCGAGGTGGAGACCGGGCTCCTCCATGACGCGGCGGCGGGCCGCCCACACCCCCACGGCGAACGGGAACACCGACGTCATCAGGAGCATCGGGGTCATGACCGGCCACGTGAACAGCCGTGTCACCATGTCCGCCGACGGGCTCCCGGTGAGGACCCCTCCCCCGGCGGCGGGGTCGGTGAAGGAGGGGACGGTGTTGAGGAAGGCGTAGACCAGCGTGCCGAGGGCCATCCAGGTGAACCCGTGGGCGAGCAGCCTCCGGTCGCCGGTGTGGAGGAGCCCGGCGAACATGAGGGCGATGAGCCCGTAGACGGCGATGATGTCGCCGAAGAAGAGCAGGACGGTGTGCAGGACCCCGATGAGGACCAGCCAGCGCCCCCTTCTGCGGACCAGGGAGCGCACCCGCGGCCAGGGCTGCCCCTCGGCCACGCGGCGCAGGTGGATCCGGGCGAGCCCGTAGCCGAACAGCGCGGCGAACATGGGGTAGCCGCGCCCCTCGGCGAACGTCATCACGAAGACCGTGGTGGCGGCGTCGAACGCCGCACCCGGCGCCTGCGGGTCGCCGCCGACCATCTCCTGGAAGATGTGGGCGTGCACGATGGCGATCACCAGCAGCATCACGCCGCGGGACAGGTCGGGCGCCAGGGACCGCCGGCTGAGCGGGACGCCGCCGGAGGCGGGGGTTCCGGGGGGAGGTGGGAGGGACACGGGAAGCTCCGTTCACGCCGCACGGGGGCAGGGCGGGGCCAGGTGGATGGGGATTGGATACGATGGCGTATCCAACGACGTTTTTAAGATACGGCACCGTTTCTTGTTTGGGAAACCGATTCCCGGCCGGAAGCGGCCAGGGGAGGCAGGGTTGGCGGACGACGCGGCACGGAACCGGGCCGGGGAGCGCCCCGGCGGACAGGAGGAGGACCCCTCCGGGGGCGGGGGCGCGCGGGACCGCACGCGGCCGGACGCGCCCCGGTCCACGCGCAGGCGCGGGAGGGAACTGCTCGACGCCATCCACGAGGCGGTCCTCGCCGAGGCCGCCGAGGTCGGCCTCTCCCGGCTGTCCATGGAGGGCGTCGCCCGCCGCGCCGGTACCGCGAAGACCTCCCTGTACCGGCGCTGGCCCACCCCCGGCGACATCCTGATCGACGCGATGTACCACACCCTCCCGCAGGAGGTGCCCACGCCCGGGGCCGACGACCTGCGGGGGGACCTCGTCCGCGCCCTCATGCTCCTGCGGGGCGTCATGGTCGACGGCACCCGCGGCCAGGCGATGTTCGCCGTGGTCGCCGAGGCGCGGCACCACCCCGACCTGTACAGGCGGTTCACGGAGGAGGTGTTCGACGCGCGCGGCGGTCGCTTCACCCGCACCGTGCTCGAGCACTACGCCGGGCGGGGCCGGATCGACCCCGCACGGGTCACACCCCTCACCGTCGACATCGGCGAGGCCATGATGATCAAGTACGGCATGGACCACCAGGCCTTCCCCGACGAGGAGTACGTGGCCCGGATCGTGGACGAGGTGATCCTGCCGGCCGTCGGCCAGGACCCGCGCGACGGGCGGCCGCCGGGCACCGACCCGTCGTAGGCTCCGGCCGACCGCGGCCCCGGGGCACGGCGGCCGGCCCGCCGGGGCGGGACCCCCGCCCGGATCCGCTCACCCGCCGCGCCGCGCCCCGGTCCCCCCGCGGCGCACCCGGGCGCGGACGGCCCCCCTCGTGTCGCGCCGGGCCATCCGGCGGGCCCGGGTGGCGAGCGGGATGTCGCGCGCCCGCCGGCCCCCCTCCGCCTCCTCCGCCCGGAGGGAGCGCACGAGCCCGGCCATCATGAAGAAGCCGATCGCGAAGAACGGCAGGCCGAACACGATGATCGTCTGCTGCAGGGCGTCCAGGCCGCCCACGCCCGTCGCGGTGAGGACCGTCGCGGCGACCACGCCCTCGGTGACACCCCAGAACACCCGCTGCCGGACCGGGGTGACGGCGTCGCCCGAGCACAGCATGTCCACGACCAGGGACGCCGAGTCCGAGGACGTGGTGAAGAAGATGACCACGATGAGGATCGAGGCGGCCGAGACGAACGTGGCCATCGGGAAGTGCTCCAGGAACGCGAACAGAGCGCCCGGTATGTCCTGCTCCACGGCCACCTCCCGCACCAGCCCGCCGCCCCGGTTCATCTCGATGTCGAAGGCCGACAGGCCGAAGACGCCGAACCACACGATGCTGAAGGCCGTGGGCAGGACGAGCACGCCGAGCACGAACTCGCGGATGGTGCGGCCCTTGGAGATACGGGCGATGAAGATGCCGACGAACGGCGACCAGGTGATGGTCCACGCCCAGTAGAAGACCGTCCAGGCGCCCTGCCAGCCGGTGTTGCCGAAGGTGTCGTTCCAGAACGACAGCGGGACCAGCCGCTCCAGGTACACGCCGACGGTCTCGATGGTGCCCTTCGCCAGGTAGAGCGGGGAGGACGCCAGGAAGACGAACACCAGCAGGGCGACGGCGAGGACGACGTTGAGCAGCGAGAGCCACTTGATCCCGACGTCGAGCCCCGAGGCCACCGAGGCGACCGCGACGGCCGTGACCACGGCGATCAGGACCAGCTGCGTGAGGCGGCTCTCCTCGATGCCGAACAGCGTGTTGAGGCCGCTGTTGATCTGCATGGTCCCCAGGCCGATGGTGACGGCCACGCCGAACAGCGTGCCGAGGACCGCGACGATGTCGACGGTCCTTCCCAGCGGACCGTCGATCCGGTCGCCGATGAACGGGTGGAAGACCGAACTGACCCGGAACGGCAGGCCCTTGCGGTACACGAAGTAGGCGAAGGCCAGCGCCGGCAGGCAGAAGATCGTCCAGGTGTGCAGGCCGAAGTGGTACAGCGTGAACCCCATGGCCTGCCTGGCCGCCTCCACCGACTCCGGCTCGACGTCGCCCTGAGGCGGGTCCGCGTAGTGGCTGATGGGCTCGGCCACGCCCCAGAACATGAGGATGCTGCCGATCCCGGCCGCGAAGAGCATGCAGAACCAGGCGAGGTTGCCGTACTCCGGCGCACTGCCCGGGGGGCCGAGCCGCACACCGCCGTAGCGGCTGCACGCGATCCACACGAGAAAGGCGAGAAAGGACGTCACCCCGAGGATGTAGAGCCATCCGAGATGGGTCAGGATCCATTGCGAGGCGGCGCCGAAGACGGTGTCCACCGTGTCGGTGAAGACGATGGCGCACACCACGAAGACGACGGTCAGTGCGGCGGAGGTGAAGAAGATCGTCGGGTTCGTGTCGAGCCCGAGCACGTGTGCCAGTTTTTTCGACATGCACTGCCCTCTGGTGTTTCGGGTGCTTTCGGCGCGCGGGCGGGACCGGGGATCTCGGAGCGGCCCCGGGCAAGGATACGCATCGGGAAAGACAGATTCACCTACGTCCATTTCATAGGAAATGACGCCAATCCCGTTTTAAATAAAGATTCCTGCCACACTGTGCCCTTTTAGATCAAAACACCAGAAAAGCCTGAAAGGACGGCGCCGTGCCGGGCCCCGAGCGCGGAGGACGCGGCGCCGCGCAGGTCGGCCGGGAGCGCGGCGGAGGCACGCGGAGGGGCCGTCGTTCGGCGGCGCGGCGCCGGAGGACGGGCGGACGGAACCGGGGGACGCGGGAGCGGCTCACACGTCCGGCCCGCCGCGTTGGCGCGGGGGGCGGGAGCGCGGCGGCGGGGCCGCGCCCGTGTGCGGCGGGAGGCCGCCACGGGGGCGGGTCAGGCGTCGAGCCCGCGCAGCAGCTCGCACACCCTCTCGGGCTGCTCGTACAGCGACAGGTGGCCCGCGCCCTCGATCGTGTGGACCCCGGTGTTCAGGAACCGGCGGGCCGGCCCGTGCAGGCGCGCGGGGGAGAAGAAGGGATCGTGCGATCCGGTCGCCACGGCGACCGGCGTGTCCGCCCAGGCGCGGAACTGCTCTCCGTGGAGCGGGTTGGGCGTGGTGCCCGTGCGGCAGTAGCGGGCCACCATGGTCAGCCACTCGGCCTCGGCGCGGCGCTCGGCGCACTCCTCCGCGGACGGGCCGCTGAGGAACTCGACGAGGCGACCGCTGGTCTGCTCGTTGGGGTGGATCATCCAGGGCAGCGTCGCGCGCATCGACTCCGAGCTGACACCGGCGGCGGTGAGCCCCGCGGGGTTGAGCAGCAGCATCCCCGCGACCAGCGGGGACGGGGTCGAGGCGAGCGCGATGGCGGCGCCGCGCGAGTGTCCCAGCACCAGGACGGGCCCGTCGGTGATCCGGGGCAGGAGCTCGTCCAGCCACGCGCCGTAGGTCTCGATCCTGGTCCCGCCGACCCGCTGGCTGCAGCTGAGGCCGGGCTGTCCGGGGACGTCGACCAGCAGCACCGGCCGGTCCGCGGACAGGGCGCGGGCGGCGGGGACCGTGGTGGCGGCGTTGAAGTTGGTGCCGGACAGGACCAGTACCGGGGTGCCGGCACCGCCTTCGGCGCGAAAGGCCTGCGTGCTCCCCAGACGGGTCTCCACAGGCGGAAGGGGCCCGAGTTCGGGCCACTGGCTCAGGGCTTTGTGGCACCAGGCGTGGACGGAACGCTCGGCGTTCTCCGAGCGGTACACGCGTGCGGCACGAAGGGGGACGACGGTCATGGATCTGGTTTCGCGTAGAGGAGAGCTGGTGTCCGCCGTCGTATGTTTCCCGGCGCACCAGAGGGACTGTACGCCTCTGTTCGGCACCACGCCACTCGGGGGCGGCGAAGGTCCTGGCCCGAGACGTCCAGCAGGTCCATACCCCTTGCGGACCGGCCCTTGGGAAGGGTGTGGGCCGTGGTGCGCGCGCGTACCGTTTCGTCCGGTTCCGGCCATGCGCAGGGCGAGACGTTTACTTCACGCCCCAGCCGTTTCGTCCCGCGAAAGACGCTCCCGGGCTGTTTTCACAGCCCGGGAGCGTCGGATGATCCCATCCCCGGGCCCGGTCACGGCCCCGGAGGAGACGGCTCTCAGCCGAGGGTGTCGGGGTCCGGACCGATCCGGCCGTCACGGTTCAGCGACCCGATCTTGTCCATGTCGTCACCGGACAGCTCGAAGTCGAAGACGTCGAAGTTCTCCCGGATCCGCGACGGGGTCACGGACTTGGGGATCACGACGTTGCCGCTCTGGATGTGCCAGCGCAGCACCGCCTGTGCGGCGGACTTGCCGTGCGCGGCGCCGATCGCGCCGAGCACGGGGTCCTGCAGCAGGTCCTTGCCCTGGCCCAGGGGGCTCCACGCCTCGGTGACGACGCCGTGCCGGGCGTTGGCCGCCCGCATGGCCTCCTGGGAGAAGTAGGGGTGCAGCTCGATCTGGTTGACGGCCGGGACCACGTCTCCCTCCTCCACGACGCGGTCCAGGGTCGCGGCGGTGAAGTTGGACACCCCGACGGCCTTGGCCCGCCCCTCGGAGTGGATGCGCTCCAGGGCCTTCCAGGTCTCGACGTAGGCGCCCCTCGCCGGCGCCGGCCAGTGGATGAGGTACAGGTCGACGTAGTCCAGGCCGAGCCGGTCGAGGCTGGCGTCGAAGGCCTTGAGCGCGTTGTCGTACCCCTGGTCGTCGTTCCACAGCTTGGTGGTGACGAACAACTCCTCCCGGGGGAGGCCCGACGCCGCGAGCGCACGGCCCGTACCGGCCTCGTTCTCGTACAGCTTGGCCGTGTCGATGCTGCGGTAGCCGCTCTCCAGGGCGGTCTCGACGGCGGCCTGGGCCGCGTCGTCGGCGACCTGCCAGACACCGAACCCGAGTTGCGGCATCGTGAGGCCGTTGTTCAGCGTGACGTACTGCATGGAAGCCTTTCCGTGGTCACGGAGGTCCGTGGTGGCTGCGGGGCGTGTCACCCATGATGGCAACCTGGAGTGCACTCCAGGCAAGGGCTCAGTCGGCGAGGCGGACCAGCATCTTGCCGGTGTTCGCCCCCCGCATCATGTCGAGGAAGGCCCGGACGGCGTTGTCGATGCCGTCGACCACGGTCTCCTCGGTGCGCAGCTCCCCGTCCGCGATCCAACCCGCCGCCAGCCGGGCGTACTCGGCCGCCAGGTGGGCGTGGTCGCCGACGATGAACCCGCGCAGGTTGAGCCGCTTGCCGACCGCGAGGAACAGGTTGTCCGGCCCCGGGACGGGCTCGGTGGCGTTGTACTGGGAGATCGCGCCGCACAGGGCGATCCGCCCGTGGTCGCGCATCGCCGCGATGGCCGCCCGCAGGTGGGCGCCTCCGACGTTGTCGAAGTAGACGTCGATCCCGTCGGGCGCGGCCTCGGCGAGCTGCCCCTCCAGGTCGCCCTCGCGGTAGTCGATGGCGGCGTCGAAGCCGAACTGCTCGACGACCCGGCGCCGCTTCTCCGGGCCGCCCGCCGATCCGACCACGCGGGAGGCCCCGAGCTTGCGGGCGATCTGGCCGGCGATCGAGCCGACCGCTCCCGCGGCTCCCGAGACGAACACCACGTCGCCCTCCTTCACGGGGGCGACCTCGACGAGCCCGGCGTAGGCGGTGAGGCCGATCATGCCGAGGACGTTGAGGTAGTTCTCGACGGGGGCGAGGCCGGGGTCGACCACGCGCGCCGCCCCGGCGGGCAGGAGTGCGTACTCGCGCCACCCGGCGGAGTGCAGGACCGTGGCGCCGACCGGGAGGTCGTCGCTGCCGGAGGCGACCACGGTGCCCACCGCACCGCCGTCCATCGCCTCGCCGAGGCGGTAGGGCGGGACGTAGGACTTGGCGTCGTTCATGCGGCCCCGCATGTAGGGGTCCACGGAGATCCACGAGTTGCGCACGAGGACCTCCCCGGCTCCGGGGTCGCCGACCTCGGTCTCGACGAGGGAGAAGTCGGCGGGCTCGGGCTCGCCGGAGGGGCGGGCGACGAGATGGACTTCCCTGCTGGTGACTGGCATGGCGCAACCTCCGGACGTCGTGTGCGGTGGACCGGGCTGCCCCGGTCCAGGCAGACACTAGTGCGGCAACGTATTCGTCCACCAATAAAATCGGCAAGGTGACCTATAGAGATTCCAATGGATCGGTTGCCGGGTCGCTGGACCTCCAGCAGCTGCGCACCTTCCTGGCCGTGCACAGGTCGGGCTCCTTCACCGCGGCCGCCCAGCTGTTGCGGCTGTCACAGCCGACGGTGACCACGCAGATCCGCTCGCTGGAGCGGAGGCTGGGCCACGAACTGTTCGACCGGCTGCCCCGGGGCGTGGCCCCCACCGCCGAGGCCAACGACCTGGCCGCCCGGATCGCCGAGCCGCTGGACGCCCTGGAGGCGGTGGCCGGGGAGAACGGCGGCGACGCGGCCTCCCCGCCCGTGCCGCTGCGGCTGGCGGGGCCCGCCGAGGCGCTCCACTGCCTGGTCCTGCCCGCCCTCGCCCCGCTGGTGGAGGAGGGGGTGCGGCTGCGGGCCCGGACCGGACCGGCCGACGACCTCCTGGACGGACTCCGCGCGGGCAGGCACGACCTGGTGCTGTCGACGGTGCGGCCGCGCGGTCGCACGCTGGTCGCCGATCCGCTGGCGGACACGGAGTCCGTCCTGGTGGCGTCGCCCGGGTGGGCGCGGCGGATCCACCGCGAACGGCTGGACCGCCAGGGCTCCTCGGCGCTGTGCGCGACCCCCCTGGTGGCGTACGACGACGACCTGCCCCTCCTGCGCCGGTACTGGCGCCACGTGTTCGGCGTGCGGCTGACCTGCACGCCCGCGGTCACCGTGCCCGACCTGCGCGGGGTGCTGGCGGCGGTGGTCGGCGGCGCCGGGGTGACGGTGCTGCCGCGGTACCTGTGCCAGTCGGCGCTGGAGGACGGCCGCCTGGTCACGCTCCTGGACCCTGCGGATCCGCCCGTCGACACGGCCTACCTGGTGCGGCGCCCGGGAGCGGGCCATCCGCACCTGGAGAAGGCGTGGAAGCGGTTGACGGAGGCCGCCGCCCGGCCGTGAGTGCGGCCGGAGGGGTCGGCCGTGCGCCGCACCGCGCGGTCTCCGCCCCGTCGGCGAGGGGACCGGGCCGCGCGGCTGCCGGACGCGGCGTCGGCGGCGCGGGCGTCGGCGGGCGCGGGGACGCGGGCCGCGTCGCGCCCGGGCCCGCGAGGGTCCGGGCGGGGCCGGGTCCGAGCGGCGTTCCGCGAGGGGTACGCCGAGGGCCTGCGGTGCGGGGCCGCCTGCCCCCGGCGGGCCCCGGGGCCGGTGGGATCGCGCCCCGGCGCTCCTGGCGCGGCTCCCGCCGGAAACCGCCCGAACCCGCCACCCTCGGGGGGAGTCCTATCCGGGGCGGGCGCGACCGTCCGCGGGACACGGAGGTCGGGGTCATGGATCAGGTGGGGACACGGGGAACGGCTCCTGCGGCTCCGGCCGCCCGCCGCCGTCGCTCGGCGGCCGTGACCGTCCTGGTCGCGCTGGCGGCGGCGGGCTTCGCGGTGTTCGCCGCGCTGCGGGGGCTCGGCCTGGAGCGGGGATGGCCGCTGGTGCCCGCGCTGGCCTACACCCCGTACGTGCTGGGGGCCGCGCTCCTGGCGGCGACGGCCGCGGGCCTGCTGCGGCGGTGGGTGCCGCTGGCCGTGCTGGTCGCGGCGGCGGCCGTCCTCGCGGCGGCCGTCGTACCGCGCGCGATCCCCTTCGGGATCTCCGGGGCCGGCGGCCCGGAGCTGCGGGTCATGAGCCTGAACGCCCTCGGCGGCGGCGCCGACGTCGCCGAGGTGGTCGCACTGGTGCGCGACCGCGAGGTGACGGTCCTCGCCCTCCAGGAGGTCACACCGGACCTGTTGGAGGCCCTGTCCGAGGCCGGGCTCGACGACTTCCTCCCCCACACCGTCGACCACTCGGCCGCGGGTGTGCACGGCAGCAGCGTCCACGCGGCCCTCCCCCTCACCGACCTGGGCGACGCGGCGGCGGGGACCGGGGCGTTCGCGATGCCCCGCGCCGGCATGGAGGTGCCCGGGTACTCCTTCCCCGTGGAGGTGGTGTCGGTGCACCCCCTGCCTCCCCTGGCCCCCGGGACCATGGACGGGTGGCGGGACGGGCTGCGCGCCCTGCCCGGTCCCGGGGACGCGGAACCCGCGGCCGCGGACCCCGGGAACCGCCTCCACCGGCCGGGTCTCAGGATCCTGGCCGGCGACTTCAACGCCACCCTGGACCACGCCGAGCTGCGCCGCGTCCTGGACGAGGGCTACGTGAGCGCCGCGACCGTCCACGGCCGGGGGCTGGAGCCCACATGGCCGACGGGGGGCCGGCTGCCCGGCGTCACCATCGACCACGTGCTGGTCGACGAGTCGATGGGCGTCGGCGCGTTCGAGGTCGTGGAGGTCACGGGCAGCGACCACCGGGCGGTCCTCGCCCGGGTGACGCTGCCCGAGGGGCGGTGAGGGCCCGGCGCCGGAACGGGCGTGTCCACGGGGCCGGGGGCCTGGCCCGCCGGAGAGGGTCTCCCCGGGAGCCGGCGACACGGTCTACCGTCGGCTCATGAGCGAGCTGACCGAACCGATCACCGGCACCCGCCTCCAGGTGGTGCTCCCCGACGAGTCCCCGGAGATGCCCCCGAGGACCCTGACCGACCTGGGCGTCCGGGCGGAGGAGTTGGGGGTGGACGCCGTGTGGCTTCCGGACCACCTGCTGCCGCCCGCCCCGTACGGGACCACGTTCGGCGGCGTGTACGAGCCGCTGGTGACCCTGGCGCACCTGGCCGCCCGCACCACGCGGATCCGGCTGGGCACGTCGGTGCTGGTGGCGCCGTTGCGGGACCCCCTGGTCCTCGCGAAGCAGGCGGCGACCCTGGACGCCCTGTCGGGAGGGAGGTTCGTGCTGGGGGTGGGCGTCGGCTGGTCCGAGGAGGAGTTCGCCGCGGTGGGGGCCGACTTCGCCACACGCGGGGCCCGGACGGACGAGACGCTGCGGCTGCTGCGGCACCTGTTCGGGGGCGGCGGCCCGTTCGAGGGCCGGTTCCACTCCTACGGGAGCGGCGTGTTCGAGCCCCGCCCGGCGCGTCCCGTGCCGGTGATGGTCGGCGGCACCTCCGACCGGGCGCTGCGGCGCGCGGCCGAGTGGGGCGACGAGTGGCAGGGCGTCGGACTGACCGCGGAGAAGTTCGTGGCGGCGCGCAACCGGCTGCGGTGCCTGACCGACCGCCCCGTCCGGTCGGGCACCCGGATCGCCTGGTCCGGGGACGAGGAGGGCTTCGGCCGCGCCGTGGAGCTGTTCCGGGAGCTGACGGCCGCCGGGGCGGACTCGGTGGCGGTGTGGTTCGGCGACGCGGAGGGGTTCGGCGGGCGCATGGAGAGGTTCGTGGCGGCGCTGCGCTGACCGAGCCGCGCGGGGCGGTCCCTACTTCTGGGAGCCGAGGACCCCCCGCCCCCCGTACTTCTTGTGGACGGCCTGCTTGGAGACGCCGAGGGCCTCCGCGACCTCGGCCCAGGTGGAGCCCCGGTTGCGCGCCCGGCGCACGAGTACGGCCTCGACCCGCTCCATCTCCCTGCGGACGCGCATCGTGGCGTCGAGACCGGCCAGGGGGTCGTCGCCGTCGGTGGCGCGGGCGAGGGCGATCAGCTGTTCGGTGTCCATGGGTCAACTGTAATTGACCGCCCTCCGGCGGCCGACCGCGGGCGGGGCGCGTCCCGCCCGTTCCGACCGCCGCGCGCCGCACCGGGTTCTGGCACCCTGGAGGAGCGACCGATCCGGAACCGAGGGGGCGACGTGGGCGGCTACGACGGGGCGACGGTGCTGTTCGACCTGGACGGCGTGCTGGTGGACTCCATGGAGAGCGTCCGCGCCGGCCTCACGGCGTGGGCCGCCGAACGCGGCCTCGACGTGGACGAGGTCCTGGAGCACAGCCACGGGCGCACCGACATCGGACTGGCGCGCCTGGTCGCCCCGCACCTGGACCCGGTCGAGGAGGCCCGGCGGATCGAGGCCCACGAGGCCGCCGCGGGCGACGGGGTCCGGGCCCTGCCCGCGGCCCTGGGCCTGCTCACCGAACTCGACGCCCGCGGGCGCCCCTGGGCGGTCGTCACGTCCGGGGGCGACAGGATCGCCCGCTCCCGCCTCGGGACGGCCGGATTGCCGTTCCCCCGGGTGCTGGTGACCGCCGACGACGTCACCGAGGGCAAGCCCGACCCCGAGCCGTACCTGCTGGGCGCCGAGCGCATGGGGGTCTCCCCGCAGAGGTGCGTGGTGGTGGAGGACTCCCCCAACGGGGCGAGCGCCGGGATCGCCGCCGGGATGCCCGTGCTCGCGGTGGCGACCACGAGCCCTCCGTCGGAGCTCGCGCACGCGACCACGGTGGTGGCGGACCTCGCGGCCGTCGCCCGGCTGCTGCTCTGACGGTGCGGCGCGGGTCCGACCGGTCGGGCGCCCGTGCGGCGGGCCCCGCGGGGGTGCGCACCGGCGGACCCTGTATCCATGGACCGGACGGACCCGTACCGGTTCGGGGGTGCCGTACCCCCTTGTCCTCCGAGGAGAGCCCATGCCCACCACCCTCGTCATCGACCGCGCCCGCGCCGAGGACGTGGCGGCGATCGTCGCCCTGCTCGCCGACGACGTGCTCGGCGCGCGACGCGAGGACCCGGACGACCACGCCTCCTACCTCGCGGCGTTCGAGGCGATCGACGCCGACCCCCGGCACGTCCTCGCCGTGGCGCGCCGCGACGGGAGGGTGGTCGCGACCCTGCAGCTGACGATCCTTCCCGGTCTCTCCCACCGCGGCGCGACACGCGCACAGGTGGAGGGGGTCCGCGTGCACGCGGACGAGCGGGGCAGCGGTGTGGGCTCGGAGATGATGGCCTGGGCCGAGGCGGAGGCGCGCGGACGCGGGGCGAAGGTGCTCCAGCTGACCTCGGACTCCACGCGCGGTGACGCGCACCGCTTCTACGCCGGTCTCGGGTACGCCGCCTCCCACGTCGGCTTCAAGAAGCGGCTCGCCTGACCCGTGCCGCCGGCGCGGCCCGTGACCGGTTCAGTCCGGCGGTGGCCGCGCCCGCCCCGCGCGGGCCCGCCGCGGGTCGACGAAACCGGGGCGGCAGCGGCCGGGGCGCGCCCCGGCCCGCGCGGACCGGCCCCTCCGGGCTCAGCCCTCGCGGCGGGCGAGGAAGAGCCTGGACGTGTAGGGGATCAGCACCTCCCCCTCCGGGAAGTGCTCGGCGACGAGCGCGGCGAGGGCGTCGCGGGTGCGCCGCTCCCCGATGTTGCGGACCACCGCGGCCACCTTGCTGGAGGACAGGGCCGTGCCGACGAACCCCTCGGGGTCGAGGACGCGCGTCCAGGAGGCGCTGCTCTCCACCGCGTCGGCCAGGCCGTCGGCGGCGTTCATCTCGCCCGCGGTGTCGTAGGCCCGGTAGTCGCGGCGGTGGTCGTCCCCGTACTCCTCCAGGAGGCCCTCGTAGGCGTCCACGAACGCGCCGGCGGTCCAGTCGCGGTCGTTGTTGAGGACCGCGACGGTCCCGCCGGGCGCGAGCAGCCGCGCGGCCTCGGCGTAGAACGCGGGCCGGTCGAACCAGTGCACGGCCTGCGCCGCGAGCACGAGGACGGCCGAGGAGTCCGGGAAGGGGACCTCCTCGGCCCTGCCCTCGACGAACTCGACCCCCTCGGGGGCGCCCGCCTCGGCCGTGCGCCGCATGGCCCGGCCGGGTTCGACCCCGACGATCCGGGGCGCGGGACCGAACACGCGGCGCAGGGCCAGTGTGGAGATCCCGGTCCCCGCGCCCACGTCGAGCATCAGCCACGGCGCGGGCCAGGACCCCCGCTCCCCGGCGCGGACGTGCCCGTCGAGCCGTTCGAGGAGCACCGCGGGGTAGTCGGGGCGGTAGCGGCGGTAGTCGTCGGTGAGCTGGTCGAACGCCTGGGTCCTGTCGGCCACGGGGGTCCTCTCCGTCATGGGCTTCCTGTGCGGAACCTACCGGACACACACCGTGGCGGCCCCGGCGGACGTTCCGCCGCGGCCGGGACCACGCGGGCGAGGACGGGGCTCCGGGGGTCTCAGGACCCGGACGCGGCCCGGCGGTAGGACGACGGGCTCGCACCCGTGTGGTTCTTGAAGGCCGCGCTGAAGGCGAACGCGCTCCCGTACCCGACACGGGCGGCCACCGCCTCCAGGCCCAGCTCGGGCCGGGCCGTGAGCAGGTCCCCCGCGACGGTGAGCCGCCAGGTGCGCAGGTAGGTCATGGGCGGGGTCCCCACCGCCTTCTGGAACCTGGCCGCGAGGGTCGCGCGGGAGACCGCGCACTCCCCCGCCAGGGTGTCCAGGGTCCAGGGGTCGGCGACGCGTTCGTGCAGCGCCTCCAGCGCCCGGGCGACGACGGGGTCGTGCTGGGCGCTCAGCCAGTTCGGCGCGCTGTCCGGGTTGTCCTCCAGCCAGGCCCGTACCGCCATGACCAGCAAGCAGTCGAGGAGCCGGTCGTTGAGGCTCGCCTGGGCGACCCGGCCGGTGGTGATCTCGCGGGCCAGCAGGTCCACCAGCGCGGGGTCGACCCGCCCCGCGGGGAGGAGCGCCAGCGGCGGCAGCGCGGCCAGCGCCAGCCGCCCGACCTCGCTGTCGTCCTCGTACGCCCCGACCACCATCGTGTCCGCGCCGCCGGGGTCGTTGCCCCAGGTCCCGACGCCGTGGCTCATGGCCAGGCGGACCTCCTGCCCGTCCCCGGCGACACAGCGCTGCCCCGGGAGGACGGTGATGGACGGGGCGCGACCGCTCCGATCCGCGACCGTGTAGGGGGCGGGTCCTCGCACGAGCACGACGTCTCCGGGCCCGGCCTCGGCCTCGGTCCCGGGCCTGCCCACCCAGGCGCGCCCCGAGGTGACCACCACCAGGGCCAGGGCGGCGCCGTCCCGCACGTCGATCGCCCACGGCGGGCTCATCACCGCGCGCAGCGTGAAGGCGCCGCGCGCGCGGGGGCCGTCCAGGAGGTGCACGAGGGGGTCCATACCGGCATCCTAGTCCCACGGATTGCAGTTTCTGGACGTTCTCTTATGAAAACCAGCAGAACCATCATGTTCCATCCGAGTTTGCCGTGGTGGACTGGGGCCATGAACACGAACGACACCGTCCTCGTCACCGGCGGCACCGGCATGACCGGCCGCCGCGTCACCTCCCTCCTCCGCCGCCTCGGCGCACACGTCCGGGTCGGTTCCCGCGCGGGCGCCCCCGCCTTCGACTGGCACGACGCCGCCACCTGGGACGCCGTCCTCGACGACGTCACGTCCGTCTACCTGTGCTTCCACCCCGACCTCGCCTTCCCGGGGGCGGAGCGGGCCGTCTCCGCGTTCGCCGCCCGCGCGGCGGAGCGGGGAGCGCGACGCATGGTCCTGCTCTCCGGCCGCGGGGAGGAGGGGGCCCGGGCCGCGGAGGAGGCCGTCCGCCGGGTGTTCCCCGGGCTGACGGTGCTGCGCTGCTCGGTGTTCGCCCAGGACTTCTCCGAGAGCTTCCTGCTGGGGTCGGTCATGGACGGTACCGTGGCGCTGCCCGTCCCCGACGTGCCCGAGCCCTTCGTCGACCTCGACGACGTCGCGGAGGTCGCGGTGCGGGCGCTGGTCTCGGACGGCCACGCGGGGGTGCTGTACGAGCTGACCGGCCCGGAGGCCGTCACGTTCACCGAGGCCGCCCGGATCGTGGGCGGGGCCTCCGGACGCCCCGTCGCCTACCTCGAGGTCACGGAGGAGGAGTTCGTCGCCGGAGCCGTCGGGGCCGGGGTACCCGTCGAGGTGGCACGGGGCCTGGCGGCCCTCTTCGGGGAGATCCTGGACGGCCGCAACTCCACCCCGGCGGACGGCGTGGAGCGGGCGCTGGGCCGACCGGCCACGGGGTTCGACGCATACGCCCGCCGTGCCGCGCGCGCCGGGGCGTGGAGCGGGTGACGCTGGCACCCGCCCGCGGACACGGGACGTCCCTCCGGGCCCCGGGCGCGGCCCGGCGTCGTCCGCCCCCCGTTCACAGGGCGATGAGGCCCGCCCGGGTGGGGGCGAACCCGCACGCCCGGAGGTAGAAGGGCTCCAGGTGCGGCTCGAAGTCCACGTGCAGCCACCGGCACCCGGCCTCCCGGGCCCGCTCGGTGGCGAGGCGCACCAGCCCGGCGCCGATCCCGGCGCGTCGCAGGCGCGGGTCGGTCACGGTGTCCAGGACGAACGCGTGGACGCCCCCGTCCCAGACCACGTTGACGAAGCCGACGAGCTCGTCCCCCCGGCGGGCGCACACCCAGCCAAGGCTGTGGTCGTTGACGCGCCCCCACACGTCCGCCGCGTCCCCGGGCGCGTACCCGAACCCTCGGGCGTGGAGGGCGTCGACCTCGGCGTTGTCGAAGGCTCCGCGCCAGATGTGCTCCACGGTCATCCGCGTGATCCTAGCGGAGGGGCGTCGCGCCGCAGGGGGCGGGAAACCCCTGGGAGGCGTGCGGCGACTAGCGTGGACACGCCCGTCCCGCCCACCAGGAAGCCGCCGCGTGTCCACGTCAGAGAAGTTCCAGAGTGTGTTCGTGGCGATGGCCGCGCTGGGCGGGCTGGGCCTGGGCCTGCTGCTGCCGGTCGGCGGGGCGGCCGGGCACCTCGTGCTGCCCGCCCTGATGCTGATGCTGACGGCGGTGTTCGTGCAGGTCGACGCCGGCCAGGTGCGGGAGGCGCACTCCGCGCGCTCCGCCGTCGCCGCCGGCCTCGTGCTCAACTTCGTGTTCACGCCGCTGCTCGCGGGCGCCCTGGGCGCCGGGCTGCTCGGCGACTCGCCCGACCTGCGGATCGGCCTCCTCCTGCTGCTGGTCACCCCGTGCACGGACTGGTACCTGGTGTTCACCGGCCTGGCCCGGGGCCACATGGGCATGGCCGCGGCGGTGCTGCCGGTGAACCTGGTCCTCCAACTCCTGCTGCTGCCCGTGTACGTGCTGCTCCTCGGCGGCGACGCGGCGATGGTGGACACGGGGACCCTGGTGGAGGCGGTCCTGCTGGTCCTGGTGGTCCCCCTGGTCCTGGCGGTGGCCGCCCGGTGGGCGGCCCGCAGGTGGAGGGGCGCCGCCTGGCGGGACGGCGTCATGGCGCCCCGGGCCTCCCGCGCGGTGCTCCCGCTGCTGTACGCGGCGGTGCTCGCCATGTTCGCCTGGCAGGCGCGTACGGTCGCCTCCCACCTGGGCGACCTGGCGGGCCTGGTCCCTCCCCTGGTCCTGTTCTTCGTCGTCGCGCCGTCGGCGGCCCTGCTCGCGTCGCGCCTGCTGCGCCTTCCCCCCGACCAGCGGGTCACGCTGGTCATGACGACCGCGGCGCGCAACTCGCCGATCGCGCTGGCGATCGCCGTGGCGGCCTTCCCCGACCGGCCGCTCGTCGCGGTGGCGCTGGTGGCCGGCCCGCTCCTGGAACTGCCGGTGCTGGCCCTGCTCTCCCAGCTCGTGCGGGTGCGCCCGCGAGCCGACGCGCCCGGAACCTGAGCCCCGGGCCGTCTCCCCGCCCCGGCCGCCCCGTCCTCGCAGGTGAACGGGGCGCGCACCGGCCGACACCCCGGAACGGGGCACGCCCGCGCCCAGGAACCGACCCGCGTTGGCTACGCAAAGTTAACCAAGGCGTCGCAAAGCATGACAGAGCGTGATCGAATGTCAGGTAAATCTTAAGTTTCCCCCGCGTGACTTGGCCCCCGAACACACCTCGGCGAAAGTTCCTGTGACCCGCCACACAGGACCCTGAAGGAGAGGCCATGCCGAGTTTCGGACGCGCCGCCACAGCAGGGCAGGGCGCCGACAAGGCACCGGCCCCGCCCAAGAAGCCCATCTACCGCCACCTCTACTTCTGGGTGCTCGTCGGCATCGCCCTCGGCATCGCCGTCGGCCTGCTCTTCCCGGCCCAGGGCGCCGAGATGCGCTGGCTCGCGGACCTGTTCATCAAGCTCGTCAAGGTCGTCATCGCGCCGACGATCTTCTGTACCGTCGTGGTCGGCATCGCCAGCCTCGGCAACCTCGCCAAGGCCGGCGGGCTCGCCCTGCGCACGCTCGTGTACTTCACCGCGCTGACCGTGATCGCCCTCGCCATCGGCCTGGTCACCGTCAACATCATGCGTCCGGGCGCCGGCCTGAACATGTCGTTCGACGAGGCCGACGCGGCCGACACCATCGCCGCCGCGGAGGGCGCCGAGGGCGGCATCTCCGGCTTCATCCTGCACATGGTGCCCGAATCCTTCTTCGGGGCCTTCGTCGACGGCCAGCTCATCCAGGTCCTCGTCCTGGCCGTGCTGGTCGCCTGCGCCCTCACCATGCTGGGCAAGCGCGGCCAGACCGCGGTCCGCGCCCTGGACACGATGTCGCACGTCATGTTCGGCGTCATCAAGATCGTCATGTACACCGCGCCGCTCGGCGCGTTCGGCGGCATGGCCTTCACGATCGGCGAGTACGGCGGCCAGGTGCTCGGCAGCCTCGCCTACTTCATGATCAGCTTCTACATCACCTGTGTGCTGTTCATCGTGGTGGTCCTCGGGATCGTCAGCCGCCTGGCCGGGTTCAGCCTGTTCAAGGTGCTGCGCCTCATCCGCGACGAGCTGCTGATCGTGCTGGGCACCTCCTCCAGCGAGTCGGTCCTGCCGCGCATGCTGGTCAAGCTGGAGGCCGCGGGCGTCAAGAAGTCCGTGGTCGGCCTGACCATCCCGACCGGGTACTCGTTCAACCTGGACGGCACCGCGATCTACATGACCATGGGCGCCATCTTCATCGCCCAGGCGACCGGTTCCGACATCTCCGTGTGGACGCAGATCGGCCTCCTGCTGTTCATGCTGCTCTCCAGCAAGGGCGCTGCGGGCGTCAGCGGCGCCGGCCTGGTCACCCTGGCCGCCTCGCTGGCCGCCTTCGGCGACGTCATCCCGCTCGCGGGCATCGCGCTCATCGTCGGCATCGACCGCTTCATGTCCGAGGCCCGCTCGCTGACCAACCTGATCGGCAACGCCGTCGGCACCCTGGTCATCGCCCGCTGGACCGGCGGCCTGGACCGCGACCGCCTGCGGGAGGTCCTGGACAGGCCGAACACCATCGACATGGACGCCCTGATGAGCTACGACGCCGAGGAGGGGGCCGCGGCCCGCGCCCGGGAGGACGGCTCCACGGCGACCGGGTCCGCCGACGCCGAGGGGGCCGACGCGGCGCCCGCCGCCGAGGCGACCGCCACGGCCGGGGCGGCCGTGGGCGGCGAGGGCGGGGACCGCACCCCCGCGGAGGTCAAGGGCGGCTAGCCACAGGGCGGGCCGGCCCTCCCGGGACCGCAACCGGCCCGCCGCGGTGTCGCGGCGCCTCCCGAGCCCTCGCTCCGACACCGTTTCCCACCGCCCCGGGCGGGACCCCGTGACCGCACGGGTCCGCCCGGGGCGGACCCGTGTCCGGACCGGGGGCGAGCCGCTGCGCCCGCCCCCGGTCCGGCGCGTCCGCGCACCGGCCCGGGGCGGCCTGCCGCCCCTCAGGGCCGGGACCGTCCACCGGGAGGGCGGCCGGCGCACGGGGAATCGGCGCCGACCGGTGCGAACGGCCCCGGAAGCGGGTAACGCGCAACCGTGGGTCCCGACCCGCGACCGCCCCCTACCCCCCGGGAGTCCCCGTGAAGCTGTACGCCGACCACCCCGTGCGCGCGTTCGTCCAGATCGCCTCCGACGTGCTCGTCCTGGCCTGGGTCTACGTCTGGGTCCGCGCGGCGCTGTCGCTGCGCGAGACCGTCCTGGCCCTGGACCGTCCCGGCGAACTGCTGGAGGACACCGGCCGGGGGTTCACCGAGCACATGGCCGGCGCCGCCGAGCAGGCCCGGAGGGTGCCCGTCGCCGGGGAGGCGCTCGCCGCCCCGTTCACCGGCATGAGCGGGACCGGGGAGTCCCTGGCCTCCGCGGGCGACTCCTTCCGGGAGTCGGTGGCGTCGCTGGCGCTGACCCTTCCGCTGCTCACCGTCTCGCTCCCCCTGCTGCTGGTCGCGGCGACGTGGCTGCCCGCCCGGGTCCGCTGGGTGCGCCAGGCCGGCGCCACCCGGCGGCTGCGCGGACTCGCCCCTGAGGCCCGCTCTCGGCTCCTGGCCCTGCGCGCTCTGGCGTCGGTGGCGCCGTCGAGGCTCGTCGGCGTGCACGAGGACCCGGCGGGCGCGTGGCACGCCGACGACCGGAGGGCCGTCGACGCGCTGGCCGGCCTGGAGCTGCGGCGTCTGGGGCTGCGCGGGTTCTGACCCGCCCGCCCCGGCCCCGGCCGCGTGCCACGGCGGCCCGGGCGGGCCGGGCGGACGCCGGCGCCCGTGCCTACGCTGGGGACGCCACCGACCCACCGGGAGCCGACATGCGCCTCTCCGCCCTTCTGGACCCCGACTCCGTCCCCCTGGACTCCGACGCCACCGTGTCCGTCCTGCTCGACATCACCGCGCCCGGGCGCGCGGAGGACCCCGACACGGCGTGCGCCCCCGTCGCCCGGGAGGCCGGGTACCCCCCGGCCGGGACCGCCCGGGCCGTGTCCCTGCGCGTACCGGTCGGCCCCCGCCTGAGCGGCGCCCGGGTCGTCGGGGGGACTCCGTCCCGCCGGTTGCCCGACGGGTCGCTCGTGGTCGAGCTCGGCGACTTCCGCTCCGGGGAGGGCCGGCGCCTCCTCCTGCGCCTGGAGGTCCCCGGCCTGTCCTGCCCGGGACCCGCCACCGTCACCGCCCTCGAAGCCGCCTACGTGGACCCGGCGACCCTCGCCGCGCACACCGCGGTCCTGCCGGTCACCGTCGACGTGGTGCCCGGTGGACGGGCGTCCTCGCGGGCGAACCGGTCCGACAGCACCCGCGAGCGGGGACGCGACGGCGCGCCCCCGCGCGAGGGCGTCATCCGCGGTGAGCAGACCGACCGCGGCCGCCCCACGCCGGACCGGGCGCCCCCGGCTCCGGGCGGGGGCGGCAGGCGCGGGCCCGGGACGCCACGGGACCCCGGGCCTCCCCCGAACCGCTGACCCCGCCGGCCCCGGAACGGCCGGCGGACTACGGGACCTGGTAGGAGGAGTCCCTGACGTCGGTGATCGCCATGTGGCCGGGAGCGTGTCCGATCGCGAACTCGGGCGCGGACGCGGTCACCGCGGCCTGCGGGGTCACCCCGCAGGCCCAGAAGACGGGGATCTCGCCCGGGCGCACCTCGACCGCGTCGCCGTAGTCGGGCCTGTCCAGGTCCGTGATCCCCAGCGCCGCCGGGTCGCCGACGTGCACAGGCGCACCGTGCACCGCCGGGTACCGCGAGGTGATGCGGACCGCGTCGGCGACCTGGTGGGCGGGGATCGGCCGCATGGAGACGACGAGCGGGCCCCGGAAGCGACCGGCCGGGCGGCACTCCCGGTTGGTCGCGTACATGGCCACGTTGCTGCCCGCCTCGATGTGGCGGACCGGGACCCCGGCCTCCAGGAGCGGCGTCTCGAACGTGAAGCTGCACCCGATGAGGAAGGCGACGAGGTCGTCCCGCCACAGGTCGGTGACGTCGGTGCGCTCCTCCACCAGCGCGCCGTCGCGGTACACGCGGTAGGCGGGCAGGTCGGTGCGCAGGTCGCCGTCGAACACCGACGCGTCCACCTGCCCCGGCTCCGTGACGTCCAGGATCGGGCAGGACTTCGGGTTGCGCTGCGCGAACAGCAGGAAGTCGAACGCGTCCTCGCGCGGCAGCGCGATGAGGTTGGCCTGCGCGTACCCCGGGCTGTACCCGGAGGTGGGCGCCTTCAGCCCGCCCCTGAAGAGGGCGCGCGCCCGGCTCGGTGAGAGTTCCGCCGGTGGGGTCATGGTGTCTCCTGCCTCTCGTTCTGGCCTGTGGGAGTACCGCGGTCCCGGACCCGCCTCACAGGGCGAACCGGATCCGGCTTCCGGGGCGGGCCTGCGCGGCCTTGGGCAGGTCCGCCGTGCGCACGACGGCCACCACCGGGTAGCCGCCCGTGACGGGGTGGTCGGCGAGGAACAGCACCGGCTCCCCGCCGGGCGGTACCTGGAGGGAGCCCACGACCATGCCCTCGCTCGGGAGCTCGCCGGAGCGCGAGGGCGCGCGTTCGAGGACGGGGCCGGACAGCCGGGCCCCCACCCGGTCGCTGCGGGAGGTCACCTCGTACTCGCCGGAGAGGAGCGTGGCGATCGCGTCGTCGGTGAACCAGTCCTCGCGGGGGCCCAGGTCGACCCGGAGGGTCGCCTCGGGCCCGCCGACGGGTGCGACGGCCGCGTGGTCGACGCGGGGGAAGCCGGGGGGGGCCGGTCCCACCGGCAGCACCGCGCCCGGCGCGGGCGCCTCCGGTCCGAGCCCGGCGAGCACGTCGGTGCTGCGCGAGCCGAGGACCGGCGGGACGTCCACGCCGCCGCGCACGGCCAGGTAGGTGCGCAGGCCCCGGGAGGGCATGCCCATGGTGAGCTCCGCGCCGTCGGGCAGGTGCAGGACCGTGTTCGCGGCGGCGCCGCGCCCGTCCACCGACAGCGGCGCCTCGGCGCCCGTGACGGCGACCGTCACCGCTCCCCGGGCCCGCACGCGCAGCCCGCCCAGGGTCGCCTCCAGCGCCGCGGCGCCCTCCGGGTTGGCGAGCAGCCTGTTGGCGAGGGCGTAGGAGGCCGCGTCGGCGGCGCCGGAGCGGCCCACGCCCAGGTCGGCGTGGCCGAACCGGCCCGTGTCCTGCACCGTGGTCAGGGGCCCGGTGGCGATGATCTCCAGAGCGCTCATGACGCCGTCGCCCCCGTCCGCGCGTCCGCGCCGGCGTCCGGGGATCCCGCGTCCGTGAAGCGCACGCGGACCCCGGGCCGGAGCAGGCCGGGCGGTTCGCGGTCCAGGTCCCAGACCCTGGCCCCGGTCCTGCCGAGCAGCTGCCAGCCCCCCGGGGAGCTCCGCGGGTACACCCCGGTGAACTCGCCGGCGAGCGCGACCGAGCCGGCCGGGACCCGGGTGCGGGCCTCGCTCCTGCGGGGGACGTGGAGGCGCGGGTCGTCGCAGACCATGTAGCCGAACCCCGGCGCGAAACCGCAGAAGGCGACGGTCCATGTGGCCGCGGTGTGCGCCCTGACCACGCCGTCCCGGGTGAGCCCGGTCAGCTCGGCGACGTCGTCGAGGTCCTCGCCGTCGTAGACGACGGGGATGGTGACCGCGTCACCGGCCGCCCGCTCCGCCCCCGGCGCCGGGGACAGCGCGCGGACCGCCGAGGCGATCCCCTCCGGAGGTGTGCCGGGTTCGATCCGCAGCAGCACGGTGCGGGCGGCCGGGACGACGTCGGTGACGCCGGGGACGGGGTGCGCCTCGAGCGCGGAGCGCAGGGCCATCACCTCGGCCAGGTCCCCGACCTCCACGAGCACCCCGCTGTCGGCACACTTCAGGACACGCAACAAGACTCCTCAACCTGGTGGTGGCGGACCTGCCGGCGGCAGCAGGCCGTCTTCGCGCGAAGAGGTGCGCACGCCCCCGCGTGCGCACCTCCCCGGGCGGGAACGGTCACGCGTCCTCCGGGGCGGCCGGGGCCTCCCGGGTGAACGGCGCGACGGCGACCCCGGCGGAGCGGAGCCGGTCCGCGACGGCGCGGGCGATCTCCACCGCGCCGGGGCTGTCGCCGTGCACGCACAGGGAGTCGGCGGCGATCACGATCTCCGTCCCGTCGATCGCCTCGACCGGCAGGCCGCGGGCGATCCGCAGGCAGCGCTCGGCGATCGCGGCGGGGTCGTGGAGCACGGCTCCGGGTTCGCGGCGGGACACCAGGACGCCCTCGGGGGTGTACGCGCGGTCGGCGAAGGCCTCCCGGTAGGTGCGCAGCCCGGCCTCCTCCGCCAGGGCGAGGAAGCGGGACCCGGGCAGGCCGAGCACGGGCAGGCCGGGGTCGAAGGCGCGGACGGCCTCGACGACGGCGGCGGCCTGCTGCTCGTGGTGCACGATCGTGTTGTAGAGGGCGCCGTGCGGTTTGACGTAGCGGATGCGGTCGTCGGCCAGCCGGGTGAACGCCGCCAGGGCGCCCAGCTGGTAGACGACGTCGTTGGTGAGGTCGGCGGGCGGGACGTCGACGAAGCGGCGGCCGAACCCGGCGAGGTCCCGGTAGCCGACGTGCGCGCCGACGGCCACGCTCCGCTCCTTGGCGTCGGCCGTGGTGCGGCGCAGCACGCTCGGGTCCCCGGCGTGAAAGCCGCAGGCGACGTTGGCGCTGGTCACGACGGACAGCAGGGCCCGGTCGTCACCGAGCTCCCAGCGGCCGAAGCTCTCGCCGAGGTCGGAGTTGAGGTCGATGCGCAACGTCGGTGCTCCTCGTTCTTCTTCGTGCCTGCCGGGGCGTCCGGACCGCGCGCGCCTCCGCGCCCGCGGCGCCCGCCGCCCCTCGGCACTGCCGTACTGTGCGGGCCCCTCACGGGGCTCCTACCCCGTCCGGTCCGCGAGTCCCGGACCTGACGGCGCAGGGGGGGTGGAACGGGGGGCGCGGCGGGCCCTCGCCGCGCCGCGCCCCCCGGGTCTCTACTGCCAGAGGGCGGCGATGCCGCCCAGGGAGTTGACGGCCATGTACACGGTGAGCAGCCAGGCGGCCGCGCCGATCGCGATCAGCCAGCGCGGGTAGCGGTAACCGCCCAGGAGGTCGTGGGAGCGGCGGGCCGCGACCCACAGCATGATGCCGAGGCCGACCGGGAGGATGACGCCGTTGAGCGCGCCGGCGAGGATCAGCAGCGTGTTCGGGGCCTGGCCCGACAGCAGGAAGATCGCCAGCGAGATGCCGATGAACACCGTGACCAGGACACCGCGGCGCTTCTGCAGCCAGGGGTGGAAGGTCGTCACGAAGGAGATCGAGGTGTAGGAGGCGCCGATGACGGAGCTGACCGCGGCGGCCCACATGATCATGCCGAACAGGCGCATGCCGGCCTCGCCCGCGGCCTGGTAGAAGGCCTCGGCCGAGGGGTTGGGGGCCTCCATGATGGCGGCGCCGCCGCTGACGACGCCGAGGATGGCGAGGAAGAGCAGGACCCGCATGACGCCGGTGACGATGATGCCGGTGACGGAGGTCTTGGTGATGGCGCCGGCGTTCTCCTGGCCGCCCTGGCCCGCCTCGACGAGGCGGTGGACGCCCGCGTAGGTGATGTAGCCGCCGACGGTGCCGCCGATGATGGTGACGGCGGCGAGGAAGACGTCCGTGCCGAGCTGGTCCGGCATGACGGACTGGCGCAGGGCCTCGCCGACCGGGGGCCGGGAGACGATCGCGACGTACAGGGTCAGGGCGATCATCCCGACGCCGAGGACGATCAGGATGCGGTCGAGGGCGACGCCCAGCTTCTTCACGCCGAGGATGACGACGGCCAGGAGCGCGGAGAGGACGGCGCCGATCCTCGGGTCGAACCCGAGCATGGCGTCCAGGCCGAGGCCCGTGCCCGCGAGGTTGCCGACGTTGAAGATCAGGCCGCCGAAGACGATCAGGGCGGCCAGGAGGTAGCCCGCGCCGGGCAGCACCTTGTTGGCCAGGTCCTGCGCGCGCATGTCGGCGACGCCGATGACCCTCCAGATGTTCAGCTGGACGGCGATGTCGACGAGGATCGACAGGAGGATCGCGAACGCGAAGGTCGCGCCGAGCTGCGCGGTGAAGGTCGTGGTCTGGGTGATGAAACCGGGACCGATGGCGCTGGTGGCCATGAGGAACATCGCACCGAGCAGGGTGCTGCTCACCGTGATCCGCCCGAGCCGGGGGCGCACCTTGGGGGGCGCGGGGGGCGTGTCGCCCATGGGACTCTCCAGGGAGTGCGAGAAGCGTGCCGTGGCGCGATGATCGACCACGCCGTCGTTGGATTGTTGAACAATACTTCAATCCTACGAGACGAGTAAAGGTGGCGTAAGCAAAAATCCCAGGTCACTGCTGTTACAGAGGACCACACTCAGCCCTCTACGCCCCAGGGGTGTTCCACAAGCCCGCCAGTAATAGGTCCATTCATCCGACGAACGGATGCCTTGGAAGACCCGCCTCCCCGGAGGACCGGCGGGTCGGTCACAATGGAGTAACCGAACGCACCCCCGAGGAGCACATGTGACGGCCACGGACGCCCACACCGACCGGACCCCCGGCCGCAGGCGCCCCCTGCCACCGCTGCCCACCCAGGCCGAGCGTGTCGCCGAACTGCTCCGCGAGTCCCTCATCGACGGCGCCTACCCCCCGCGGCAGCGCCTCTCCGAGGAGAGGCTGTGCGAGGAGCTCGGCGTCTCCCGCAACACCCTCCGCGAGGCCTTCCGGCTGCTGGTCCGCGAGCGCCTGCTCGTGCACCAGATGCACCGGGGAGTGTTCGTCGCCCACCCCACCAGCGAAGACGTCCGCGACCTGTTCAGGACGCGCCGCGTCCTCGAACTCCCCGCACTGCGGGGCGCGGTACGCCCCGGGGAGGAGGCCGTGCGCGCGGTCGGCTCCGCCGTGGACGAGGGCGAGGCCGCCCGCGACCGGGAGCGGTGGAAGGAGATGGGCACCGCCAACATGCGCTTCCACCAGGCCCTGGCCGGGCTCGCAGGGAGCGCCCGGGTCAACGAGTTCATGAGCCAGGTGCTCGCCGAGACCCGCCTCGTCTTCCACGTCATGGACGCCCCCCGCGAGTTCCACGCCCCCTACCTGGACTGGAACCGGCGCATCCACACCCTGCTGGCCGCGGGGGACGTGACGGGGGCCGCCGACGAGCTGGCCGCCTACCTCGACACCTCCGAGCACCAGCTCGTCACGGCCTTCACCGCCCGGGAGCGGGACGCCTGAACCACGCCCCGGTGCCGCCCGCCCCCGGCGCCTCCGGGGGCGGGGATCCGAGTCCCCCCGGACAGCCTCGGACCGCCGCCGACTTGGGATGAATTGTCCACAGGTCTCGGGAAAACCGCGTGACGGAGGTCCCGAAGTGCCAGAATGAGGACCCGATGGAACTGAACGGACGCCCCGTCGGCACCGGGGAAATCGCGGGCCTCGCCCTGTACGGGTACGGCCACTTCACGACCATGCTCGTCACCGACCTGCGGGTGCGCGGCCTCGACCTGCACATGGAGCGGCTGACCCGGGACTGCCGGACCCTGTTCGGCACCGAGCTGGACGTCCTCCGGGTCCGCGAACTGGCCCGGAGGTCGGCACGCGCGCACCCGTCGCCCTCCGTGGTACGGGTGACGGTGTTCGACCCCGGCATGGACCTCGCCCGCCCGGCCTCGCGGCGGCCTCCGCAGATCCTGGTCACCACCCGGCCGGCCCCGGCCCCGGACGGGCCCCCGGCGCCGCTCCGCCTGGGCACCCGGCTGTTCGCCCGGGACACCCCCCGGGTCAAGGGCACCGGGATGTTCGGGGCGATCCGCCAGCGGCGCTCGGCCCAGCTGGACGGGTTCGACGACGCCCTCTTCACCGGGGTCGACGGGCGCGTGTCGGAGGGCCCCACCTGGAACATCGCGTTCCTGGACGGCGGCGGCGTGGTGTGGCCCCAGGCCCCCTGCCTGCCCGGGGTGACGGCCCGCCTGGTGGACCGCGCCGCCGACTCCCTGCGGATCCCCGTGTCCACCCGGCCCGTCGCCGGGGCCGCGAGCACCCGCGTGTCGGGGGCCTTCGTCACCAACGCCGCCACGGGCGTGCGGCCGGTCACCTCCATCGACGGGGTCCACCTGCCGCAGTCGGCCCTGATCCGCAGACTGGCCGACGCCTACCGCGCCATCCCCGGCGACGCCCTCTAGCCGTCGGGGACCGAGGGGCGCGCGGCCCCTCCCCCGCGGTCCTGCGCTGCGGGCGAGGCCGGGCTCCGACACCGGCCAGGGGTACAGGACCGTCCGGGCCGGGGTCCCCCACGCCCGGCCGGCACCGGTCCCGGCCGGCCACGAACCGGCGGGGACCTCCGGCGGCCGTCCGCCCCCACCGGTCTCCGGGCCCCGGGGAGCCCCGGGGCCCGGAGACCGCGGACCCTATCCCCGCCGGTCCGCCGGGGCGGTCCCGGCGGCCACGGCCGGCCTGCCGGCCCGCCCCGGCCACCACACACGCGGTCCCACGTCCAGGGACAGCGCGGGCACCAGCAGGGTGCGGACGATCAGGGCGTCCACGAGCACGCCGAACGCCACCAGGAACGCGAGCTGGAGCAGGAACAGCAGCGGGATCACCGCCAGCGCCGCGAAGGTCACGGCCAGGACCACCCCGGCCGACGTGATCACGCCCCCCGTGACGGTGAGCGCCCTCAGCACGCCCTCCCGGTGCCCGTGGACCAGGGTCTCCTCCCTGGCCCGGGACATCAGGAAGATGCTGTAGTCGATGCCCAGCGCGACGAGGAACACGAACGCGAACAGCGGGACCACCGGGTCCGCTCCGGGCAGGCCGAGCAGGTGCTCGAAGACCAGCGTGCCCACGCCGAGCGCGGCGGCGAAGGACAGCACGTTGGCCGCCATCAGCAGCAGCGGAGCCACCAGGGAGCGCAGCAGCGGGATCAGGACGAGGAAGACCACGACCAGGACGAGGGGGACGACCACGGCGAAGTCGCGCTGGGCGGTCTCCAGGGTGTCCAGGTCGGTGGCGGTCACACCGCCGACCAGGGTGTCGGCGCCCTCGACCCCCCGCAGGGCGTCGCGGAGGCCGCCGACGGCGGAGACCGCCTCGGACGACTCCGGGGGAACGGAGAGGGTCACCTCGACCAGGACGCGCCCGTCCTCCACCAGCGGCGGGGCGTCGGCCCCGGGCGGTCCGGGCTCGGTCACCGCGACCGCCTCCTCCACCTCGGGGAGGTCCTCCGCGGCGGCGACGACCTCGTCGAGCCGGTCGGCGTCGGCGACCACGAGGGCGGGGGCCGCCCCACTGGTGGGACCGAAGCCCCGGGTGAGCTCCTCCTGGGCCTCGACCGCCTCGACCTGCGTGCGGAACACCTCGGACTGGCCGGTTCCCCCGGCGTCGAACTGGGGGGCGAACACGGCCGCCGCCGCCAGCAGGACGGTGGTACCGATCCAGTAGGCGCGGGGACGGCGCGAGACCGTTCCGGCGATCCGGCCCCAGAAGCGGTGCCTCGCGATGACCGCGTCGAGGCCCTCCTCCCCCGGCCCGTCCCCGGCCGCCGCGCCGTCACCGGGCCGGCGCGGGGCGGACGGCCAGAAGACCGCCCTTCCGCAGAGGGCGAGCACGGCGGGCAGGAAGGTCATGGCGGAGAACAGGGCCGCGGCGACGCCGATGGCCACGACCGGTCCCAGGCTGCGGGTGGACGCCAGGTCGGCCGCAAGCAGGCAGAGCAGGCCGAGGATGACGGTCCCCCCGGAGGCCAGGACCGGCCCGGTCACTCCGCGCACCGCGGCCAGGACGGCCTCGGGGACGCGTTCGCGCGTGGTGAGCTCCTCCCGGTAGCGGGCCACGAGGAGGAGCGCGTAGTCGGTGCACGCACCGACGACCAGGATGAACAGGATGCCCTGGCTCTGCCCGTTGAGGCTGACCAGCCCGGTGTCCGCGGCCAGGTAGACGAGCGCCCCGGACAGGCCGAGGGCCAGCAGGGAGGCGAGGACGACCAGGACCGGCAGCAGGGGCGACCGGTAGACGGCCACGAGGATGACCAGGACGGCGGAGACCGCCACGACGAGCAGGGTCGAGTCGATGCCGCCGAAGGCCGCGGTGAGGTCGGCCGCGTACCCGGCCGGGCCGGTGACCTGTGCCTGGAGCCCGGGGACCGGGTCGTCGGCGAGGAGCGCGCGGAGCTCGGCGACCGCGTCGCCGGTGTCGTGCCCCGGGTCGATCGCCACGGTGAACTGGGCGACGGAGGGGTCCTCCGTTCCGGGGAAGGGTCCGATCACCGGGCCGGCGGCCCAGGGTTCGCCGGCCACCCGCTCCCCGACCCCGGCGATGGCGGCCAGGTCGTCCTCGGCGATGTCACCGCCCCCCGAGTAGACGACCACCGCCGGGACGGCCTCCTCGCGGTCGAACCCCTCGGCGATCTCGGAGACCTCGGTGGACTCGGCGCCCACCGGCAGGAACGCCCCGGGGTCGTTGGTCTGCACCTCGCCGAGCCTGCCCAGGAACATGCCGAGGGGGCCTGCGCCGAACAGCCACACGAGGGTGATCAGCAGCGCCGCCCCCGCCCACCAGCGGGGGCGGCGGCGTGGCCGGCCGTTGTCCTTGCGCACGGGACGGGTCCTTCCGTTGCTCCGATGTTCGACTCGAAATTAGAGTATCTTGTTTTTCGAGTCAATTTTGCGCACAAGAGACACGGTGCCCGCCGCGAGGCGCCTCCCGCCCAGCACCGCCGGACCGGCCGACCGAGCAGCGGGTCAGCCGGTCCCGGCCTTCTCCGTCCGGGCCACCGCCTCCGCACGGGCGGCGATGTTGGCGGCCATCGACCCGAACACGATCCCGTGGAACGGTGTTACGGCCTTCCAGTACAGGTGGCCGAGGAGTCCCCGGGGGTGGAAGAGCGCCCTCTGGTGGTAGACCGTGCGCCCCTCCACCCGCCCGACCCCCATCTCCAGCCAGGCGGGGCCGGGGAGCCGCATCTCCGCCCTCAGGCGCAGCAGGGACCCCGGCACGACCTCCTCGACCCTCCAGAAGTCCAGTGGGTCGCCCACCCTCAGCCGGGAGGGGTCGCGCCTCCCCCGCCGGGGGCCCACCCCGCCCACGGCCAGGTCGATCCACCCCCGCGCCGCCCAGGCCAGGGGCCACGAGTACCAGCCGTTCTCGCCGCCGATCCCCTCGATCACCCGCCACACGTCCCCGGTCCCGGCGTCGACGTACCGTGCCCGGACGTCGGTGTAGAGGCTGCCCCCGGCCCAGTCCGGGTCCGTCGGCAGCGGGTCGGACGGGGCGCTCGGCCAGGCCGCCGACGACCACCGCGTGTCCACCCGGGACTCGTCCACCCTCCTCAGCGCGAGCCGCACGGCCTCGTCGAAGCCGATCCGGTGGTGGTCGTCCAGGTACTCCGACAGGTCGTCCTCCCCCGCGACGGCGTCGTGGCGCAGGGAGTCCACCAGCGGACGGGCGATCACGGGCGGCACGGGCGTGATCAGGCCGACCCACAGGCTGGACAGGCCCGGGGAGAGCACGGGCACGGGGATGATCACCCGTGCGGCGATGCCGGCGACCCCCGCGAAGCGCTGGATCATCCCCGCGTAGGTCAGGACCTCCGGGCCCCCGATGTCGAAGGTGCGGTCGACGCCCTCCGGCAGCTCCGCCGACTCCACGAGCAGCCTCAGCACGTCCCTCACGGCGATCGGCTGCACCCGGCTGCGCACCCACCGGGGCGTCGTCATGACCGGAAGGCGCTCGGTGAGGTGGCGCAGCATCTCGAAGGAGGCCGAACCCGAGCCGATGATCACCGCCGCGCGGAGCACCGCGGCGGGCACCGGCGACTCCAGGAAGACGTCGCCCACCTCCGTGCGCGAGGCCATGTGCGCGGACAGGTCCCCCTCCTCGGGAACGAGCCCGCCCAGGTAGACCAGCCGCCGCACGCCGGCCCGCTCGGCCGCCCGGGCGAAGTTGCGGGCGCCCTCCGCGTCGGCGCTCCCGAAGTCGCGCCCTCCCCCCATCGAGTGGACCAGGTAGTAGGCCGTGTCGATGCCCTCCAGCGCCCCCTCCAGGCCGTCGCCGGAGACGACGTCCCCCCGCAGGACCTCGACCCCGCTCCGCCAGTCGACGTCGCGGAGCTTGCCCGGGGTGCGCACGAGGCAGCGGACGGCGTGCCCCGCCTCGAGCAGTTCGGGCACGAGCCGCCCGCCGATGTACCCGGTCGCGCCCGTGACCAGGGTCCGGTGGGAGGGCGTCATCCGGTCGCCCCGAGCGTCCCGCGGTCGCGGCGGCGGCGCTCGCGCCGTTCCTCGCGGAGCCTGCGGTACGGGTTGTCACCGGGCAGGTGGCCGCCGACACGGCCGTACATGCCGAAGGTCATCACCATGAGGCCGACCACGAGGCTGAAGATGACGTTGGGCATCGAGAACGCCAGGATGTTGGGCCCCGCGCTCATGAGGTACAGGTTGACCAGTCCGCTGGCCACGAACCCGACCCCCACCACCGTGCAGACGGTCGAGGCGAAGGAGCCGCCCAGGACGGCGGCGCCCAGCAGCAGAGAGCCGATCGCGATCGAGAGGAAGCTGAGCGCGCCGTTGGTCGACAGGCCCGCGATCACCTCGCCCCGGGTGTCGAACAGCGGAAGCCTGACCATCAGGCCCGCGATCCCGAAGCCGACGAGCACGAGGCCCGTGAGCCCGGCCCCGACCCTGTAGACCGCGCTGAGACGGCGGTCCGCGGGACGTGTCGTGTCCAGATCCATGGTGCTGCCCCTTTCGGTGTCCTCCCAGCTAGAGTCATGTGTGAGTGGCGCACACCACAAGTCGCGTCGCTTTCGCAACGCTTGGGGCGCCATGTCCGACGCACTCACTCCCGGGGCGACCGCCCGCCTTCTCGGGGTCGCCCCCTCCACCCTGCGCAGCTGGGACCGCAGGTACGGGATCGGCCCCCGTGAGCGCAGTCCGGGCGGCCACCGGCGCTACGCCCCCGCCGACGTCGCCCGGCTCCGGGAGCTGTGCCGCCTGGTCGGCGAGGGACTCCCCCCGGCCTCGGCCGCACGCCTGGCGCTCGCCCCGGCCCCTCCCGTGCCCGCACCGCGGAGCGCCGCGCACCCGCGCGCCGGCCGGGAGGGGGACGCAGGAGCGGGCTCCGCCGTCCCGGGGGACCGCCCGGCCTGGCGCCCGGGAGGGGACACCCTTCCGCTCGGCCGCGCCGGTCCCACCCTCCAGGGGATCGCCCGCGCCGCGATGCGCCTCGACGCCGACCTGGTCGAGGCCCTCCTGGAGGAGGCACTGGAGCGGCACGGCGTGGTGGCGGCCTGGGAGGAGCTCGCCATGCCCCTGCTGTACGGGATGGGCCGCAAGTGGGAGGACACCCTCCGCTACGTGGAGGTCGAGCACCTGCTCTCGTGGTGCGTGTCCTCCGCCCTGCGCCGCGTCCCGCCTCCCCGGGGGCGGGACCGCGGGGACGGGGAGGCGGGGGCCGCGGCGCGCGTCCGGCCGACCGTACTCGCCTGCGGGCCGCACGAGATGCACTGCCTCCCGGTGGAGGCGCTGGCCGCCGCGCTCCGGGAGCGGGGCACGCCCCACCGGATGCTCGGCCCGTGCACCCCGGTGGAGGCGACCGTGCGGGCGGTGCGCCGCACCGGGCCCCGGGCCGTCGTGCTGTGGTGCCGCGGGGGCGGGACGGCCGACGCCGTCGCGCTCCGGAGCACGCTGCGGGCGGCATCGGCGACCACGCAGTCCACGGCCGTGTACACGGCTGGGCCGGGGTGGCGCTCCGTGGACGCGGGCCCGGCACCGGCCGACGGCCACCTCGGTTCCCTGGCCGACGCCGTGCGGGTGCTCGCCCCGGGCGGGCCCCCGCCCGCGCCCGGCCCCCGGGGACCGTGACGCCGCCGGGTCAGGGGCGGCGGGCCGGACCCGCGCGCAGGGAGTGCCAGACGTGTTCGGCCGTCGTCAGGGACATCGCCGCGACGGGCGTGCTCAGGCCCATGGCCAGCTCCCGGTGCAGGCGCGAGCCGCCGTCGAGGAAGGCCAGCACGTCCCCGAGGCGGTTGGCCGCGAACAGCCCGGAGAAGAACTCCGCGCCCCGGACCCGGCCGGTGTCCAGGGCCCTCAGCATGACCGCGTCCATCACCAGGTGGCGGCGCCGGTGCGGCACCGGCGGCACGGGCACCCGCCCCTCCGCGAGCGCGCGGGCCACCGCCTCCGCCTGCCGCCGCACCCCGCTGAACGTGTAGCCGGTCGACGGCCGGGTGGCGCCCCCGGCCGTGCCCACCCGGAACACGCGGTTCCCGGCCCGGGTCCGGACCGGCGCGTCGGTCATCGGGATGACCCCCTGCTCCGCCGCCGTCACCTCCAGGCCGGACAGCCCGAGCAGGTCGCAGTACCGGCCGAGCGCGCGCTCGTACTCCTCGGTCGTGAGCGCCTCCCGGCCGAACTCCGTGTACTCCACCAGGGCCTCGCGCGAGGACAGGGGCAGCACGTAGCCGAAGGCGACCCCGTTCGCCGGCTGGGCCGGGCGCAGGTCCATCAGCACGGCCGCCCCGGGGTCGAAGGCGTCCCCGGGGGCGCGCACGAACCAGCCCCGGAAGTGCTGGAGCAGGTGGGTGCGCCCGCGCGGGGCGTCCCGGGGCGGCCGGGAGTCGAACACCCACTCCGCAGTGAGGGCCGCCGCCCCGCCGTCCGGCCGGTCCCCCTCGACCACCGCCTCCCCCCTCCCGTCCCGGACACCGGTCACCAGGAGCGGGAGCTGGTCCACGTGCTCGCCGGCCGTGGCGCGCACGTGCGCGTCCACGTCGGCCGACCGGAGCATCTTGTAGACGTAGGGCGCGGCCGGGGAGGAGTGGACCTCCCCGTCCGCCCCGACCACGGACAACCGGTCCCAGCGGGCGGCCAGCAGGCCGTCCCACGGCCCCCCGTCCGGTTCCCAGAAGCACCAGGTGCGCGGCGGCGGGGTGTGCGGACCCGGCGGCGGCTCCACGAGAGCGACACGCAGCGGACGGCCGCGCCGGTCGTTGATACCGCGGAGCCGGTGGGTCAGGGTGAGCCCAGCGGCTCCCCCGCCGATGATCGCCACGTCGTAGTCGGCCATGCCCCCAGCATGCCCCTCGGGGCCGCCGCGATCACGCGGACACCCAGCCACTCCGGGAGGGACCCTCTGGACACCACCACGCGGGCGATGAAGGACGGCCCGGTCACCGACGAGTTCGACCACGCCGCCGGGGCCTACGACCGGCTGGTCGCCGCCAACCCCGGCTACCACTCCCACCTGCGCGTCTCGGCGCGGAGGCTGGGGCTTCCCGACCGGGGGCACGGGCTGCGCCTCCTCGACCTGGGGTGCGGCACCGGGGCGTCGACCGCGGCCCTGCTGCGCGAGGCCCCGTCGGCCCGGATCGCGGGCGTGGACGCCTCCCGGGGGATGCTGGACGCCGCCCGGGGCAAGCCCTGGCCGGACTCGGTGTCCTTCCACCGGGGGCGGGCCGAGGAGCTGACGCCCGCGTGGGCCGAGGAGCACCTGGGCGGCCCCGCCGACGCGGTCTTCGGCGCGTACCTGGTCCGCAACTGCCCCGACCCCGACTCCCTGCTGGCCACGGCGCGCTCCCTGCTGAGGCCGGGCGGCAGGCTCGTCCTGCACGAGTACTCCGTGGCCGACTCGGCGTCCGCGCGGGCCGTGTGGACCGCGGTGTGCTGGGGGGCCGTCATCCCGGCGGGGCGGGTCCTGACCGGCCGCGCCGACCTGTTCCGCTACCTGTGGCGGAGCGTGCTGGAGTTCGACGGCCGCGGCGCCCTCCTGGAGCGCATGCGCCGCGCGGGCCTGGAGTCGGTGGCCAGCGCGCCGCTGCCGGGGTGGCAGTACGGGATCACGCACACGTTCGCGGGCAGGCGCCCCCTCGGGGAGGGGGCCGCCGATGGGCGCTGACCGCCCCGCGGACGTCCGGGACCCGCTGGCCGAGTCCGTGGCCCCCGCCCCGCCGTCCGGCCCCCGGCCGGGGGCCGCGCCCGCCGTTGCGGTGGTCGGGGGCGGCATCGCCGGGCTGGCCGCGGCGTGCGCCCTGGCCGAGCGCGACACGGACGTGGTGGTGTACGAGCGGGAGGACTCCCTGGGCGGGCGGCTGAGGGGATGGGGGACCACGCTCGGCGACGGGACCCCCGCCACCATGACCCGGGGCTTCCACGCGTTCTTCCGCCAGTACTACAACCTGCGCGGCCTGCTGCGGCGCGCCGACCCGGGCCTGGACGGGCTGGTCCCGCTCGCCGACTACCCGCTGGTGCACCGGGACGGGCCGCGCGACCGCTTCTCGGGCCTGCCGTCCTCCCCTCCGTGGAACGCCGCGGTCCTCGCCGCGACCAGCCCGAGCTTTCCGCCGCGCGACCTGGCCCGGGTCAACGTGCCCGCCGCCCTGCAGCTGCTGGACGTGGACGTGCCGGGCGTGTACGAGCGCCTCGACCACCTGAGCGCACGGGACCTGCTGACGGCGGTCCGCTTCCCGCCGAGGGCGCGGCACCTGGCGTTCGAGGTGTTCACCCGGAGCTTCTTCGCCGACCCGGGCCGGTTGTCGGCCGCCGAGCTGGCGGTGATGTTCCACCTGTACTTCCTCGGCTCGTCCGAGGGCCTGGTGTTCGACGTGCCGGCGTCGCCGTTCCCGCAGGCCCTGTGGGATCCGCTGGAGCACCGCCTGGCGGAGCTGGGCGTGCGCTTCCGGACCGGCGCCCCCGTCGAGGGGGTGCGGCCCGGCCGGGGACGCAGGTTCGCGGTGCGGTGCGGGCCGGACGGCGGTCCGGACGCGGAGTTCGACGGGGTGGTTCTGGCGGCCGACCCTCCCGGGGTCCGCCGCCTGGTCGCGGGGTCCCCGGACCTGGGGGACGCGGGGTGGCGGGACCGGCTGGCACGCCTGGAGTCCGCTCCCCCGTTCCTGGTGTCGCGTTACTGGCTCGACCGCCCCGTGCGACCGCACCGGCCCGCGTTCCTGGGGACCGCGGGGTACTCCGCGCTGGACAACGTGAGCGTGCTCGACCGGTACGAGGACGAGGCGCGCGGGTGGGCGCGGCGCACCGGCGGCTCCGTGGTGGAGCTGCACGCCTACGCCCTGCCCGAGGACGCCGACCCGGAGCGCGAGCGGGCGCGGCTGTGGGAGCAGGCGACGGCCGTCTACCCGGAACTGGGGGCCGCCGGGGTCGTGGACTCGCGGCACGAACTGCGCGCGGACTGCCCGCTGTTCGCCCCGGGGAGCTACCGCGACCGCTGCGGTGTGGCCACCCCCGATCCGTTCCTGGTCCTGGCGGGGGACCACGTGCGCACGGACCTGCCCGTGGCCCTGATGGAGCGCGCGGCGACCAGCGGCCTGCTGGCGGCCAACGCCCTGCTGGCCCGCTGGGGGCGGGAGGGGCACACCGTGTGGACGGTGCCCCGGCGGGGCCGTTCTGCTCCGCTGCGCTCGCTCGCGCGGTGGGCCCGGCACGCCCCGCGCTGACCCGGGCCGACCGGGGCCGGGGCCGGGGCCGGGAACCGCAGGTCGGGGACGGACACCCGGGGCGTGCGGGCGCCGCCGCCGGGCCCGGAGGCGGCGCCCGCACGCCGGACGCCCCGCCGCGCGGGGAAGCGGGGCCGGGGGGCTCAGCCGGGCCAGCGGCCGGAGGAGCGCAGGAGGTACCGGCGCTCCGCGTAGGCGAGGTCGTCGCGCCACAGGCGGCGCGCGGCCATGCGCATGGCGGGGCGCACGACCGCCCCCGCCACCCTGCGGGCCAGCGCGAACCCCACCCGGTCGGACGTCGCCACGGTGGCCTCGACGACCGCCGTGCGCGGCACGCCGCGGTCGTCGACGCCGAGCGGGGTGGCGTGGGTCTCCACCACGCTCCCCAGCCCCTCCCCCTCGATGACGCGCATGACCACGGTGCGCGGCTCGGGGCACGTGAACTCGGCGCGCACCGGCACCCCGAGGCGGCCCGCCACGCGGAACCCCACGTCGACCACCATGCGGTCCGGATCCGGGTCGGGTCCCTCCGGCACCTCGGTCACCGTCAGTCCCACGAACGAGTACGGGTGGAACCACGAGCCGTGCCAGGGGTCCAGCCGGTTGGCCACCACGTCCTCCGGCTCGCACCGCCCCGCCAGGCTCTCCACCGCCGCGATCGAGGCGGCCGCCGCCGGGCGTTCGGGGACGACCGGCGCATCGAGGGGCTCCTCCCCGCCCTCCCGGTCCAGGCGCACCCACACGAGGACCCCGTCGTCGTGCACCGGGTAGGGGCTCCACCCCGGAAATCCCTCGGCCCCCAGGGAGAGACCGTGCCAGCGGCACACCAGGCTCCCCCCGGTCACGGCGCCCCGGCAGAGCGGGGCCCCCAGGTGCGGGCACGCCCCCGGCCCAACGTGGGCGGCGCCGTCCGGGGTGCGCCAGGCCACGAGTTCGGCGCCGGCGACGACGCGGCCGAAGGGCCGGTCGGCCCGCACCTCGCTGCTGGCGGCCAGCACGAACCAGTTGCCGGACGGCCTGGCCAGGGCGCGCTTGAGAGCCGCCCCGATGACGGCGGGCGACCCCTCCCGCCAGGTGGGCCTCTGCCCGCTCCAGGCGACGGCGGGCATCCGGCGCAGCGGGATGCGCCGCGGTTCGGGGTCGGGAAGCGTCACGGGGTCCTCCTCCTGGTGGTGTCCGCAGCGCTCAGCCGGACCGGGGGCGCGGCACGGAGCGGGCGAGCAGGGAGCGTGCGAGGGCGGGTACGGCCGCGGCGACCTTGCGGGCGTCGGAGACCCGGTGGCGGGTGCTCCACACGTCGAAGTCGGCCGCGCTGATCTCGTCCAGGATCGCCCGGTAGAGCCGGAAGGCGGTGGCGACACACGGGCGGGACACCGGGGAGAGCATCGCGATGCCGGGTTCGGCCTCCCGGTAGATCCCCCGGTTGACCTCGACGAGGTCGGCCACGGCGGCACGGGCGCGCCGGTCGGGCGCCCGTACCCGCGCGCAGTGCTCCAGGAGTTCCCGGTCCACGCCGTGCGCCCCCAGGACGTCCGCGGGCAGGTAGACCCTGCCCCGTCCCAGGTCGTCCGCCACGTCGCGGAGGAAGTTGGTGAGCTGGAAGGCCTCGCCCAGCGCCGCCGCGTGCGGGGCGGCCTCCGCCCGGGGCGCCACCGTCCCCAGGACCGGCAGGACCTGGAGCCCGATGACCGCGGCCGAGCCGTACATGTACTCGCGCAGGTGCTCCAGGTCGCGGTAGCCGGTGACGTCCAGGTCCATGCGCATGGAGTCCATGAACGCGGTGAAGTAGCCGGCGGGCAGTCCGTAGCCCTCGACGGTGTGCGCCAGGGCGCGCAGCACGGGCTCCCGGGGCTCCCGGCCCGACAGCGCGCGCCCCAGGTCCGCGCCGACGGCGTCGAGCCGGCCCCGCAGGTCCGCGGCGGTGGCGCCCGGGGGCGGTTCGTCCACGATGTCGTCCACCCAGCGCGCGAACCCGTACAGCGCGTGCACCGCGGGTCGGCGCTCCGGCGGCAGGACCCTCGTCGCCGTGAAATAGGTGCGCCCGTGGCGCGCGTGCAGGTCGCGGCAGAGCAGGTAGTCCCCGCGCAGCCGGTCCGGGCCGATGCCGGCGGCGTCGAGTTCGGCGGTCGCGGTCCCCCTCATCGCCGCACTCCCCCCGCCAGCACCCGCGCGGCGGCGAGCTTCCCGGAGATCAGCACGGTCGGCAGGCCCACGCCCGGTCTGGTCCCGCAGCCCGCCAGCACCGCGTTGGAGGTGCCGGGGACGGTGTTGCCCGGGCGGAAGGGCCCCGTCTGCGCGAAGGTGTGCGAGAGGGAGAACGGGGTGCCGTGGGCCAGCCCCTGGCGCGCCCAGTCCGCCGGGGTGACGAGGTGCTCGGTCCGGACCGAGGCGTCCAGGCCGTCGAGGCCCCGCTCCTCCAGCGTCCGCACCAGGCTGTCCCGGTAGCGCGGCCCCTCCCGGTCCCAGTCGACGTCCCCCGCGGCGAGGTTCGGGGCCGGGGCGAGCACGTAGAGCAGGTGCCGCCCCTCCGGCGCCAGCGCGGGGTCGGTGCGGGTGGGCTGGGTGACGAGCAGGGAGGGGTCGCTCATGGTGCGCCCCTCCCGGATGATCTCCGAGAAGGTGCTCTCCCAGGCCGCGCCGAAGGAGATGGTGTGGTGCCCCAGGGCGTCCCAGGTGCGGTCGGTGCCCAGGTGGAGCACGACGGCGGAGGGCGAGTGGCGGATCCGGACCGGGCGGCGGGGCTCGTGGCCGAGAAGGCGGTGGGCGGCCGGCAGGTCGGCGGTGAGCACGACGTGGTCGCAGGCCAGGCGATCGCCCCCCTCGGTGATCACGGCGGTGACCCGGTCGCCGCTCCGCTCCAGCCGGGTGACGGCCTCCCCGTAGCGGACGGCGCCCCCGGCCTTCGTGAACGCCCCGGCCAGGGCGTCCCCGAGCGCGCGCATCCCTCCCCGGGGGAAGTACACCCCGGCGACCGTGTCCATGTAGGCGATGACGGCGTAGGCCGCCAGGGCGCGCTCCGGCGCCACCCCCGCGTACAGGGACTGGAAGGAGAAGATCCGCCGCAGGCGCTCGTCCCGGACGCGGCGCCCGACCGCCGGGGCCAGCCGGCCGAAGCCGCCCAGCGCCGCGAGCCGGAACAGGTCGGGCCGGACCAGGTCGAGCGGCGAGTCGCACCGCGCGTCGATGAACGAGCGCATCTCCACCCGGTACAGCCTCGTGAGCCAGTCCCGCAGCCGGAGGTAGCCCTCGGCCTCGCGCTCCCCGGCCACGCGCGCCACCTCGGCGGCCATGGCCTCGCGGTCGGTGTGCACGTCGATCACGGAGCCGTCGGCGAAGGCCGCCCGGTAGGCGGGGCTGAGCGGCACGAGGTCGAGCCTGTCCGCGGTGCTCTCGCCGACGGCGGCGAGCGCCTCGTCGAGGAGTTCGGGCATGGTGAGCACGGTGGGGCCGGTGTCGAGGCGGAAGCCGTCCAGGTCGAGCCGCCCGGCGCGCCCGCCCGGGTGCGGTTCGCGCTCCACGACGACGACCTCGCGCCCCGCCCCCCGCAGGTGCAGGGCGCAGGCCAGGCCGGAGAGCCCCGCGCCGACGACGACCACGCGTCCGGTCCCCGGGGCCGGTCCGCGTCCCGCCGCCCGGGTGCGGCCGCTCATACCGGGTCCGTCCCGGTCCGGGCGGCGAGTCCGCGCAGGCCCTCCAGGACGGCGGGGTCCAGGTCGAGCCCGTCCAGCCTGCCGGCCCCGCGTGCCGCCAGCTCCCGGCACCGGCCCCGCACCAGGTCGCGGGCGCCGAGCCGCTCCAGGGCGTCGGCGACCTCGGCGGGGTCGGCTCCGGCTCCGACACGGGAGAGCAGGTCGCTCGCGGCTGCGTCCCCCCGCTCCCCGGCCAGCCGCACGCCGGCCGCGAGGAGGAGCGTGCACTTGCCCTCGCTGATGTCCTCGCCCACGGGTTTGCCCGTCCGGGCGGTGTCGCCGTAGACGCCCAGGAGGTCGTCCCTGAGCTGGAAGGCGGTTCCGACGTCCCGTCCGTAGCCGCGCAGGGCGTCCACCGTGGCCCCGTCCGCCCCGGCCATGGCCGCGCCGAGGTGGAGGGGGCGCTCGACGCTGTAGGACGCCGTCTTGAGCAGGTTCATGCGCAGCGCGGTCCCCTCGGAGCGGTCGCGTCCGGCCTGGGCGCGGACGTCGAGGAACTGGCCCGCCATGATCTCGGTGCGCAGGCCCCGCCAGACCGCCCGTGCCCCGCGCGGCCGGGACAGGCCGTCCAGCGCCTCATCGAACATGTCGTCGGCCCAGACCAGCGCCAGGTCCCCCACCAGGACGGCGAGCGCCTCGCCGTACCGCCGGGGCTCTCCGCTGTGCCCGTTCTCCTCGTGCTCCGCCATGTGGCGGGCGTGGACCGAGGGCCTGCCCCGGCGGGTCGGCGACCCGTCCATCACGTCGTCGTGGACGAGGGCGCAGGTCTGGATGAGCTCCAGGGCCCCGCAGGCCTGGAGGGCGGAGCGGGCCCGCTCCCCGCCGGGGTTCCCGCCGCCGGCCGTCCACCCCCACCAGGCCAGCAGGGACCGCATCCGCTTGCCCCCTGCGAGGGTGAAGCGGACGGTCTCGCCCGCCAGGTCGCGGCCGAACCCCGCGTCGATGCCCTCCGACTCGCGGAGCCGCCGGTGGAGGTAGCGGCGCAGGGCGTCCTCCAGCGCCGCGCGGTGTCCCCCGACCGCGGCGTCGTGGCCTTCTCTGTGGGTGTTCAGGAGCGGATTGACGGCTTCCTCCCGGGGTCGTGCCTCCGGACTTCCCGAAATGACTCGTATTCTGTGAATCTTGTTAATCGAAATACTTCCCGAAGTGCGGCGTCCCAACCATGTCCGCCCCCGGGAACACGGCCGCCGACCGGGAGGGCCCCGGCACCGCGCCCCGTAGACTCACAGGGGAGATCGGACGAACCGATCACGCCAGCGCGAGAGAGAGACCATGGACGCCGTTCCGGCCGCACACTCCGACGGGCTCCTGGACGCCCGCGACGAGGATGCCGAGAGCCGGTCGCGAGGTGAACTCTACGAGTCCCTCCAGAGCGACGGGCAGCGACTCGCCGTGCGGCTGATCCGCCTGCTGCACCGCATGGCGGACAGCTCGGGCATGAACCCCACGGACTTCCAGTGCTACACGCTGCTGCGGGTCAGCGGTTCCATGACCCCCGGCGAGATCGCCGAGAGCCTCTGCCTGTCCACCGGCTCGGTGACCGGGGTCGTCGACCGGCTGGAGGCGCACGGGCTCGTGGAGCGCACCCGCCATCCGCGGGACCGACGCAAGGTCGCCGTCCGGCTGACCGCGGGAGCCGAGCGCCTGGCCGCCTCCACCGCCCCCGGCATGCGCGCCGCGATGACCGACCTGCACGCCGACTACACGCTGGAGGAGCTGACCGTGATCACGGGCTGGCTGGACCGCGTGGGCACCACCCTGGACGGCCTCACCGAGAGCCGCGGGTAGCCGCCTCCCCCGGGCACCGCACACGACATGCCGAGGATGTCGTGGACCCCGGTGCCCCGGAAGCCTCCCCGAGCACCGCAGGATGACATGGGGTGACATATCACCTCACCATGCGCGATGACGCTCAAAACACCAACACTCCGCGTTCACGCGGTTCCTTTGCGCCGGTGCGCTCCGCCCCTACCATCCCACGGAAACACGTCCGTGGCCGGAGGAGCTGCAGAGACCGGCCAGTCAACGGCGCACCCGTCCCACCGGGGCCGGGAAGGAGCCACCCATCTCATCCCTACGCCAATACATCCGACAACACACCAACCCCACCGTCTTCGGTGTGTCCGGCCTCGTCATCATCGCCTTCGTCGTCGCGGGCATCGTGGCCACCGACCCCCTCCTGTCAGCGGCGACGGCCACGCGCGACTGGATCGGCGAGAAGCTCGGCTGGATCTACGTCCTCGCGACGTCGCTCTTCCTCGGCATCGCGATCGTCCTCATGCTGAGCCGGTTCGGCTCCGTCCGGCTCGGCCCCGACGACTCCCGGCCCGAGTTCAACACCCTGGCGTGGTTCGCCATGCTCTTCACCACCGGGATGGGCATCGGCCTGGTGTTCTGGGGGGTCTCCGAGCCCATCCACCACCTGCACTCGCCCCGTGACGCGGAGTTCGTCACCCCGGAGGGGAGCCCCCCGCCCCCGGAGGCCGCGGGCGAGGCACTCGCCCTCAGCTACTTCCACTGGAGCTTCCACCCGTGGGCGATCTACATCGCCCTCGGCCTCTCCCTCGGCTACTTCGCCTTCCGCAAGGGCCTGCCGCTGCGCCCCGCGTCCGCCCTGTACCCCCTCCTGGGGGACAGGGCCTTCGGCTGGCCCGGCAACCTCGTGGACATCCTGGCCGTGTTCGGCACGATCTTCGGGCTGGCCACCTCCCTGGGCCTGGGCACCCTCCAGATCAACGGCGGCCTCAACCACGTCTTCGGCATCCCCTCGAACTCCCTGGTCCAGTCGGTGATCATCGTCGTGATCACGGGCATCGCCCTGCTGAGCGTGCTCTCCGGCATCGACAAGGGCATCCGCAGGCTCTCCGTCATCAACCTGTGGCTCGCGTTCGCGCTGCTGGTGATCGTCTTCCTGTTCGGGCCGAAGCTGTGGATCATCAGCATCACGACCACCGGGGCCGGGGAGTACCTCGGCAACCTCGTCCCCTGGAGCCTGTCCTTCCCCAGCCCCCTCGTGGACGAGCAGGCGGCGTCCTGGACGACGACCTGGCCCATCTTCTACTGGGGGTGGTGGATCTCCTGGGCCCCCTTCGTCGGCATCTTCCTCGCGCGCATCTCCTACGGGCGCACCATCCGCGAGTTCGTCCTGGGCGCGCTGTTCGCCCCCGTCCTCGTGTCCATCCTGTGGTTCGGCGTGTTCGGCGGGTCCGGGCTCTACTACGAGCTGTTCGGCGACGGCGGGCTCAACGAACTCGCGGAGGAGGACCGGGCCTTCCGCCTGATGGACCTGCTGCCCATGGGGGAGACCGTCGGGCTGGTCGTCTCCGTCCTCCTGATCCTCGTGGTGGCGGTCTTCTTCATCACCTCGTCCGACTCCGGATCGCTGGTCGTGGACACCCTCACCAGCGGCGGCGACCTGCGCCCGGTCAAGGCCCAGCGCGCCTTCTGGGCCATCAGCGAGGGCGCGGTCACGCTGATCCTGCTGGTCCTGGGCGGCACCAACGCCCTGTCCGCCCTCCAGGCGGCCTCGGTCGTGACGGGGCTGCCCTTCGCGGTCATCCTGCTGTTCATGGTCTGGGGCCTGGTCAAGGGGCTGGCCTCCGAACCGAAACCGGGGGCTCCGAAACAGTCCCGGGCGGAGGACCGGGGCTCCCAGAGCCCCGCCCGCCCCGACTGACCCCCTCACCGCAAGCGAAGAGAGGAGGCCCCTGTGGCTCCCCGAAAGTTCAACAACCCGTTCCACGGCGTGGTGGACATGATCAGCGAGATGAACCGGATCTCCGACAGCATGTCCTCGCTGGAGAGCGGGCAGGCGGGCGACAAGGAGCGCGGCTACTCGGACGCGTGGAGTCCCCCGACCGACATCCTGGCCCGGGGGAACGACCTCGTGCTCCGGTGCGAGATCGCCGGGGTGCACGAGGAGGGCGTGTCGGTGAGCTTCAACGACGGCATCCTCAGCATCAGCGGGGAGCGCCACCGCGACGAGGACGACGTCGTCTACTACACGTCCGAGCGCTTCATGGGCACGTTCCGCAGGAGGATCAGCCTGCCGGAGGGCGTCAAGGAGGAGGACATCGAGGCCTCCTACGCCGAGGGCCTGCTGGAGATCACGGTGCGCGGCGGGGCGAACGCCCGGGGCCCCAAGCGCATCACGGTGCGCAAGAGGGCGCCGAAGCGCCCCTGAGGCGGCGTCCGCGGCTCTTTCCGGGCCCGCGTCCGACGGGCTCCCGCGGCTCCGACCGCCGGCCCCGCCCCGCCGTGGCGGGGCGGGACCGCGCCGGCCGTCCTTCCGCGGGCCCGGGCGCCGGACGGGCGGCGGGGAACGCGCAGACTCCGGGAACCGAACGGCCCGCGGATCCGACACCAGGGGTGGACGGCCGCGGGAGCGCGGCCCGGAACCTGGAGCGAACACCCGTGAACCCGACCCGTACGTGGGCCGCCACCGCCCTCCTCGCCCTCTCCCTGACCGCCTGCGGAGGTCCCGCGGCCTCTCCCGACGCCACCGGCGCCGCCGACGAGGACGCCCCCTCCACGGCCGCCGCCACCGCCGCCGACTCCTTCGGGGTCACCGACCCCTGGGTCAAGGCCGCCACCGCCGACGACGGCATGACCGCCGTCTTCGGTGAGATCACCAACGGCTCGGACGCGGAGGTCACCATCGTCTCCGCCTCCCACGACGCCGCCGACACCGTCGAACTGCACGAGGTCGTCACCGAGGGCGCGGACTCCACCATGCGCGAGAAGGACGGCGGGTTCGTCGTCCCCGCCGGGGGCGGTCTCCCCCTGGAGCCCGGCGCCGACCACATCATGCTCATGGACCTCACCCGTGACCTGGAGCCGGGCGACGAGACCACCGTGACCGTGGAGTTCTCCGACGGCTCCACCGCCGAGTTCACCGCGCCCGTGAAGGAGTACGCCGGGGCGAACGAGGAGTACGAGGGCGGCGGTCACGGGGACGGGGGCCACTGATGCCGGAACGCGGTGCGGGCGCGGGGCCGCTGAGCCGCCGCCGCCTGATCCTGGGCGGGGCGGCGGGCCTCGGCGCGGCGGGGATCGCCGGAGCCGCGGCCGCCACGTGGGCCGGCCGGTCGGAGGGCGGCCCCGACCCGGCCGCGGACCCCCCGCTCCACGGCTCCAGGACCGTGCCCTTCCACGGCCCCCACCAGGCGGGGGTGGAGACCCCGCCCCAGGCGCACGGCACGTTCGTGGCGCTGGACCTGGGTCCGGAGGTCGACGCGGAGGGGGTCCGGCGGCTCATGCGGCTGCTCAGCGACGACGCCGCCCGCCTGGCCCGGGGCGAGCCCGCCCTGGCCGACACCGAGCCCGAGCTGGCGGAGGTCCCGGCCCGGCTCACCACCACGTTCGGGTTCGGACGGGGCCTGGTCGAACGCGTGGACCCCGGCGCCGTGCCGGACTGGCTGGAACCGCTGCCGGAGTTCGGCCACGACCGGCTCGACGCGGCGTGGGGCGAGGCGGACCTGCTGGTACAGGTGTGCGCGGACGATCCCCTCACGGTCTCGCACGCGGTGCGGATGCTCCTCAAGGACGCGCGGGCCTTCACCCGGCCCCGGTGGACCCAGAGCGGGTTCCGCCGGGCCCACGGGTCCCAGCCCGACGGCACGACCATGCGCAACCTGATGGGCCAGGTCGACGGCACCGTCAACCCCGAGCCGGGGACGGCGGACTTCGAGCACCTGGTGTGGGGCGGCGGCGGACCGGCATGGCTGGAGGGCGGCACGGGGCTGGTGATCCGGCGTATCGCCACCCACCTGGACACGTGGGACGAACTGGACCGGCCGGCCCGCGAGGCCGTCATCGGCCGCCGACTGGACAGCGGCGCGCCCCTGACGGGCGCGTCCGAGCACGACGAGGTGGACCTGGCGGCCGTCGACGCCACCGGGCTGACGGTCGTCCCGGCGTTCGCCCACGTGCGCAGGGCGGTCACCGGCGACCCGGAGGAGCGGATCTTCCGCCGCGCCTACAACTACGACATGCGCGGAACGGGCGGGGAGGAGGCCGGTCTGCTGTTCGCGGCGTTCCAGGCCGATCCCGTGCGCCAGTTCGTGCCCATCCAGCGGAGCCTGGACGAACTCGACCTGCTCAACGAGTGGGTGACCGCTGTGGGCTCGGCCGTGTTCGCCGTCCCGCCCGGCTGCGAGGAGGGGGGATACGTGGGGCAGGCCCTGCTGGAGGGCTGACCGGCGTCCCCCGTCCCCCGTCCGCGGACGGGGGACGGGGGACGGGGCGCTCCCTAGAAGACCCGGTCCGCCTCGTACGGGCCGATCACGGCGAGGGCCCGCGGCCGCGACAGCAGCTCGGCCGCCACCTCGGCCACGTCCGTGCCGGACACCGCGTCGAACAGCGCCAGGTCCTCGTCGATCGAGTAGTGGCGCGGCTTGTTGAGCTCGTGCGAGAGCAGCCGCCCCATCCGCGCGTTGGTGCCCTCGCTGCCGAGGACCAGGGAGCCCTGGATCTGGCCCTTGGCCCGGGTCAGCTCCTCGGCGGTGATCCCCGAGGCCGCCACCTTCTCCAGCTCGTCGCGGCACACGCCGATGACCTCGTCGGCCTTCTCCGGCAGGCAGCCCGCGTAGATCTGGAACATGCCGGTGTCGGCGTAGCCGGTCTGGTACGCGTGCACCGAGTACGCCAGGCCGCGCTTCTCCCGCACCTCCTGGAACAGGCGGGACGACATGCCGCCGCCCAGGGCGGCGCTGAGCAGCCGCAGCGCGTGCCAGCGCGGGTCGGTCCGGGTGATGCCCTCCGAACCCAGGATGATGTGCGCCTGCTCGGTGTCGCGCGGCTGCACCACGGTGCCGCCGTTCGTGGCGACCGGACCGGCCCCCGCACGCGGGCGGGCGGGGCGGGCGTCGCCCGCCGCGGCCAGCTGGTCGGCGAACATCGCCCGGACCTGCTCCACCACCTGGTCGTGGTCCAGGCTCCCGGCCGCCGTCACGATCAGCTCCCCGGGCACGTACACGTCCCGGTACTGCTCGGCGATCCGGTCCCGGGGCAGGGCGCGGATGGTGTCGGTGGTGCCCAGGATCGGGCGGCCCAGCGGGGTGTCCCCGTAGAAGTGCGCCGCGAAGACGTCGTCCACCAGGTCGGCGGGCTCGTCCTCGTACATGGCGATCTCCTCCAGGATCACGCCCCGCTCCGTCTCCACCTCCCCCTCGTCCAGCACCGAGTTCGCGACCATGTCACCGACGACGTCGATGGCCAGCGGAAGGTCGCGGTCCAACACCTTGGCGTAGTAGCAGGTGTGCTCCTTCGTGGTGTAGGCGTTGTGGTCGGCGCCCACACCGTCCAGCAGCGCGGAGATCTCCAGCGCCGACCGGGTCCGCGTCCCCTTGAACAGCAGGTGCTCCAGGAAGTGCGCCGACCCCGCGTGCGCGGAGTCCTCGTCGCGGGAGCCGGTGGTGGCCGAGATCCCGAACGCCGCGGACCGGCCACCCGGGATGTTCTCGGTGACCACGCGCAGGCCGCCGGGCAGGACCGTGCGGCGCACCAGGCCGGAACCGCCGTCGGGCTCCAGCAGCGTCACGGTCGTGCCCGGATCCTGCTCGGCGGCGATGGGGACAGAGCTCATGAATCCTTCTTCTTCGCGTCGGAACATCGGCGGCCGGGCCGCCGGGGGCCCAGCCGAGGATACGCGCCGGGGGCGGCCGCACCCGTGGTGCGACCGCCCCCGACACGCGTCAGTCAGGATCAGGTGTTCTCGGAACGCCCGCCCGAGCTGCGGCGGCGACGGCGACGGGGGGCGTCCCCGTCCTTGTCACCACCGTTGTCCTCGCCCTCGGGGGCCGTGTCGGCCTCGACCTCGGCCTCGACCGCCGGAGCGGCGGAGGCGGCCTCGGCCTCGACGACCTCGACCGGGACGAGCGAGAGCTTGCCGCGGTCGTCGATCTCGCGGATCTCGACCTGGATCTTCTCGCCGATGCCCATGACGTCGTCGAGGTTCTCGATCCGCTTGCCGCCGTGCAGCTTGCGGATCTGCGAGATGTGCAGCAGGCCGTCCTTGCCGGGCAGCAGCGACACGAACGCGCCGAACGTCGTGGTCTTGACGACGGTACCCAGGTACCGGTCGCCCACCTCGGGCATCGTCGGGTTCGCGATCTGGTTGATCGTGTCCCGGGCGGCCTCGGCGGACGGGCCGTCGGTGGCACCGATGTAGATGGTGCCGTCGTCCTCGATCGTGATCTCGGCGCCGGTGTCGTCCTGGATCGAGTTGATCATCTTGCCCTTCGGGCCGATGACCTCTCCGATCTTGTCCACCGGGACCTTGACGGTGAGGATGCGCGGAGCGTTCGGGCTCATCTCGGCCGGACGCTCGATCGCCTCCTGCATCACGTCGAGGATGGCCAGGCGGGCGCCGCGGGCCTGCTGGAGCGCGAGCGCCAGCTGCTCGGCGGGGATGCCGTCGAGCTTGGTGTCCAGCTGCAGGGCCGTGATGAGGTCACGGGTGCCGGCGACCTTGAAGTCCATGTCGCCCATGGCGTCCTCGGCGCCCAGGATGTCGGTGAGGGTGACGTACTCGTCGCCCTCGCTGATCAGTCCCATGGCGATGCCCGACACCATCTCCTTGAGGGGCACGCCGGCCGCCATCAGGGACATGGTGGACGCGCAGACCGAGCCCATCGAGGTGGAGCCGTTGGACCCGAGGGCCTCGGACACCTGGCGGATGGCGTAGGGGAACTCCTCGCGCGCCGGCAGCACCGGGAGCAGGGCGCGCTCGGCGAGGGCGCCGTGCCCGATCTCGCGCCGCTTGGGCGAGCCCACCCGGCCGGTCTCACCGGTGGAGTAGGGCGGGAAGTTGTAGTTGTGCATGTAGCGCTTGGTCTTGTCCGGGTTGAGCGTGTCAACCATCTGCTCCATGCGGAGCATGTTGAGCGTGGTGACACCCAGGATCTGGGTCTCGCCGCGCTCGAAGAGGGCGGAGCCGTGCACCCGCGGGAGGACGCCGACCTCGGCGCTCAGCCCGCGGATGTCCTTGGGGCCGCGGCCGTCGATGCGGACCTTCTCGCGCAGGACGCGCTCGCGCATGACCTGCTTGCTGAGCGAGCGGAAGGCGGCGCCGACCTCCTTCTCGCGACCCTCGAAGTCCTCCGCCAGCTTCTCGCCGGCGATGGCCTTGACGCGGTCCAGCTCGGCCTCGCGGTCCTGCTTGTCCGCGATGGTGAGCGCCTTGGAGAGCTCGTCGCGGACGGCGGCTTCGACGGCCGCGTACGCGTCGTCCTCGTAGTCGAGGAAGATCGGGAACTCGGTGACCTCGCGGCTCGCCTGGTCGGCGACGGCCTGCTGGGCCTTGCACAGCACCTTGATGAAGGGCTTGGCGGCCTCGAGGCCCTCGGAGACGGACTGCTCGTTGGGGCCGACGGCGCCCTCGGCGACCAGCTTCAGCGTCCGGGTGGTGGACTCGGCCTCCACCATCATGATCGCCACGTCGCCGTCCTCCAGGACGCGACCGGCGACCACCATGTCGAAGGTGGCGCCCTCCAGCTCGGCGTGGGTCGGGAAGCCCACCCACTGGCCGTCGATCAGGGCGACGCGCACGCCGCCGATCGGACCCGAGAAGGGGATGCCGGAGATCTGCGTGGACATCGAGGCCGCGTTGATGGCGACGACGTCGTACAGGTGCTCGGGGTGCAGGGCCAGGATCGTCTCGACGATCTGGATCTCGTTGCGCAGGCCCTTGCGGAACGACGGGCGCAGCGGCCGGTCGATCAGGCGGCAGGTGAGGATGGCGTCCTCGGAGGGACGTCCCTCGCGCCGGAAGAACGAGCCGGGGATGCGGCCCGCGGCGTACATGCGCTCCTCGACGTCCACCGTCAGGGGGAAGAAGTCGAGGTTCTCCTTGGGACGCTTCGAGGCGGTGGTGGCCGACAGGACGACGGTCTCGTCGTCCAGGTAGACCGTCGCCGATCCGGCGGCCTGGCGGGCCAGGCGACCGGTCTCGAAGCGGATGGTACGGGAGCCGAACTTGCCGTTGTCGATGACGGCTTCGGCCGAGTAAACGCCCTCCATGGGCGACCTCCTACTACTACACGTGTTCGCGTTCGTCGCGCCGGGCACGGGCGTGCCCCGGGCGCTTCGTTGTTCGTTTCCCGCGTCCGTGCCCCGGAGTTGATGACGGCCGGTCATCGATCGAAGCCCACGGCACGCCTGGGAGGCGCTGTCCGGGGACCACTACCGAGGACCGGCCTCGACTCTGGTGCCGAGGGAGGGGCGCGGGTGATCTCTGTGAAATTAGGCGGGCGGCGGTCTGTGACCGCCGTCGCGTCACACCTTACTAACAAAGCGGGAGCGGCCGAAGCCACTCCCGCCGTTCACACCTAGCGGCGCAGGCCCAGACGCTCGATCAGCGAGCGGTAGCGGGTGATGTCCTGCTTGGCGATGTACTTGAGGAGGCGGCGGCGACGACCGACCATCAGGAGCAGGCCACGACGGCTGTGGTGGTCGTGCTTGTGGTCCTTGAGGTGCTCGGTCAGCTCGGTGATGCGGTGCGTGAGCAGCGCGACCTGGACCTCGGGGGAACCGGTGTCACCCTCGGTGGTGGCGTACTCGGCGATGATCTTCTCTTTGGTGGCGGTGTCGATCGACACGTCGCTCCTTCGCTGGAAAGTCGGCACGCAGGGCGGATCCCGATACGTGACGGGGATCAGACGCGGTGACCGCGCGTGCGAACAGTCACCGTCGCGTGTGGTGCGCGCGGCCCTCCGCCGACGGCGTGGGCGCACCGCGCTCCCCACGGGTCGGTTCACCGGATCGTGACCGTCCGCGAGGCACACGTGGACGAACCCACCCTACCGCAGAGCACGAGGTGACGGGGCTGACCCGCGGGTGCGCCCCGTCTCCCCGCGCCCCTGTCAGGCCGCGCCGAGGACCTCGCGGCACCGGTCCACGTCCCGGCGCATGGCCACGATGAGCTCCTCGATGCTGTCGAAGCGCTCCTGGCCGCGGATGCGCGCGGTGAAGTCCACGGTCATCCGGACCCCGTACAGCTCCAGGTCGTCGCGGTCCAGGGCGTAGGACTCCACGGTCCGCTCCGCGCCGTCGAACGTGGGGTTGGTGCCCACGGAGATCGCGGCCGGCCAGCGCGTCTCGTGGCCGGCCACCGGCGTGACACGGCTCAGCCAGCCCGCGTAGACACCGTCCCCGGGGACCGCCGTGCCGGGCAGCAGGTCCATGTTGGCGGTGGGGAACCCCAGCAGCTCGCGTCCGCGCGCCGCCCCGTGGACGATCTCCCCCTCGACCCGGTGCGGGCGGCCGAGCAGCCCGGCCGCCTCGGCCACGGCCCCCTCGGCGAGCAGTGCGCGCACCCGCGTCGAGGTGATCGTCTCGCCGTCCGCGACGAGGGCGACCCCGTACGCGGTGAAGCCGAACCCGGCCCCGAGCGCGGCCAGCGCGGCGACGTCGCCCGCGGCGCGGTGCCCGAACCGGAAGTCCTCCCCCACGACCACGGCCGCGGCGTGCAGCCGGTCGACCAGCACCCGGCGCACGAACTCCTCGGGGGCGAGCGAGGACAGGTCCTTGGTGAACCCCAGGACGCACACGGCGTCGGCGCCGTACTCCCCGAGCAGCTCCACCCTCCGCTCCAGCGGGGTCAGCACCGGCGGGGCGGTCCCCGTCAGCACGGCCCGGGGGTGCGGGTCGAAGGTGACCACGACGACCGGGAGCCCGAGCTCGCGGCCGCGACCGACGGCGGCCTCCAGGATGGCCCGGTGGCCCCGGTGCACCCCGTCGAACACGCCGACCGCCACCACGGAGCGCCCCTGCCCGGAGGGGATGCCCTCCAGCCCGTCCCATCGCCGCACGTCCGGCTCCCCTGCTCGTCGTTCCTCATGGCTCCGCGCCGGGCCCCGCCGCCGGGGGCCGCGGGGCCTTCCGGAACCAAGGGTGCCACGCCGGGCGCACCGGCACCGACAGACCGGGGGTGTGGCCCGGCACACTCCCCCGCCGCGGAGGCGCCGCCCTTCTCAGCGACCACCCGAGTAGTGGTACGCGTCGGCCCTGCCCTGGATGTCGAGCACGGTGACCCGGCGCGCGGCCTCGTCGATCCGGTACCGCACGCGGTAGGAGGAGCGCCTGGCCACCCATTGCCCGGTGAAGGGGGCGTTCAGGGGTTTTCCCACGGCGCGGGGTTTCGTTCCGAGGTCACCGTCGACCAGCTCCCAGACCGCCGAGGCGATCTTGAGGGGGAGTTCGTCGGTGAGCGCCCGTCGCGCCGGTCGCGCGAGCACGAGGGCGTAGCGATCGCTCACCCGTTGTCCTCCCGACGGACCCTCTCGCGCATCAGGTCAGCCATCTCCGCCGCCGTCGTCACGTCCCCGGCCTCCAGGGACTCCTCGGCCTCCTTCAGCCTCCGCTGCTCCTCGGGGCTGCCCAGGAGGGCGAAGGTCTCCGTCATCGACTCGTAGTCGTCCACGGAGATCACCACGACGCTGGGCCTGCCGTTGCGGGTGATGGTGACGGCGTCGTGGGTTCTCTCGACCTCGTCGACGATCTTGGACAGGTGGTTCCTGGCTTCCGCCAGCGGCATCGTCGTCATGGCGTCAATGCTAGCCAACAGGCCATGAGCTGTACATGATTCACGCCAGAATTCCCTCTTTCGAGCCTTCCTGCTGTCCCAGCCGATGCACCGGGTTGGTGCGCGGGGAACTGGAGGAAGCGGGGCTGCGGCGGACGCGAGGGCCCGTGCGCGGCGCGTCCGGGCGGTGCGCCGCCCCTCCGCCGGCAGAGCGGGGTTGGCACACGCCTCCGCCACCGCTAACGTGCCCGGATGGCGATGATCGACACGGGAGACACCCGGCTCGCGTACGACGAGGCCGGCTCCGGGCCGGCGATCGTGTTCGTGCACGCCGGGGTCGGTGACCGGCGCATGTGGGACCACCAGTTCGCCGCCTTCTCGCGAACCCACCGGGTGGTCCGGTACGACTGGCGGGGCCACGGCGGTTCGGCCGACCACGAGGGGCCCGTCACCCACCACGAGGACCTGCTCGCCCTCATGGACGGGCTCGGCATCGGGCGCGCGACCCTCGTGGGCGCCTCCTACGGCGGCGCCTGCTGCGCGGACGCCGCGCTGGCCGCGCCCGACCGGGTCGAGTCCCTGGCCCTGGTGTGTCCGGGCCTGTCGGGGCACGAATGGCCCGAGGTGTTCGTCCGCGAGTCGCGGAAGATGGTCCTGGCCGCCGTCCCCCACGAGCGCCTGGAGGTGTACGCCGCCGGACGCGCGGAGCCCGACCCCGCGGACGTCGCCGCGATGGCGCAGGCCCAGGCCCGCTTCATGGTGCTGGGCCCCGGACGGGACCCCGAGGACATGCCGCCCGAGGCGTGGGACACGGTCCTCCTGATGCTGCGGGAGCTGTTCGCCCGCCGGTGGTCCGGGCCCGCCCTCACCACCCGTTGGCCAGGCAGGCCGTCCAAGGAGCGGCTCGGCGAGATCGCCGCGCCCGCGCTCGTGGTGAAGGGCCTGTCGGAGCCCGGCCCCGTCCGGGATGTGGCCGACCTGTACGCCGAGGGGATCCCCGGGGCACGCCTGCTGGAGATGCCGGAGACCGGACACCTTCCGTCCGTCGAGCGCCCGGCGGAGCTGACCGCCGCCCTCGCGGACCTCCTCGGCGTGTCCTGAGGCGCCCGGAGGGTCAGGCCGGCTCGAACACCACCAGGGGCTTCATGTGGTCCCTGCGGTTCTCCCCCAGCGCGATCACCCGGCCGTCGGGGGCGAACATGCCGACCGGCCCGGGGCCGAGCGAGCTCGGCCCGATCCGGTTCCCGTTCCGGACCAGGCGGGTCTCGTCGTCGGTGAGCATGCGCACCGGGAAGGCCACCGCGACCGCGCGGGCCAGCGGCACCTGCGTGAACTCCGCGGCCAGCTGGTCGAGCGTGCGGGCCTGCGACAGGTCGTAGGGCCCCACCCGCGTACGGCGCAGCGCGGTCAGGTGGCCTCCCACGCCCAGGTCCTCGCCCATGTCCCGGGCGAGTGCGCGGATGTAGGTGCCGCTGGAGCACGTGACGGAGGCGTCCACGTCCACGAAGACGCCGTCGGCGTCCTCCACCCTGCGGACGGCGGTGACCTCGAACCGCGCCACGGTGACCGTGCGGGGCCGGAGCACGACCTCCTTGCCCTCACGCGCCGACTTGTAGGCGCGCTTGCCGTCCACCTTGATCGCGCTGACCTGCGGCGGGACCTGCTGGATCTCACCGGTCAGCCGGGCGACCGCCACGTGCACGGCCTCGTCCCCGACCTCCGAGGCGTCGACCCGCGCACCGGGCTCCCCCTCCGCGTCGTCGGTGTTGGTCACCAGCCCCAGCCGGATGGTCGCCGCGTACTCCTTCTCGGTCAGCGTCAGGTGGCCGAGGAGCTTGGTGCCCTTCTCGATCCCCAGCACGAGGACCCCCGTGGCCATCGGGTCGAGGGTGCCCGCGTGGCCGACCCGGCGCGTGCGTGCCAGCCCGCGCGTCTTGGCGACCACGTCGTGCGAGGTCCAGTCGGCGGGCTTGTCGACGACGACGACGCCGCTCTCGGCCATGGCTCTCCTCGGAGCTTCTGGAGGGAAGGGGACGGCGGCGGCGCGACCGCGCCGCCGCCGGTGGTGCTGGAACGGGGAGGGAGGCTACTCGTCCTCGTCCTCGTCGTCCTCGCGGGGCGCCTTGTACGGGTCGGCCTCTCCCGCGTGCTTCGCGCCGGTCGCCTTTTCGGCCACCTCGGCGTCGGACTGGCGCGCCTTGACCAGCAGTTCCTCGATGTGCTGGGCGTTCTCCTGGACCTCGTCGATGACGAAGGCCAGGCTCGGCGTGTGCCGGATACCGGTCTGGCGCCCCACCTCGCTGCGGATGACGCCCTTGGCGCTCTCCAGAGCGGCGGCGGAGGCGGCCTTCTCCTCCGGGCTGCCGAACACCGTGTAGTACACCGTGGCGTCCCGCAGGTCGGCGGTGATGCGCGCGTCGGTCACGGTGACGAATCCCAGGCGCGGGTCCTTGATCCTCCGGTCCAGCATCTCGGCGACGATGCGCTGGATGCGGTCGGCGATCTTCCGCGCGCGTGCGGCGTCAACCATCGTCAGTCTTCCTCTTCGTTGAAGAGCCGCTGCCTGGCGGAGAGCAGCTCCAGTTCGGGACGTCCCGCGACGAAACGTTCGCAGGTGTCCATCAGGTCACGGGCGTGCGCCGCCGTCGGCGCGACCACCGCCACGCCGACCTTGGCCCGTCGGTACAGGTCGTGGTCCCCGACCTCGGCCACCGAGACGGAGAACTTGCGGCGCAGTTCGGCGATCACCGGCCGGACCAGCGAGCGCTTCTGTTTGAGCGAGTGGACGTCACCGAGAAGGACGTCCAGGGTCAGCGACCCGACGTACAAATGATCACCTGTGGTGTTGTGGGGAAAGAGTGTGGGACCCCGGCCACACGGCCGGGGCCCCTTCGGATCAGACTCCGCGAGGGTCAGTCGCGGGACTTCTCCTGCATCTCGTAGGTCTCGATGACGTCAGCGATACGGATGTCGTTGTAGCCGACACCGATACCGCACTCGAAGCCCTCGCGGACCTCGGTCGCGTCGTCCTTGAACCGCCGCAGGGACTCCACGGTGAGGTTCTCGGAGATGACAACCCCTTCGCGGATGATCCGTGCCTTGGTGTTGCGGCGGATGAGGCCGCTACGGACGATCGAGCCCGCGATGTTGCCGATCTTCGGAACCTTGAAGACCTCGCGGACCTCGGCGCTGCCGAGCTGGACTTCCTCGTAGACCGGCTTGAGGAGGCCCTTGACCGCGGCCTCGACCTCGTCGATGGCCTGGTAGATCACCGAGTAGTACCGGATGTCGACGCCCATGCGATCGGCCAGCTCGCTGTTCTTGCCCTCGGGCCGAACGTTGAAGCCGATGATGATCGCGTCGGCGGACGACGCCAGGTTGATGTCGTTCTGCGTGATCGCACCGACACCGCGGCCGATGACGCGGATGTTGACCTCGTCGCCACCCGAGTCGATCTTGAGGAGCGACTCCTCCAGCGCCTCGACCGAACCGGACATGTCGCCCTTGATGAGGAGGAGCAGCTCGGAGCGCTCACCCTCCTTGAGGGCGTCCTGCCAGGTCTCGAACGTGACGCGGCGGGCCGAACGCGCCTGCTGGGCGAAGCGCTCGCGCGCCTCGCGCTGCTGGGCGATCTGACGTGCCACCCGGTCGTCCTTGACGACCAGGAAGCTGTCGCCGGCGCTGGGAACGTTGGTCAGACCCACCACCTGCACCGGACGGGACGGCTCGGCGCTCTGCACGTTGTTGCCGTGCTCGTCGAGCATGGCGCGCACGCGGCCGTAGGCGTCGCCGCAGACGATCGAGTCGCCGACGTTGAGCGTGCCCCTCTGGACCAGCACCGTGGCCATGGAACCGCGACCGCGGTCCAGGTAGGCCTCGATGGCCAGACCCTGGGCGTCCATGTCCGGGTTGGCGGTCAGGTCGAGCGAGGCGTCGGAGGTCAGCACGATCGACTCGAGCAGGCCGTCGATGTTGTCGCCCTTGAGCGCGGAGATGTCCACGAACTGGACGTCGCCGCCGTACTCCTCGGCGACCAGGCCGTACTCGGTGAGCTGCGCACGGACCCGCTGCGGGTCGGCGCCCTCGACGTCGATCTTGTTGACCGCGACCACGATCGGCACCTCGGCCGCCTTGGCGTGGTCGATGGCCTCGGCCGTCTGCGGCTTGACGCCGTCGTCGGCCGCGACCACCAGGACCGCGATGTCGGTGACCTTCGCACCGCGGGCACGCATGGCGGTGAACGCCTCGTGGCCCGGGGTGTCGATGAAGGTGAGCCTGCGCTCCTCGCCGTCCACCTCGGTGGCGACCTGGTAGGCGCCGATGTGCTGGGTGATACCGCCGGCCTCGCCGCTGACGACGTTGGTCTTGCGGATGGTGTCCAGCAGTCGGGTCTTACCGTGGTCGACGTGGCCCATGACGGTGACCACGGGCGGACGGGGACGCAGGTCCTCGGCCGTGCCGTCGTCCTCGCCGAACTCGATGGAGAAGGACTCCAGCAGCTCGCGGTCCTCGTCCTCGGGACTGACGACCTCGATGCGGTAGCTGAGCTCCTCGCCCAGCAGCTGGAGCGACTCGTCGGGCAGCGACTGGGTCGCGGTGACCATCTCACCCAGGTGCATCATGACCTGGACGAGCGACGCCGGGTTGACGTCGATCTTGTCACCGAAGTCCGACAGCGAGGCGCCGCGGGACAGGCGGATGACCTGGTTGTTGCCGCTCGGGATCTTGACGCCGCCGAAGGACGGTGCCTGGAGGTCGTTGAACTCCTGGCGCCGCTGCTTCTTGGACTTGCGGGCACGCCCGGGACGACCGCCCGGACGGCCGAACGCACCGGCGGTTCCGCCGCCGCGACCACGACCGCCGCCGCCGGGGCGACCGCCGAAGCCGCCCGGACGACCGCCGCCGGCACCGCCGCCGCCACCGGGACGCGGACCCGCACCCGCGGGGGCTCCCCCGCGACCGCCGCCACCGCCGCCACCGCCCGGACGACCGCCGCCGGCACCGCCACGACCGCCGCCCGCGGGCGAGGCCGGACGGGACGAGGGCATGTTCATGGGACTGGGACGCGGACCGCCGGGACGGGGTCCGCCGGCGTCGCCGCCGGGACGCGGAGGTCCGCCTGCGGGACCGCCCGGACGCGGAGCGCCGGCGCCGGGAGCGGCACGCGGGGCGCGCTGGTCGCCGCCGCCCTGCGGGCCCAGGTCGTAGAGCAGGCCCGCCCCGGCC
>NZ_JBHSUF010000032.1:0-64062 GCF_042660575.1 Nocardiopsis tropica
TCCCGCGCGGTCCGCGGCCCCCGTCCGACCGTGTCCCCGGCCTCGGGGGCCGGCAGTGCGGCCCGGTCCACCTTGCCGTTCGGCGTCAACGGGAACGTCTCCAGGGCCACGAACGCCGACGGAACCATGTAGGCGGGCAGGTCCACGCCCGCGAGATGGCGCAGTTCCCCGCTCTCCGGGGCCTCCGCACCCTCGACGGGAACGTGGTAGGCCACCAGGCGCTTCTCCCCGGGGGTGTCCTCGCGCAGCACCACCACCGCTCGCGCAACCTGCGGGTGCGCCGCCAGGACAGCCTCCACCTCACCCGGATCGATGCGGAAACCACGCAGCTTGACCTGGAAGTCGGAGCGCCCCACGTACTCCAGGGCGCCCTCGGGACTCCACCGGACCACGTCACCGGTGCGGTACATCCGCGAACCCGGCTCACCGTAGGGGTCGGCCACGAACCGGCCCGCCGTGAGGCCGGGACGCTCGTGGTACCCGCGCGCCACACCCGCGCCCGCGATGTACAACTCGCCCTCGACCCCTACCGGCACGGGCGCCAACGCACCGTCCAGCACGTACACCCGCGTGTTGTCGACCGCGGTGCCGATGGTCACCGGGGCATCCGCGGACAGGCGGCAGGTGGTCGAGTAGACCGTGGTCTCGGTGGGCCCGTAGCCGTTGGTCACGCCCCGCGAGGCCGAGGCCAGCGCGTCGGCCAGTTCCCGTGTGACGGGCTCTCCCGCCGTCACGGCATGCACGCCGGACAGGTCGACCCCCGCCTCGAGCAGGGTCCTCCACAAGCTGGGGGTGGCCTGCATGTGGGTGACACCGTGCGTGGAGACCGCCTCGGACAGCTTGCGGGGGTCCAGCAGCGCGTCACGCGTCACCAGGACCGTCGCGCCGCCGCACACCAGCGGCAGGTACAGCTCCACCGAGGCGATGTCGAAACCGAACGTGGTGCTGGCCAGGAAGCGGTCGTGCGCGGTGAAGGGGAGGTTCCGCTTCACCGACAACAGCAGGTTCACGAGTGAGCCGCCGGTGACGGTCACGCCCTTGGGCCGCCCCGTCGAGCCGGAGGTGTAGAGCACCTGCACCGCGCCCGCCCCCGGACACCCGGCGGCAGCCGGATTCTCCTCCGACCGCCCGGACAGGTCGGTCGAGGCCAGGAACCCCTCGTCCAGCACCACCCGGGGCCGGGCGTCCTCCAGGATGAAGCGGACGCGCTCGGGAGGGAACTCCGGATCAACCGGCACATAGGCAGCGCCGGCCTTGAGCACCGCCAGAGCACAGACCACCATGTCCACGCCGCGCGGCAGCAGGACCGCGACGCGGTCCTCGACCCGCACACCCCTGGCCACCAGCTCGTGGACCAACCGGTTCACCCGCGCGTTGAGCTCGGCGTAGGTGGTCACCCCCTCGTCCGTGACCACGGCGGGAGCCTCCGGGGACCGCGCGACCTGCGCCTCGAACAGCCCGGCCAAGGACGCCGGAGCAGCCTCCGCGCGGGGCCCGTTCCAACCCTCCACCAACTGACGGCGCTCCTCGTCCGACAGCAGGTCGCACTGCCAGATCGCGGTGTCGGGGTCGGCGATGACGAGCTCGATCGACCTGCGCAGGCGCTCGGCCATCGCCTCGACGGTCGAACGCCGCCACAGGTCGGTGCGGTACGTCAGGACTCCCCGGAGGCAGCCGTCGGCCACGGCCGTGCTGAACTCCAGGTCGAACTGGGCCGCCGCACCGTTCCACGGAACCCTTGCGACGCTCCGGTCCCCCTCGGGTCCGCCCGGTTCGGCGGGCCCGCCGTGGTGGACGTAGACCACGTCGAAGACGGGGTTGCGGTGGGAGTCGCGCGCGGTCGTCGCCGCCGCGGCCACCCGCTCGAACGGGGCGTGCTGGTGCGCCTGGGCCCGCGCCAGCCCGCCCTGCACGAGGCGTACCAGTTCGGCGCTGGTCCGCACCCCGGACAGGTCCGCGCGCAGGGCGGTGGTGTTGACGAGGAAGCCGACGACGTCCTGGAGGTCGGGGCCGGTGCGGCCGGTGAAGACCGTGCCGATGGTGACGTCGGTCTGTCCCGACTGCCTGGACAGGAGGAACTGGAACGCGGCCGCCAGGACGCTGGAGGGGGCCGCCCGCATGCGCAGGGCGAACCGGTGCAGTGCGGCGGTGGTCTGCGGCGACAGCTCGAAGCGCACCCGGTCCGCCTCGGGGACGGAGTCGTCGGAACGGGGCGTGTCGGTCGGCAGCTCCAGGCGTTCGAAGCCCTGGAGTTCCCGGCGCCAGTGGTCCACGTGCTCGGACAGCTCGGCGACGGCGTCGGGCGTGCGCTGCGCCGCGGCCACGTCCGAGAACCGGGCGGGCGCCGGCGCGAGTCCCGCGTCGCCTCCGGACAGGGCGGCGCCGTAGAGGGCCCGCAGGTCGCGCTCCAGGATGTCCAGGGACCGCCCGTCCACCACCAGGTGGTGGACGACCAGGGCGAAGGTGTCCGGTCCGCCAGCGCGGCGGACGACCAGCGCCCGCAGCGGCGGGGCGCCCTGGAGGTCGAAGGGCCGCGCGGCTGCTGCGCGGACCGCGTCCCGGACGGCCTCGCCCGAGTCGGCGCGCGCGTGGTCCGGTTCCAGGGTGAACGCCGTGAGGACGTGCTGCCGGGGGACCCCCTCCGCGTCGGCGGAGTAGGCCGTCCTCAGGACCTCGTGCCGCTCGACGAGGCGGTCCAGGGCCGCACGCAGGGCGTTCTCCGCGACACCCGGGTCGAAGTCCAGGCGCAGGACCAGGTTGTGGCTGACGTCGTGCGGGTCGAGCTGCTGGAGCCACCACAGGCGCTCCTGCCCGAAGGTCAGGGGCCGGGCCCCGCTGACGTCGTTCACTGGCCGTCCTTCCCGTCCTGCACCGTGATGGCGCAGCCGTTCCCCACGGCGCCGCACCCGCAGCGGGGCACGGAACGTCAGGGGGGTGCCTGTTGTTTCGAACCGTCACGATTTCGACATATCGGTTTCAACGACCACCGGTCAACCACGCGAGTACACACTCGCAAAATCACCGATTCCGGACCGCCGTCCCGAAAATACGCAAGGCGCGACCACTGGCCGGTCCCCCTCCGGAAGACTCGGCGAGAAGGCGTGAAACGGATCGGTTCCCCGGGGTTGACCTGTACCTTCCCGACGCGGTAATGCCACCGGGTTCCCGCCGGTCGGATCGGCCCGCGAACACGGCACGCACAAGCACCCCCACCTGATAAAAGCCCTGCGTCGTCGGCGATGATAGCGCACGGCACACCGGCCGGGAATCCCCGACTGCCGATGAATCGGCTGTTCACAGAGGCTTCCGCTCCACCAGGGAAACCGTTACTATGCGCCAGGGATCACCGGTCCGCGGTGGTGCGCGAGAACCTCGAACCCGTTGTGCCATTGCGCCGCACAACGACGTTCTGGTATCTCGTTCCATACGGTCTGATGTTTCGCTGCGCCCGGGTTGCGAGTGGGCCGACAATGCCACGGCGAGGGGAGTGGGATGGGTTTCGTGAGTGATCTCCACGTAGTCCGACCACGCTTCCGATTACCCTCGGGAACCGTTTCCCCGAATACAGAACGGGCTGCGCGATGACGACGGCGCACCGGAATGCGGATACCGCGGTCCCGAGGAGCGGGAATCCGGACTGATACAGGGTTCCGCCACGGAGGAGCCCCCTCCCCGGGCCGCGCGGTCCCCGCAACCGTGTCCTGGAACGCGAAAAAGGAGACACCCCCGCCCCCGGGCACGGACCTCCTGTCCCACCCCCGGCCGACGTGATCCGCGTGCCCAGCCCCCGACGTCCGCAAGGCGGCCCCATGACGCTTCCCCCCGCCCCGTCGACCAGTCCGCCCGAGCCCGCGGGCGCCACCGAGCCGCTTCCCGCGACCGTGCTGCCCTGGGACCGGCCCGCGCCCGCGCGGCGCGAGCTGAGAGCGGGCTCCGTGGCGTTCGAGGTGCCCGCACCGGGCACCGCCGGGCTGCGGGCACTGGCCGGAGAGGCCGGCGGCGGACCCGAGGCCGCGGCCCTCGCCCTCTACCTCGTCCTGCTGCACCGCTACGGCGGCCCGCGGGACCTCGTGGTCGCCGTCCCCGGCCCCTCCGGCGGCACTCTGCTGACACGGACCCGGGTCACCGGCGCGGAGAGCTTCCGCGAACTGGTCGACCGCGCCGGGCAGAGCCTGCGCCGGGCGGAGGAGGACGGCCGCCACCACCAGCAGGGCGCGACCGCGCTGCCCTGGCCGGGTTTCGGCCTCACCCGCTCCGACGGCCCCCCTGAGACCGGCGGCAGTCCCGAACCGGTCCGCACGACCCGCTGCGACCTGGACGTGCGGCTGACCGACCACGGCGACCGGTTGGCCGGCCGGGTCGTCTACGCCGCGGACGTGTTCGACGAGGCGACCGCGCGGCGGGCCTGCGGACACCTGCTCCGGCTCCTGGAGGGCGTGACCGGCTCACCAGACCGGGCCGTCCGCGACCTGCCCGTGCTCACCGCGGAGGAGGAGCGCCTCACCGCCGCGCTCAACAGCACCGAGACCGCCGTCCCCGCACAGCCCTTCCACGAGCTGTTCGAGGCCCAGGCCCGGCGCACCCCCGACGCGGTCGCGGTGCGCACCCCCGAGGCCGCGCTCACCTACAGCGAGCTCGACCGGCGCGCCAACCAGCTCTCCCACCTGCTGCGCGAACAGGGCGTGGGCGCCGAGACGACGGTGGGCCTGTGCTCGGAACGGGGCGCCAGGCTGGTGGTGGCCGTCCTGGGCATCCTCAAGGCCGGCGGCGCCTACGTTCCGCTGGAGCCCGCCGACCCGGCCGAACGCAGGGCCGCGATCCTCGCCGACGCGGCGGTGCGGACCGTGGTGACCACCGACCCCGCCCTCTCCTTCGGACCGGGCCGCGGCGTCGTCGAGCTGGACCGCGACTGGTCCGTGCTCCGGGGCCGCCCCGACGACAGGCCCGCCGAGGGGTCCTGCGGACTCGACACGGCCGCGTACCTGCTCTACACGTCCGGTTCCACCGGCAGGCCCAAGGGCGTGGTGATCGAGCACCGCCAGCTGCTGAGCTACACCTTCGCCGTCATCGACAGGTTCGGCCTGCGCGAACCGCTCAGCTTCGCGATGGTGCAGCCGCTGACGGTGGACTCCAGCGTCACCGCCCTCGTGCCTCCCCTGTGCACCGGCGGGCAGGTGCACCTGATCCCGCGGGAGACCGCCCTGGACGCGGACCGGCTCGCGGACTGGGTCCGGGACCGGGGCGTGGACTGCCTGAAGATCGCCCCCTCCCACCTGCGGGCGCTGCAGTCCTCCCCGCGCTTCGCGGAGCTCCTGCCGCGCCGCCTGCTCATCGTGGGGGGAGAGCCCTCCGACTGGCGGTGGCTGCGCGGGATCCAGCGCTCGGTCCCCCACTGCCGCGTCTACAACCACTACGGGCCCACCGAGACGACCGTCGGCGTCCTCGCCCTCGCCGTCGGCGACCACCTGCGGGCGGAGTGGGACACCGCGCCCATCGGCGTGCCCCTCCCCAACACCCGCGCCCACGTGGTGGACGCGGCCGGGCAACAGGTGCCCACGGGCGTCTCGGGCGAACTCCTCATCGGCGGCGCCAACCTCGCCCGGGGCTACCACGACAGGGCCGACCTCACCCGGGAGGCGTTCGTCCCCGACACCCTCGGCCCACGGGCGGGCGAGCGGCTCTACCGCACCGGCGACATCGTGCGCCGCCTGCCCGACGGCACCATCGCCTTCCTCGGGCGCCGCGACGACCAGATCAAGGTGCGCGGCTTCCGCGTCGAACTGGGCGAGATCGACTCCGCCCTGAAGTCCCACCCCCAGGTCCGCAACGCCACCACCGTCGTCCGCGACGACCTCGCGGGCGGCCGCGGGATCGTGGCCTACGTCGAACCGCACTCCCCCGCCTCGTTCGACCGGGCCGACCTGGAACGGCACCTCGGGGAGCGGATCCCCCCGCACATGGTCCCGCAGGCGGTGGTGCCCATGGAGCGCCTGCCGCTGTCCGGGCACGGCAAGGTCGCCCGCTCGGCCCTGCCCCCGGTGCCGGCGCCGACGACGGCCGCCTCCGCCCCCCTGCCGCCGGCGAACGGGCTGGAGCGCCTGGTCGCGGACGCGTGGCGGGAGCTGCTCGGGGTGGAGGAGGTGGGAATGGAACAGAACTTCTTCGACCTGGGCGGGCACTCGCTGCTCCTGGTCGAGCTCCAGCACCGCCTGCGGGCCGGGACCGGCCGCGACATCGACCTCCTCGGCCTGTTCCAGCACACGACCGTGCGCGCGCAGGCCGCGTTCCTCGCCTCCGGGGAGCCGGAACAGCCGCTCCCGCCGGAAGCGGCACGGGGGGCGCAGCAGAACGCGCTGCTGCGCCGCCGCCAACAGCAGCTACGAGCGAAGCGAGGCCGGGCATGAACCAGCCGGCGCCCGACACGGGCGACGAGCACGACGACAGCCTCGACATCGCGGTCGTCGGCATGGCCGGACGCTTCCCCGGGGCCCGCGACGTCGGGGAGTTCTGGAGCAACCTCAAGGCCGGGGTGTGCTCGGACACCCGCTTCTCCGACGAGGAGCTGGCCGCGCGGGGCGTGCCCGCGGACGTGCGCGGCCACGAGGACTTCGTCGCCGCGGGCTACCTGCTGGAGGACTCCGAGAGGTTCGACGCCGCCTTCTTCGGCTACTCCCCCCGCGAGGCCGAGATCATGGACCCGCAGCACCGGGTGCTGCTGGAGTGCGCCTGGTCGGCCCTGGAGAGCTCCGGGCACGCCCCCGACCGCTTCGACGGACCGATCGGCGTCTACGCGGGCGCGGGCAACAACACCTACCTGCTGTTCAACGTCGCCACCCAGCCCGACGCCGAGCGGCTCCTGGGCGACAAGCAGACGGTGATCGGCAACCGCTCCGACTTCGTCAGCAGCCGGATCTCCTACAAGCTCGGCCTGCGGGGCCCCAGCGTCAACGTGCAGTCGGCCTGCTCGACCTCGCTGGTCGCGGTCGCCGAGGCCTGCCAGTCGCTGCTGGCCTTCCAGTGCGACATGGCCCTGGCCGGCGGAGTGGCCGTCGACGCCACACGCCGCGACGGCTACCTCTTCCGCCAGGACGGCATCCTGTCCCCCGACGGCTACTGCCGCACCTTCGACGCGCGGGCCCGGGGCACCGTCGGCGGCGAGGGCGCGGGCATGGTCGTCCTCAAGCGGCTGGGCGACGCGCTCGCCGACGACGACCACATCCACGCCGTCATCAAGGGCACGGCGCTCAACAACGACGGCTCACGCCGGGCCGGGTTCAGCGCGCCCGGCGCGGCGACCCAGGCCGAGGTGATCGCCACCGCGCTGGCCAACGCGGACGTCGACCCCGGCAGCATCGGCTACGTCGAGCTGCACGGGACCGCGACCAACCTCGGGGACCCGATCGAGTTCTCCGCGCTCACCTCCGCCTTCGCCGGACTCCCGGCGCACGGGTGCGCCCTGGGCTCGGTCAAGAGCAACATCGGGCACCTGGACTCCGCGGCCGGGGTGGCCGGGCTGATCAAGACGGTGCTCGCGGTGGAGCACGGGCAGATCCCGCCCAGCCTGCACTTCGAGGAGCCCAACCCGCGGCTGGGCATGGACGGGAGCCCCTTCTACGTCAACACGCGGCTGCGCGACTGGCCCCAGGGGGACGGGCCCCGGCGCGCCGGGGTGAGCTCCTTCGGCCTGGGCGGCACCAACGCGCACGTCGTCCTCGAACAGGCCCCGCCCCGCCCCCGGTCCGAGGAGCCGTCGGAACCCGGCCGGGAGGAGCTGCTGGTGCTCTCCGCCCGCAGCCCCGAGGCGCTCGAGAGCGCCACCGACCGGCTCCAGGAGCACCTCCGCGCCCACCCGGACACCGACCTGCGCGACATGGCGTTCACCCTCCGGCAGCGCAAGGCCTTCCCCCACCGCCGCATGGTGGTGTGCTCCAGCACCGAGGAGGCGCTCGGCGCCCTCGACGCCCGCGACGACGGGCGCCTGCTGTCCGCCCTGGCCCCGGAGACCGCCCACCGGCCGGTGGGGTTCGTGTTCACGGGCTTCGGCTCGCAGTACCCGGGCATGGCACGGGGCCTGTACGCCCGGGAGGCCGTGTTCAAGGAAGCCGTGGACGAGTGCGCGGCGCTGCTGGAGCCGCTGCTCGGCCAGGACGTGCGCGAGCACATGTTCGCCGGTGACGACGCCGCGGCCCCGCCCTCCCCGGACTTCCGGCGCATGCTGGAGCAACCCGCGCGCGGCCGGGCCCCCGTCGACCGGCCGCTCCTCGGGTACCCGGCCGTGTTCGCCCTCGAGTACGCGCTGGTCCGGCTGTGGGACTCCTGGGGCGTGGCCCCCGAGGCGATGATCGGCCACAGCCTGGGCGAGTACGTGGCGGCCTGCGCGGCCGGGGTGTTCTCCCTGCCCGACGCGCTGCGCCTGGTGGTGGAGCGCGCACGCCTGATCGAGCAGCAGCCCGAGGGCGCGATGCTCGCCGTCCCCCTCTCCGAGGAGGCGGCCCAGCGCCACACCGGCGACGAGGTCGGGCTGGCGGCCGTCAACGGGCCGCGGAACTGCGTGCTCTCGGGCACGGTCGAGGGCATCGAGAAGGCCGCCGCCGACCTGGAGCAGGCGGGCACCCCCGGCCGCCGGCTGAACACGCGCTTCGCCTTCCACTCTCCGGCGATGGACGCGGTGGTCGAACCGTACGCGCGGCTGGTGCGCTCGGTGGAGCTGCACCCGCCCGAGCGGCCCTTCGTGTCCAACACGACCGGGACGTGGATCACCGGCGAGCAGGCGGTCGACCCGGACTACTGGGCACGGCACATGCGGCTGACCGTGCGCTTCTCGGACGGGCTGCGGACGCTGTGGTCCGTTCCGGACATCGTGGTCGCCGAGGTCGGCCCCGCCCCCACCCTGACCCCGGACGTCCTGCAGCACCCCGCCGCGGCGGCCACCGACCGGGTCGTCGTGCCCTCCCTGCCGAACACCTTCCTCGGCGGCAGCGACCGGGCCGCGATGCTCGGAGCGGCGGGCCGGCTCTGGCTCGCCGGACGCGAGCTCCCCTCCCCTCCGCGCGGGTCCGCCAGGCGTGTGCCCCTGCCCGCCTACCCCTTCGAGCGCCGCCGCTACTGGCTGGAACCGGGTCGGCGGGACGGCCTGCGCGACAGGTCGGTGCAGGAGCGCGTCGGATCGCCGGACGACTGGTTCCACGCCCCCTCCTGGCGGCGGCTGCCCCCCGCCCCCGCGGCGGACGCCGGGCGCCTGGCCGCACAGCGGTGGCTGGTCTTCGCCGACGACACGGGGCTGGGCTCGGCGCTCGCCGAGCGGCTCGCGCACACGGGCGCCGCGGTGCGCACCGTGCGGGCGGGCGACGGGTGGAGCCGCGACCGTGAGGACTCCTACGTCCTGGACCCCGCGCGGCCCGAGCACTTCACCCGGCTGGCCGAGTCGCTGCGCGCCGAGGGGGCGGTGCCCGAGCGGGTGGTCCACTGCTGGAGCGTCGGCGCCGACGCCGGACGGGCCGCCGACCCCGCACAGGTCCAGGACCTGCTCGACCGCGCCTTCACCAGCCTGGTCCACTGGACGCAGGCGTGCGCGGACGAGCTCATGGCCGGGCCGCAGCGCTGGGACGTGGTCTCCAGCGAGGTCCACCCGGTGCTCGGCGACGAACCGCTCTGCCCGCCCAAGGCCGCGGTCCAGGGCATCTGCAAGGTGGCCGTCCAGGAGTACCCGTCGTTGGAGTGCGTCCACCTGGACGTGCGGACGGACGGCCCCGCCGGGCCGCCCGAGCTCGCCGGCCGCCTGCTGGACCACCTGGCCCACCCCCCGCAGGAGCCCGTCCTCGCGCTGCGCGGAAGGCACCTGTGGGCCCAGGGCTACGAACCGGTCGAACTCCGGGGCGGCACGGCCCCTCCGGTCCGGAGGGACGGCGTCTACCTGGTCACCGGCGGCCTGGGGAAGATCGGACTGCTCATGGCCGGGGCCCTCGCCGAACAGGAGCGGGTGCACCTGGTCCTGCTCGGGCGCAGGGGCCTGCCGCCCCGCGAGGAGTGGGACGACCCGGCGCTGCCCGGGCCCACCGCGTCGGCCGTCCGGGCGGTGCGCGGGATCGAGGAGCTCGGATCGACGGTGACGGTGGTCGCCGCCGACGTCGGCGACCTCGCGGCCGTGCGCGCGGTCCGGGAGCGGGTGTCCCGTGAGCTGGGTCCGGTCAACGGGATCCTGCACTGCGCCGGGACCACAGGGCAGGACGCCCACCGCACCATCACGGAGCTGGGGCCGCAGGAGTGCGCGTGGCACTTCGGCCCCAAGCTGCACGGCGCCCGGGTCCTGCACGAGGTGTTCGCCGGACAGCGCCTGGACTTCGCGGTCATCAGCTCCTCGGTCGCCTCGATCCTGGGCGGGCTCGGGTTCGCCGCCTACGCCGCCGCCAACGCCGCCCTGGACGCCTTCGCCCAGCGGCACCACGGCCCGGAGCAGCCGTGGACCAGCGTGAACTGGGAGGCCTGGCTGTTCGCCCGGGAGGAGGGGCGGGCGCGCACCGACCTCGGCGCCGCCGTGCGCGAACTGGCCCTGGCCCCGGAGGAGGGCCGCCGGGTCTTCGAGCGGCTGCTGCGCTCCGCGCCCATGCCCCAGGTCGCCGTCTCCACCGGGGACCTGGCCGCCCGCGTGCGGCTGTGGGCGGACCCGGTCGCCGACGCGCCGGCCCCGGTCCGCCTGCACGAGCGGCCCCAGCTGCGCAACCCCTACGTCGCCCCGGCCGGAGCCACGGAGGAGCGGATCGCGCGGATCTGGCAGGAGCTCCTCGGCGTCGAGTCCGTGGGCGTGCACGACAACTTCTTCGAGCTGGGCGGCAGCTCCCTCCTCGGCCTGCAGGTCGTGCACCGGCTGCGCCAGGAGCTCGCCGTGGCGGTCCCGCTGACCATCGTCTACGAGGGCCCCACCGTGCGCACCCTCGGCGAGCTCGTCGACGGCCGCGGGGAGGAGCGGTGACGGCCGCGGGCGGCGGGGGGCCGCGCGGGGGCGTCGCCGTCGTCGGGATGGCCGGGCGCTTCCCCGGAGCCGCGGACCTGTCCGCGTTCTGGGCGAACCTGCGCGAGGGCGTGGAGTCGATCGGGCGCCTGAGCGAGGAGGAGCTGGAGGCCGCCGGGGTTCCCGGCGAGGAGTCCGGCAAGCCGGACTACGTCAGGGCCGTGCCGAGGTTCGAGGGCGCGGACGAGTTCGACGCGGAGTTCTTCGGCTACACCGCCCGCGAGGCGCAGGTGATGGACCCGCAGCACCGGCTGTTCCTGGAGACGTCCTGGCAGGCGCTGGAGGACGCCGGTTACGACGCGGCCCGCCACGACGGCGCGATCGGGGTGTTCGGCGGCGCGGGGGCCAATCGGTACCTGGCCCACGTGCACTCGCACCGGCGCCTCGTGGACACCCTGGGCCGGACCCAGGTCCTCGTCGGCAACGAGCTGGGGTTCCTCTCCACACGGGTTTCCTACAAGCTGGACCTGAAGGGGCCGAGCCTGTCCCTGCGGACCGCGTGCTCGACGGCGCTGGTGGCGGTGCACACCGCCTGCCGGAGCCTGCTCGACGGCGAGTGCGACATGGCGCTCTCCGGCGGCGTGCACGTGGACCCGGGGCTCAACACCGGCTACGTGCACCAGGAGGGATCGTTCCTGTCCCCGGACGGCCACGTGCGCCCCTTCGACGCCGACGCCAGAGGTACCGTCTTCGGCACGGGCGTGGGCGTGGTGGTGCTCAAACGGCTGGAGGACGCGCTCGCCGACCGCGACACGGTCCACGCCGTCATCCGCGGATCGGCGGTCAACAACGACGGGGCGGTCAAGGTCGGCTTCACCGCGCCCAGCGTGAGCGGCCAGGCCGCGGTGGTCGCGGCGGCCCTGGCCCGCGCCGGCCTGGACCCGGGCGGGGTCGACTACGTGGAGGCCCACGGGACCGGGACGGCGCTGGGGGACCCCATCGAGGTGCAGGCGCTGTCACGCTCCTACACCACCGACCGGCGCGTCCGCCTGGGCACGGTCAAGGGCAACGTCGGCCACCTGGACGCCGCCGCCGGCATCGCCGGGCTGCTCAAGACGGTGCTGGCGCTGGAGCACGGGGAGCTGCCGCCCACGCTCAACCACCGCACGCCCAACCCCGACATCGACTTCGCGGCCACTCCGTTCGACGTCGTCACCGAGCTGACGCCCTGGCCGCGCGGGGACCGCCCCCGGCGCGCGGGCGTCAGCGCGTTCGGCTTCGGCGGCACCAACGCCCACCTGGTCCTGGAGGAGGCCCCTGCGCCGCCCACGCGCTCCACGAGTGCCCGCAGCACCACGCTGCTCACCCTGTCGGCGCGCACCCCCGAGGCGCTGGAGGACCTCACCGACCGCATGGCCGCCCACCTGCGCATGCACGACCCCGACCTCACCGATACCGGGTACACCCTGGCCGTCGGACGCCGCGAGTTCCCGCACCGGCGCACCGTCACCGGCCCCGACGCACACGCCGTCGCCGCCGCCCTGGAGACACGCGACCCCGCGTCCGCGCACAGCGCGCGGGTCCTCCGCGACGGCCCCCCTGTCGTGTTCCTGTTCAGCGGCCAGGGGTCCCAGCACCCGCGCATGGCCCACGGCCTCTACGGGGAGGAGCCCCACTTCCGCGCCGCCGTCGACGAGTGCGCCCGGATCCTGCAGCCGCTGCTCGACACCGACATCCGCGACCTGCTCCTCACCACCCCCGACCCCGCACAGCTGGATCAGACCCGCTGGACCCAGCCCGCCCTGTTCGTCCTGGAATACGCCCTGGCCCGGCTCTGGCAGCACTGGGGCATCACCCCCACCGGCATGCTCGGCCACAGCCTCGGCGAATGGACCGCCGCCACCCTCGCCGGGGTCTTCACCCTGCCCGACGCCCTGCGCCTGGTCGCCCTGCGCGGGCAGCTCATGCAGGACCAGGCCCCCGGGGCCATGCTCAACACCGTGGCCGACCGCGAAGCCGTGCAGGCGGTCCTCCCGCCCCCACTGTCCCTGGCCGCGCACAACGGTCCCCGGGACTGCGTGGTCTCCGGCCCGCGGGAGGCGCTCGACGCCTTCGCGCGGACCGCCCGCGAACACGGGTGGAGCACGCAGGAGGTGGCCACGTCGCACGCGTTCCACTCCGAGCTCATGGCGCCGATGGTCGAGGAGTTCACCGCGGCCGTGGCCGCCGCCGAACGGCGCCCCCCGGTGATTCCCTTCGTCTCCAACGTCACCGGCGACTGGATCACCCCGGAGCAGGCCCAGGATCCCGGGTACTGGGGACGGCACATCCTGGCCACCGTCGAGTTCGCCGCCGGCGTCCTCACCGCCGCACACGGGCCCCACACCACCCTGCTCGAGGTCGGCCCCGGCCAGACCCTGCGCAGCCTCGCCCGGCGCGTCCTGAACGGGCACGAGCACCCGGCGACGACCCTGAACAGCCTGCCGCACAGGCGCGACCCCCGCACCGCCGTCCAGACCCTGCACCAGACCCTCGGACAGCTCTGGCTCCACGGCACCACACCCGACTGGGACGCCTACCACGCCGACCGCAACCCCCGCCGCATCCCCCTGCCCACCCACCCCTTCCACCGCAAGAAGCACTGGCTGGACAAGGTCGAGCCGGCCGCGCAGCAGGAGCACGGGGCGGAGGACGGCGTCCCCCGCCGGCACGAGAACACGGCGGACTGGTTCCACGTCCCGTCCTGGCAGCGCGCCCCGCTGCCCCTGCGCACCGCCCCCGACCACAGCCGGCACTGGATGGTGCTCACCGACGGCCTGGGCGTGGGAGGGGCGCTCGCGCGACGGCTGCGCGAGGGCGGCGCCAGGGTCACCGAGGTGGCCGCCTCCGACGCCTGGACGGACGACGGCTACGGCCGGTTCACCGTCGATCCGGCCTCGGGCGCCGACCACGACCGGCTCCTGGCCGCCCTCGCCGACGGCCCGGACGGCGTGCCCACCCGCATCGTCCACTGCTGGAGCGTGACCGCGCCCGTGCGTGCGGACCGGAGCGACCCGGACACGGCGCTGCGGCTCGGCTTCGAGAGCCTGGTCCGCCTCACCACGTCCCTGTCCCGCCACGCCGACGGGGAGCCGCGCCGATTCTGGGTGCTCAGCAACGGGCTGCACTGCGTCACCGGCGACGAGGTCCTCGACCCGGCCAAGGCCACCCTGCTCGGCCCCTGCCGGGTCATGTCCCGCGAGCTGCCGGACACGGCCTGCCGCAGCGTCGACATCGACTGCGGGCCGGCGCCCGACCCGCGGCTGGTCGACCGGCTGGCGGCGGAGCTGGCGAGCGAGCCCGCCCCCGGCACGGAGACCGTCGCCCACCGCGGCCCCCACCGCTGGGCGCAGCACTTCCTGCCCCACCCCCTGCCCCCGGCCCGCACGGTTCCGGGCGCGCGCAGGGACCGCGTCCACCTCATCACGGGCGGCACCGGCGGCCTGGGCCTGGCGCTGGCCGAGCACCTGGCGTCCGACGGGGCCCGCATCGTCCTGACCTCGCGCACCGGCCTCCCGCCCGCCGAGGAGTGGGGAGCCTGGCTCGACGCGGGCACGGGCGACCGCCGGACCACCGAGATCGTGCACCGCCTCAAGCGGCTCCGGGACCGCGGCGCGCAGCTGCTCGTCGTCCGCGCCGACGTCACCGACCGGGACGCGATGCGCGCGGTCGTGGACGAGGCCGTCCGGCGCTGGGGCGGCGTCCACACCGTCTTCCACGCCGCCGGGCTGGCGGGCGGGGGCCTCATCCAGCTCAAGGACCTGCGCGAGGCCGCCGAGGTCCTGCGGCCCAAGGTCCGGGGCACGCTCGTCCTGGAGGAGGTCCTGGCCGACCAGGACCTGGACCACCTGGTGCTGTTCGGCTCCAACGGCGCCAACATCGGCAGCGCCGGGCAGGTGGACTACTGCGCCGCGAACTGCTTCCTGGACGCCTTCGCACAGGACCGCGGCCGGCGGAGCCGGGTGGTCGCCGTCGACTGGGGCGCCTGGAAGGACGTCGGCATGTCCGTCACCACGGCCCTGCCCTCCTCCGTGGAGCACAGCCGGCGCCTGCGCGTGGAACGGCTCGGCATGAGCGCACTCGAAGGACTGCGCGCACTCGACACGGTCCTGGCGCACTCGGGCGAGCCGCAGGTCGTGGTCTCGCCCGCCGACCTGTCGGCGCTGTTCGCCGAGGCCCTGGCGGCGCGGCCCGCGACCGTACCGGCCCGGCACCCGGCGGCCGTTCCGGGCGGTGCCGCCGCCGGACGGGCGGCTCCGGGGCCCGGCGCGGAGGCGGTGATCCGCGAGGTGTGGCAGGACCTGCTGGGCGTCGAGCGGGTCGGCGCCCAGGACAGCTTCTTCGACCTGGGCGGGGACTCCCTGATCGCCATCCAGCTGGTCGGCGCCGTCAACGCCCGGCTGGGCAGCAGGGTGACGCTGGGCGACCTCTACGAGGGGCTGACCGTCGCCCACCTGGCCGGGGTCGCCGCGCCGCCGGAGCCGGCCCGGGACGGCGACGGCCCGCAGGACGGCGCGGACGACGCGCTCCGGGAACGCAGAGAGAACGCGCAGAAGCGGCGCCGGCACCAGCAGCGGCGCCGCAAGGCAAGGGGGCAGTGATGGCCGACGCGGCCGAGCCGGGGTCCGAGGATCTCCCGGAGCACGAGGGTGTCGCCATCGTCGGGATGGCCGGGCGCTTCCCCGGAGCCCCGGACCTGTCCGCCTTCTGGGCGAACCTGCGCGAGGGCGTGGAGTCGATCGGGCGCCTGAGCGAGGAGGAGCTGGAGGCCGCCGGGGTGGACCCCGCGGTGTTCGGGCGCTCCGACTACGTGCGGGCCGCGCCGCGCTTCGAGGGGATCGGCGAGTTCGACGCGGAGTTCTTCGGCTACACCGCCCGCGAGGCGAAGATGATGGACCCGCAGCACCGGCTGTTCCTGGAGACGTCCTGGCAGGCGCTGGAGGACGCCGGTTACGACGCTGCCCGCCACGACGGCCGGATCGGGGTCTTCGGGGGCGCCAGCACGACGGCCTACCTCGACAACCTCATGAGCAACCTGGAGCAGGGCGAGAGGATCAAGGGGGAGAACGTCGGCCTCGCATTCGAGCTGGCCTTCCTCACCAGCCGGATCTCCTACAAGCTGGGCCTGCGCGGCCCGAGCTTCCCCGTCCAGACCGCCTGCTCCAGTGCGCTGGTGGCGGTGCACACCGCGTGCCAGAGCCTGCTCAACTTCGAGTGCGACATGGCCCTGTCCGGCGCGGTCTCCTACAAGGTCCCCGAGAACACCGGCTACGTGCACCAGGAGGGGTCGTTCCTGTCCCCGGACGGCCACGTGCGCCCCTTCGACGCCGACGCCGGCGGCACGGTGTTCGGCTCCGGTGTGGGCGTGGTGGTGCTCAAGCGGCTGGAGGACGCGCTCGCCGACCGCGACACGGTCCACGCCGTCATCCGCGGATCGGCGGTCAACAACGACGGGGCGGTCAAGGCGAGCTTCACGGCGCCGACGGCGTCCGGCCAGGCAGAGGTGGTCACCGAGGCCCTGGCCGCGGCCGACGCCGATCCCGGGAGCATCGGCTACGTGGAGGCGCACGGCAGCGGGACCCTGATCGGCGACTCGATCGAGGTGCAGGCGCTGGCGCGGGCGCTGGACACCGACCGCCGCATCGGCCTGGGCACGGTCAAGGGCAACGTCGGCCACCTGGACGCCGCCGCCGGCATCGCCGGGCTGCTCAAGACGGTACTGGCGCTGGAGCACGGGGAGCTGCCGCCCACGCTCAACCACCGCACGCCCAACCCCGACATCGACTTCGCCTCCACCCCCTTCCGGGTCACCACCGAGCTGACGCCCTGGCCGCGCGGCGAGCACCCCCGGCGCGCGGGCGTCAGCGCGTTCGGCTTCGGCGGCACCAACGCCCACCTCGTCCTCGAGGAGGCGCCCCCGGAGGAGCCCGGGGAACCGGCCGGCGCGGCCCCGCGCGGCACCGCGCTGCTGACCCTGTCGGCGCGCACCCCCGAGGCGCTGGAGGACCTCACCGACCGCATGGCCGCCCACCTGCGCCGACATGACCCCGACCTCACCGACGCCGGGTACACCCTCGCGGTCGGACGCCGCGAGTTCCCCCACCGGCGCACCGTCACCGGCCCCGACACACACGCCGTCGCCGCCGCCCTGGAGACACGCGACCCGGCACACACCCACACAGCCCACACCGCACACGGGAACACCCCGCTGGTCTTCCTGTTCAGCGGCCAGGGGTCCCAGCACCCCCGCATGGCCCACGACCTCTACCGGGACGAGCCGCACTTCCGCGCCACCGTCGACGAGTGCGCCCGCATCCTGCGACCCCTGCTCGACGCCGACATCCGCGACCTGCTCCTCACCACCCCCGACCCCGCACAGCTGGACCGGACCCGCTGGACCCAGCCCGCCCTGTTCGTCCTGGAGTATGCCCTGGCCCGGCTCTGGCTCCACTGGGGCGCCGCCCCCACCGGCATGCTCGGCCACAGCCTCGGCGAATGGACCGCCGCCACCCTCGCCGGCGTCTTCACCCTCCCCGACGCCCTGCGCCTGGTCGCCCTCCGAGGACGCCTCATGCAGGACCAGGCCCCCGGAGCCATGCTCAACACCATGGCCGACCGGGACGAGGTGGAGAAGGCCCTGGGCCCCGGGCTCTCCCTCGCCGCGCACAACGGCCCCCGGGACTGCGTGGTCTCCGGCCCGCGGGAGGCGCTCGACGCCTTCGCGCAGACCGCCCGCGAACACGGGTGGCCCACCCAGCCCCTGACGACCTCCCACGCCTTCCACTCCGAGCTCATGGCGCCGATGGTCGAGGAGTTCACCGCGGCCGTGGCCGCCGCCGAACGGCGCCCCCCGGTGATTCCCTTCGTCTCCAACGTCACCGGCGACTGGATCACCCCGGAGCAGGCCCAGGATCCCGGGTACTGGGGACAGCACATCCTGGCCACCGTCGAGTTCGCCGCCGGGGTCCTCACCGCAGCCGCCCCACCCCACACCACCCTGCTCGAGGTCGGCCCCGGCCAGACCCTGCGCAGCCTCGCCCGGCGCGTCCTGAACGGGCACGAGCACCCGGCGACGACCCTGAACAGCCTGCCCCACAAGCGCGACCCCCGCACCGCCGTCCAGACCCTGCACCAGACCCTCGGACAGCTCTGGCTCCACGGCACCACACCCGACTGGGACGCCTACCACGCCGACCGCAACCCCCGCCGCATCCCCCTGCCCACCCACCCCTTCCACCGCAGGAAGCACTGGCTCGAGAAAGCGGAGCCCCGGGCGGCCGAAGTACAGGGCAGCGGCCCGCACCCGCTGCTCGACCGGGAGCTGCTGCGCTCGATGGGGCAGTCGGTCTTCGCCACCGAGTTCGCCACGGAGCGGCACTGGGTGCTCTCCGAGCACATGATGTCCGGCGAGGCGATCGTCCCGGGCACCACCTACCTGGAGATGGCCCGCGCGGCGGCCGCCCTCCACCTGGGACGCCCCGTCACACGGATCCGGGACGTGACGTTCCTCGTCCCGCTGCTCGTCCAGGAGAACGCCCCCCGCACGGTCCACACCACCGTCCGGGAGACCGGACAGGACGAGGCCGAGTTCACCGTCGCCAGCCTCTCCCCGCACGGCGGACACTGGACCGAGCACGTCCGCGGGACCGTCGGCGTCCGCGCGCTCGACGCACCGCCCGTCCAGGACACGGCCGCGCTGCACGAGCTGTGCTCCCTGGAGACCGTGGACGTCGGCGCCCGCCAGGACGGGCACCGGGTCATGGAGTTCGGCGAACGGTGGACGGGCAGCCTGCGCACCGTGCGGGTCGGCGTCCGCGCCGCTCTGGGCCGCCTCGACATGCCCGAGCGGTACCGGCCGGAGTGCGGGGACCACGCCCTGCACCCCGCACTGCTCGACCTGGCCACGGGTTTCAGCGGGCTCGCCCTGCGGGACGGGGCCGGACGGCAGGACGGCCCGGACCCGGCCGCGGACTTCTTCCTCCCCGTCGGCTACGACGAGCTGCTCGTCCACGCGCCCGTCCCCGCCACCGGCCTGAGCCTGGTCCGCACGCGCCCGGAGGCCGACAACGCCGAGGTACGCAGGGCCGACGTCCTGATCTGCGACGACGACGGAACCACCTGCGTGGAGATCCGCGGCTTCACCGCCAAGCGCGTGGCCGACCCCCGGCGGACCGTCGCACGGCTGCGCCCGCACACGCGCCACCACGCGCTGCGCTGGCGGCGCGCGACCGAAGCCCTGGAGCCCCGCGACGCACCGGGTTCGGTCCTGGTCGTCTCCGAGCGCGCGGGCCGGGGCAGCGCCCTGGCCGCGGAACTGCGCGCCCGGGGCGTGCACGTGTCCGAGGCCGAGCTCACCGGCGCCCGGAGCTCCCCGGGCGGCGACGTCCACGGAGTCGAACCGACCCCCGACGGGTTCGACAGGCTGCTGGACGCCCTCCGGGAGAGGCCGCCGGAGGAGGTCGTGCACGTGGCCGCCCCGGCGGACGGCCCCTGCGGCGGCCCCGCGGAGCTCGCGGACCGCCTCGACCACGGCGTGCACAGCGTCTTCCACCTGGTGCGCCGCCTGTGGGAACGCGGCGGCGTCCCCGGCCGGTTCAGCGTCGTGGCGCCCCGCGTGGCCAGGGTGACCGGCCGGGAGGAGGCCACCGCCCCCGTGCACGCGACCCTCTTCGGCCTGGCGAAGGTCATCGGCATGGAGAGCGAGGGGACCGAGGTCCTGTGCGTGGACACCGACGGGGACACCGGCCCCGGGCCCGTCTGCGACCTCCTGCTCGCCCGGCGCACGCCCACCGTCGTCGCCCTGCGCGCGGGAGTGCGCCACGTCGCCGAACTCGTCCCGGTCGACCTGCGCGACACCCCTGCGCAGGACCCCCTCCCCGAGAACGGGGTCCACGTCATCACCGGCGGCCTGGGCGGCCTGGGCCTGGCCACCGCGCGCCACCTGAGCCGCACCGTGCCCGGGGTGCGCCTGGCCCTGGTCAACCGCACCGGGCTCCCCCCGCGCGAGGAGTGGGACGGCGTCCCGGCCGACGACACCCGGCTCCTGGAGCGGATCCGGGCCGTGCGCGAGCTGGAGGAGCACGGGGCCCGGGTCCGCAGCTACAGCGGCGACGTCGCCGACCCGGAGCGGATGGCCGAGGTCGTGCGGCTCGTCCGGGAGGAGCAGGGGCCGATCTCCTGCGTGCTGCACGCCGCGGGGATCGCGGGCGACGGCTTCCTCTTCCGCAAGGACGAAGAAACCTTCCGGCGCACCCTGGCCCCCAAGGTGCTCGGCGCCGCGGTGCTCGACCTGGTCACCCGGGACGACCCGCCCGCGTGCATGGTCCTCTTCGGATCGACGGTGTCGGTCTTCGGAGCCGCCGGGCAGTCCGACTACACGGCCGCCAACAGCTACCTCGGCCACTTCGCCGAGGAGCGCGCCGCACGGGGCCTGCGCACGGTCACGGTCGACTGGAGCGACTGGAGCGAGACCGGGATGGCCTTCGACCACGGGGTCGAGGAGGACCGGGGCTTCTTCCGGTCCCTGACCACCGCCGACGCGCTGAACAGCTTCGAGGAGGTCATGGCCCACGCCCGCGGCAACGTCATCGTGGGCGAGGTCAACTACGCGCGCCTGGGCCGGCCCGGCGCGGGGGGCCTGGACGAGCTGCTGCGGCGCGCGCCCTTCGTGCTCTCCCCGCCCGTGCGGACCGCCCTGGCCGCGGCGCGCGGCGCCGCCCGCCGGGAGGGGTCACCGCAGGCCCCCGCCGCGGGCGCCACCCTGTTCGGCAGGCAGGACGGCGCCTACACCGACACCGAACGGGCCCTCGGCGACATCTGGGCGCGCGAGCTCGACCTGACCGACGTCAACGTCCACGACAGCTCCTTCGCCCTGGGCGTCGACTCGCTGTCCGCGCTGCGGATCGCCCAGAGCATCCAGAAGTCCCTCGACGTCAGGGTGTCGATGGTCGACCTGTTCCGCTTCACCACGGTCGCGGACCTGGCCGCCCACCTCGACGGCGAGGACGCCCAGGACTGAACCACATCCCTGCTCCCCCACCCCGAACCAGGAAAGGCGGTACCGCGTGAGTGTGCGCACCGTGGGCGTGATCGGCGCCGGCACCATCGGGCGCGGCGTGGCCCAGGCCTTCGCCGAGGCGTCGTTCGACGTGGTCCTCGTCGACGTCTCCCAGGCACAGATCGACAGCGCGATCAGCCAGATCGGGCGCGACCTGCTCGTCAACGGCATGCTGAGCGGCCGAACCTCGTCGGAGCCCCCCGAGGACGTGCTGGCGCGCATCCGGACCGGCACCGGGCTCGCGCCGATGGCGGAGGCCGACTTCGTCGTGGAGAACGTGACGGAGGACTGGGACGTCAAACGCGAGGTCTACGAGGAGATCGACTCCCTGTGCCGCCCCGGCGTGGTCTTCGGCGTCAACACCTCGGCCGTGCCCATCACCCGGGTGGGGTCGGTGACCGGACGCGCTCCCCAGATCCTCGGACTGCACTTCATGAACCCCGTGCCGCTGATGGACACGGTCGAGGTCGTCCAGGGGCACTTCACCTCCGAGCAGACCCTGGACACGGCGCTGGGCCTGCTCAAGGACCTCGGCAAGGAGGGGATCGTCGTCCAGGACGCCCCCGGCTTCATCACCAACCGCGTCCTGATGCTGACGATCAACGAGGCGATCTTCTGCGTGCAGGAGGGGATCGCCTCGGCCGAGGACGTCGACAAGATGTTCCGCGGCTGCTTCGGCCACAAGATGGGGCCGCTGGAGACCGGCGACCTCATCGGCCTCGACACGATCCTCAACTCGATCACCGTCCTGCACGACAGCTTCCGCGACAGCAAGTACCGCCCGGCCCCGCTCCTGCAGAAGATGGTCGACGCCGGCCTGCTCGGACGCAAGAGCGGCCAGGGCTTCCACACCTACTGACCCCCTTCCGACCCCCGACAGGAGACACGGACATGACGACCGAGAACGCACGAGAGCGCATCCACACGTTCCTGCGCGAGCACACCGGCGGGCAGCCGCTGGCCGACACCGACGACTTCTTCGCCCTGGGCTATGTCAACTCCCTGTTCGCGATGCAGCTCGCCGCCTTCGTCGAGAAGGAGTTCGCGCTGACGCTCGGCCCGGACGACATGGACTTCGACAACTTCCGCACGGTGAACGGGCTCGTCCGCCTGGCCACGTCCAGGACCGACGCGCAGAGCTGACCCCGACGCGCACCGGCTGCCCCCGCCCCCGCGCGTCCTCCCCGCTTCCGAACGGCGAGTAAGGCACCCCCGTGAACCACACGCACCGCAACGACCAGCCGCCGGCCCCGGCCCGCGGCGGCCCCACACGCGTCGCCCTGCACACCCCCGTCCCCGGGACGCTGGGGCCGGAGATCGAGAGGCGGCTGTACTTCGTGTCCCCGCAGATCTCCGGTTTCGCGCTGGTCGGGGACGGCGACACGGTGACGGCGGTGGACCTGACCACCCGCGGGCCCGGCGGGGAGGACGGGCTCGAGGCCAAGGTCAACCGGATGGTCGACAACGACGTGCGCCCGCAGATGCCGACCCGGCCCAAGTCCGTGTGGACCTCGCCGCACGGGCGCGCCGCGGACGGCGACACGTTCGAGCGCCTGGCGGCGGCCGGAGCGGTCGCCGAGGTCGGCGAGGGCCAGGTCGCCGTCGGCGAACCCCTGCTGTCCCTGTTCGCCTACTTCGACCGCGCGGTCCTGGGGATCCTGGCGCAGGACCACTCCGCACGCGAGTTCCGGTACCCGACGCTGATCAGGACCTCGACCCTGGAGAGGGCCGGGTACTTCACGTCCTTCCCCCAGCACCTGATGTTCGTCACGCGGCTGCACAACGACATCGACGTCTACCGGTCCTTCCAGGAGTCCTACCCCCGGACGGGCATCGGCCCCTCGGTGCTGCAGTCGTGTGGGAACGTGGACTACTGCCTGCCGCCGACCATGTGCTACCACACCTTCGCCCAGTACGGCGGGCGGGCGCTGGAGGGCGAGGGCCTGCACGTGGTCACCTCCCGCGGCAAGTCCTTCCGGTTCGAGGCGGGCTACTCCACCACCCTGGAGCGGCTCTGGGACTTCACCATCCGGGAGATCGTCTTCCTCGGATCGCGCGAGGACGTCGCCCGGGCGCGGGAGCGCTACATGCGCAAGGTCTTCGCCTTCCTCGAGGAGCTCGGCCTGAGCGGCTGGTGCGAGGTGGGCAACGACCCCTTCTTCAGCGGCTCCGACACCTCCGCGCGGATCTGGTCGCAGCGCCTGCAGGAGCTCAAGTACGAGCTGCGGCTCACCGTCGGCCCCGACCGCAGCATCGCGGTCGGCTCGTTCAACTTCCACGACGACCTGTTCGGCCGCGCGTTCGACATCACCCGCGGGGAGGGGCCCGCCCACAGCGGGTGCGTCGGGTTCGGCCTGGAACGGCTCGTGTTCGCCTTCCTGAGCCAGTTCGGGACCGACGAGCAGGACTGGCCGGACCCGGTCCGTACGGGCGTGCGCGCCGCGGGCGGGATCTGAGATGGGCGCCACCGGCACCGGCGGTGCCCGACCGCCCCGCGACCGGGTGCAGGACCTCCTCTGCTCCCTGTTCTCCCAGGTCCTCGGGGTGGAGTCGGTCTCCGTGAACGACTCCTTCCTCGACCTGGGCGGGCACTCGCTCCTGGCCACCAGGCTGACGACGCGCATCCGGGCCGTCCTGGGCGTGGACCTCCCCGTGCGCGCGGTCTTCGACGCCCCCACCGTCGCCGAGCTCGCCGAGCGGCTGGGAGAGGCCGGCCAGGACCCGCGCCCGCCGCTGGCCCCGGCCGAGCGGCCCGAGGAGATCCCGCTCTCGTACACGCAGCGGCGGCTGTGGTTCCTCAACCGCCTGCACGGCGGCGCGGGCAACTACAACATGCCCATGGCCTACCGGCTGCGCGGCGAGCTGGACGTCGCGGCGCTGCGCCGGGCGCTGGAGGACCTGGTGGCCCGCCACGAGAGCCTGCGCACCGCCTACCCGGACTGGGACGGGCGGCCCCAGCAGATCGTGCTCGACCCCGAGGAGGCCCCGGTCGGCCTGGAGGCCGACCGCGTCCGCGAGGAGGACCTCGCCCGGATCCTGACCGCGGAGTCCGGCCACCTCTTCGACCTGACGGCGCAGACCCCACTGCGCGCCCGGCTGCTGCGCCTGGGCGAACGCGAGCACGTGCTGCTGCTGGTGGTGCACCACATCGCCTGCGACGGCTGGTCGCTGGCGCCGCTGGTCCGCGACATCGGCGCCGCCTACGCCGCCCGCAGGGCCGGCGCGGAACCGCCCTGGACCGACCTCGCGGTCCAGTACGTCGACTACACCCTGTGGCACCGCGAGCTGCTCGGCTCACCGCAGGACCCGCAGAGCCCGCTGAACCGGCAGACCCGCTTCTGGTGCGAGGAGCTGGAGGGGCTGTCAGACCGGCTGGAGATCGACGCGACCGGCCCCCGGCCAGCGGTGCCCTCGCACCGGGGCGGCCGGGTCCCCGCCCGCGTCCCCGCCCGCACCCACCGCGCACTGCAGGAACTGGCGCGCTCCACCGGCACCAGCGTGTTCATGGTGGTGCAGGCGACGCTGGCCGCGCTGCTGACGCGCAGGGGCGCCGGCACGGACATCGCCATCGGCACCCCGACCGCGGGCCGCACCGACGAGGCGCTGGACGACCTGGTCGGCTTCTTCGTCAACACGCTCGTCCTGCGCAACCGGACCGACGGCGACCCGACCTTCCGCGAACTGCTCTCCCAGACGCACGGCAGGTGCCTGGCCGCCTTCGCCCACCAGGACGTGCCCTTCGACCACCTGGTGCAGGCGCTCGCCCCGCAGCGCTCCCCCGCCTGGCACCCGCTCATCCAGGTCATGCTCGCCTTCCAGAACACTGCCGCCGCCGACCTGGAACTGCCCGGGCTGACGGTGGAGCGCGAACCCGTGGAGGAGGGGATCACCCGCTTCGACCTGCGCTTCGAGCTGATCGAGGACTTCACCGACGACAGGACCCCCGCTGGGGTGGACACCAGCCTCACCTACGCCCGCGACCTGTACACCCACCAGGACGCAGAAAAGCTCACACAGGACTTCCTGGACCTGTTGGAGGCGGCGGCCTCCACCCCCGACCTGCGCATCAGCGAGCTGGGCCGCGAGGGCGCCCGGCAGGCCCCGGACACCGGCAGGCCGACCGCGGCCGTCGCACAGGCGCCGAACGTGGCCTTCGTGTGCTCCCCCTACGGCCAGCAGTGGGCGGGCATGGCACGCGAACTGCTCCGCACCGAACCGGTCTTCCGCTCGGTGCTGCGCGAGTGCGACGCCGAGCTGGCCCGGCACACCGGCTGGTCCCTCCTGGAGGAGCTCCACCTCGACGAACCGCACATCCGGTCCGGGGACGTGGGGGTGATGCAGCCACTGCTGTGCGCCGTCCAGATCGGCATCGCCGCCTGGCTCGAGGACGCGGGCGTGAGGCCGGGCGCGGTCGCGGGCCACAGCCTCGGCGAGGTCGCCGCCTGCGTCATCGCCGGCGTCCTCGACATCCCGGACGCCATGCGGCTGATCCACCACTACAGCGACCAGCAGCGCCGCGTCGCCGGCCGCGGCAGCGGCATGGCGGTCTTCGAGCTGTCGGCCGCGGAACTCGTCGCCCACCTGGACGCCCGCGGATCGACGGTGGAGGTGGCCGCCCACAACGGCCCCAGGACCACCGTGCTGGCCGGGGACGGCGCCGAACTGCGGGCCGTCGTCGCCGACTTCCAGGCCCGCGACGTGCTGTGCGCGATGGTCCGCGTCGACCTGCCCGCGCACAGCCCGGCCATCGACCCGGTCATGGACGACCTCAAACGGGCCGTGGGAGAACTCCGCCCCCGGCCGGGACGGCTCCCCATGATCTCCTCGGTCACCGGGCGGGAACTGGAGTGGCAGGAGGCCACCGCGGCCTACTTCGCACGCAACCTGCGGCACACCGTCCTGCTGGCGGAGGCGACCGAGCTCCTCCTGGCCGAGCACGACGTCCTGGTCGAGATCAGCGCACACCCCGTCCTGGCCCCCGCACTGGAACAGAGCGTGCGGGCGCACGGCGGCCGGGCCACCGTCCTGACCACCATGCGCCAGGGCCCCGACGACCGCACCGGCCTCCTCCAGGCCCTGGAGAACCTCGAAAAGCTGGGGGTGCGCGTCCGCCGCGACACCCCTCCCCCGCCGGCCTGACCCCGAACCGAACCAGCCGACCGCCCGCAACGGCGCCGCCCGCCCGCGCCCGCCACCGGAAGAGCCGGCGCCCGACCCCCGATCCTTCTCGCGCAAAAGGACCCCCATGCCCGTGGACGCCGACGCCTCCGCCCCCTCCCCCGCCTTCGCCCTGACCTGCCTCCTCTGCGGATGGCAGTGCGAACCGCAGTTCACACTGCGCTGCGAACGATGTACGGGCGCGCTCGACCCCCGCCTGGACCTGGACGGCGCCGCCCCGCGCGAGAGCGGCCGACCGGAACTGGCCTACCAGGACTTCCTGCCGGTCGAGCCGCGGTTCCTCCCCGCGGCGGGGATCAGCGTGCGCACGCCCTGCCGCCCCGCCCCCGAGCTCGGCGCCCTGCTGGGCCTGCCCAACCTCTGGGTCAAGGACGAGTCCCGCCAGCCGACCGGAACCACCAAGGACCGGCTCGCCTCCGTGGTCCTGGCCGTGTTCCGGCAGTTCGGCATCGAGGAGTGGGTGGCCTCCAGCACCGGCAACAGCTCCACGTCCCTGGCCCGCGCCGTCGAGCACGACGGCTCGATGCGCGCGCACTTCTTCTGCGGCCGCGAGTTCGCGGGCGACCACCGCGCCGCCCCCGGCGAACGCACCCCCCTCACCGTCGTGGACGGCAGCTACGCGGAGGCCAGCCGCGCCGCGCAGCGCTTCGCCGAGGAGAACGGGCTCGTGTGGGAGGGCGGCTTCTTCAACTGGGCCCGCCGCGAGGGCCTGAAGCTGACCTACCTGGAGGCCTTCGACTCCATGGACGTCCAGCCCGACGTCGTCGTGCAGGCCGTCAGCAGCGGCATGGGGATGCTGGCGGCGCGCAAGGGCGCCGAGGAGTACGTGGCGACCGGACGGCTCACCGCGGTGCCCCGCATGCTGATGGTCCAGCAGGACACCTGCGCGCCCATGGCCAGGGCATGGCGGGAGGGGCGCGAAGAGCTCACCGAGGACGACGTGGTCAAGGACCCCGTCGGCCTCGCCCGCGCCATCCTGCTGGGCGACGCCCGGGCCACCTACCCGTACATGAGGGACATCGCCGCCGGCACCGGCGGCGGCATCGTCGAGGTCGGCCAGGAGGAGCTGGTCGAGGCGCGCACACTGCTCCACAAGCTGGAGGGGTTGGACGTGTGCCACTCCTCCGCCGCCACCGTCGCCGCCCTGCGCAACGAGGCGGCGGCCGGACGCCTCACCCCCGACCAGGTGGTCCTGGCCAACCTGACCGGCGGAGACGACCCCCGCACCGCACGCAGACCCGACTAGCGCGCCGCCCGCGGACCGCAGCGGGCGGACCCGGACCACCGACCCACAGAACCGCACCACGCCGAGGACCCCGTTGACACTCACACACCTCACCAAGCACCAGTCCGACCGCCTCGGCGGGTTCCGCGCCTTCGCCGACGAACACCTGGCCCCCCTCGCGGACGGTTTCGACGCCGAGCAGACCCTCTCCCCCGAGGTGGTCGCCCTGCTCGCGGAGCGGGGATACCTCGGGGCCACCGTCCCCGAGGCGCTCGGCGGCGCGGGCATGCCCATGGTCGAGTACGGACTGCTCTCGGAGCAGCTCGGCCGCGCCTGCCAGACCGTGCGCAACTTCGTGGCGTGCCAGGACATGGTCGCGCTGTCCCTGGCCAGGTGGGGCACCCCGGAACAGCGGGACCGGTGGCTGGGGCGCATCGTCTCGGGCGAGGTCACGGCCGCGTTCGCCCTGACCGAACCCGGTGTGGGCAGCGACGCCAAAGCGGTCGCGACCACCGCGACCCGGGACGGCGAGGAGATCGTCCTGCGGGGCGCCAAGAAGTGGATCAGCTTCGCGCAGACCGCCGACCTCTTCCTCGTGTTCGCCTCGCTCGAGGGACAGCACACCGCCTTCCTCGTGGAGCGCAACACCCCGGGCCTGTCCGTGGAGCCCGTCCGGGGGCTGATGGGCCTGCGCGGATCGCTGCTGGGCCGCATCACCCTGGACGACTGCCGCATCCCCTCCGCCCGACTGCTCGGCAGGGCCGGGATGGGACTCGCCTTCGTCGCCTCCAACGCCCTCGACCTGGGCAGGTACAGCACCGCCTGGGGCGCGGTGGGCCTGGCACAGGCCTGCCTGGAGGAGTCCGCCCGGTACGCGGGCCGGCGCGTGCAGTACGGGACCGAGATCGCCAACCACCAGCTGGTCCAGCAGATGCTCGCCGACATGGCCACGGACACCATGGCCGCACGGCTGCTGTGCCACCACGCCGGCGTCAGCGTGGAACAGGGCGACCCCGACGCCGTGCACCACACCCTCATGGCCAAGTACCGGAGCTCGACCGTGGCGGTGCGGGCGGCCGACCACGCGGTCCAGATCCACGGGGCGCAGGGCATCGGCGCCGAGGCGCCCGTGCAGAGGTACTACCGGGACGCCAAGGTGCTGGAGATCATCGAGGGCACCTCCCAGATCCAGCAGACCCTGCTGAGCGCCTACGCCATGAAGGCGGCCCGCTCATGAGCGCGCGGACCGGGCCGCTCACGCACGGCCAGCTCTCCGTCCTGCGCTCCCTCGCCGTGCACGGCCCCGGCGCACAGGCGGTCGCGAACCTGACCAGCGCCTGGGAGGTGCCGTTCGGGGTCGGAACCGCCCAGGTCATGGACGCCTGGCTGCGCCTGGTCGAGGCCCACGAGGGCCTGCGGAGCTCGTACACGGCCGAGGGAACCCCCGCCCAGCGCGTGCACCCCTTCGAGCCGTCGCAGGTCCCGGCGGTCGAACTGGCCGAGGACACCGCGGCCGCCGCGCTGGGACTGGCCGCCGGGTACGCGGCCGAACCGATCCCGGTCGACGCGGGCCGGCCCTGGCGCGCGGCCGTGGCCACCTTCGAGGGCGAACCGCTCTACCTGGTGACCGCCATCCACCACGTGGCTGCGGACAACGCCGCGCTGGCCGTCCTGGAGGAGGACTTCGGCCGCCTCCTCCAGGGGCGGGACCCCGAGCCCGGGCCCCAGCCCCTGGACCTGGCCCTGGAGCAGCGGGAGCGCCCTGAGGCCGGCGAGCGGAGCCTGCGCCACTGGGCGGGGGTCTGGAAGGACCTGGGGGACCGCGATCCGGCCGACACCAGCAGGCGCCGCCGGGCCTCGGTCTACAGCCTGGAGGGCCTGGCCGCCGCGCGGAAGCTCTCGGAGGACCTGCGGGTGTCGGTCCAGTCCGTGCTGCTCGGCGTCGGCGCCCTGGCGGTCTCCCGGTTCGAGGCGCGCGACAGGCCCACCTTCGCGCTGATGGCCGCCAACCGGGTCGACGAGCGCTGGGCAAGGGTGGTCGGCTCGCTCAACCAGTACGCCCCGGTGACCGTGGCCGTCGACGAGGACACCCACCCCCTGGACTTCCTCAAGGCCACCTACGTGCAGTGCCTGTCGGCCTACATGCACGGCTCCTACGACGTCGACGCGCTCGCGGCGCGGCTGCGCGACCAGGGAGAGCCCGACCCCGAGCCGACCGGCTTCTCCAGGCACTTCAACTTCCTGGGCGCGGTGGACGCGGAGCCCGCGCCGGGTTCCCCCCTGCTGACCGGGGCCCAGTGGCGCGGGTCCGGCCAGCGCACCGGCGCGAACCTGCACCTGGCGATCGCCGTGGGCGAGGGGGTGCTGATCGGCGTGGGGGCCAGCGAGCGCCTCATGCCCGGCGACGGCCCGGCCAGGACGGCCGCCGCCATCGAGGCCGGACTGATCGGCATCGCCGAGGGGTCCGCCCAGACCCTGCGGGAGGTGGGCCTGGACCCGGTGCGACAGGTGTGAGAAGCGCGGCCCGCCCGCACCGCGGGCGGGCCGTCAGCCGGTCCGGCCGCCGAGGATCGCGCGGACCGCCTCCGCGATGTTCGCAGCGCTGGCGAAAACCTCGGGCGTCAGGAACTCGTCCGGGAATTCGATATCGAACTCGCCTTCGATCGCCACCATGACGGAGATATTGGACAGGGAATCCATCCCGGCGGCCCAGAGGTCCGATTGCGGGGTCAGCAGTTCGGTGTTCCTGAAACCGGGAAGACCGGATATGACGACGCCGAGGACTTCCTCGTCGGTAATAGCACGAACATCGGATCCCATGAATCGACCGCCCAACCCTCTGTGCTCCCGGCATTTCGAGTGAACAGTACTGAGCGGCCCGCAGAACTGTCAACAGCCCTTCCTCGGGGAAACAGGGATGACGAAAGGACTTCGTGCCGGGCCGTCCTCGCGCCGTCGGCAGGGACCCGCACACGTGGGGGCCGCCGATGTCGGCGGCACGGTCGCCGGTTCCCCGTGCCCCTCCCCGTGAGGGGGCGCGGCGGCTCCCCGGCCGTGGACACGGCGGAGGACGGACCGCGGGAGCGACCGCTCCCCACCCGCACGCGCGCGAACCGCGGCCGTCGGATCCCGCCCCCGCTAGTGTCCGTGGACCGCCGAGAGGGCCAGGTCCACGAGCGAGTCCTGGACCGTGCGCAGGTACCGTTCCGCGAGTTCGGGCGGCAGAAAGGCCGTGTCGACGAGGCATGAGAGGCTGCGCGGATGCGAGGAGAGGAGGAACTGGATCTTCTCCTCGCTGTGTTCGAACAGCCATCGGAACCGGGCGTTCCCGGCGTCGGCGAGAAGCTCCGCGGCGGGGATGTCCTCCGCTTCCGCCGGCCCGCCGCCCGGTTTGCCGATGTAGTTGATCGTGGCGTTCGAACGCGCGGGGGGCACGGCCTCCTCCCTGATGCGGCGCATTTCCGGAGGCCAGTAGTAGGGGCACCGCAGCATCGAGACCGCACTGCGCTGCACCTCGCCCGCTATGTCGGGCAGCTCCCGGTCCAGACGGCGCAGCACGAGCGGGAGCTCCTGCGAGTAGTGCCCCACGGCGGTCTGCGTCCTGGCGTCGTAGCGGTTGAGGGTCCGCAGCGAGAAACCGAACTCCGTCACCCCGCAGAGCCGGTGCAGGGTGATCGCCGCGACGGCGATCAGGACCGACGAGGCGCTGACGCCCAGGTGCCGGGCCAGGAGGCGGGCGGCCTTGTCGGGCGCCTGCGAGAGGAGCTCGCCCATCCAGTAGCGGTTCGGCTGGGGCCGCACTCGCGCGGAATCGGGGAAGGGGCCCGCGGGGACGTCGGCCAGGCTCTCACGCAGGAATCTGTGCGCCCGCTCGAGCTTGCGCCGACCGGCGGGTGATTCCTCGTACGCGAGCTGGTCCAGTGGCTGCCACGGGTCGGCGGGAAGGACGTCGTCGGGGTGCTGTCCTTCGAGGAGCCTGCCGGTCTGCTCGACGAGGAGGCGAAGGCCCCAGATGTCGACGACGATGTGCGAGAGGACGAGGACGAGGACCCGGGGGGCTCCCTCCTGGGTGACCACCGAGAACCTGACCGGCAACTCGGTGTCCAGGCAGAACCGCTCGCCCGCGCTCGCCCGCGCGGTCTCCTCCGCCACCCGCTCGGCGTCCTCCTCCGTGTCGATCACCGCCACGGGGATCGTCCCCCGCGCGTGCGCCTGTTGGACGGGCTCCCCCTCCTCGTCCACGGTGTACAGGGTGCGCAGCGAGGCGTGGCGTTCCACCAGCGCGCGGACCGAACGAAGGACCACCTCGAGCTCCGTGCCACCGGGAACGTCCAACAGGAGCTCGGAGTTGAGGTGCTCGTCGTTCGGGGCGAGGTCAGCGATGATGTCCCAGATGAAACGCTGACCGCAGGTCAGCCTGCCGTACTGCGGATCTGCGCCGCCCCACGCCTCGAAGGGGATGTCGGCGCGGCGGTCGGCGACCATGGTGGACCCTCTTCCGTCGGAGCGGGTGTCTCGTCAACGAGCGCTGCGGGGACCGGCGTTCGGACTTCGTTCGAAACCCGCCGTTGCTCTGCCTTCGAAAAAGCAGGACACCGGATTCCCGAAAATAATGCTTGCGGAGAATTCTAGCAGTTCCATCCGAAATTTCCAGGCCTTTCTCCCGACAAGACGCACCGCCGCTTCCCGAACACTCCCGCAATGCGTGGGGCAGCATAGAGCAGCCGGGGAGGCGTCGACAGCGAGAGGGGCGCAATGGCCACGGACGAATACCGGGGCCGAATTCGCAGAGTTACGGTTTCGGGGTCGGCCCGGTCCCGGACGGACGCCCTTCGAACAGTTCGGGTCTGCGCCGAGCACGGACAGGGCGGCGAGCGGACAGACACCGCCCAGGACAGTTTCCTTTTCGGTGAGCGGTGACGTTCGCGCTGGTCGTGGAAGGCCGATCACGTCCGGCGGGCCGGCGCACGCCGCCTACGGCCCCCGCCGGATCGTTCCTGCCGGGTGTGATGGAGGCTCCGGCGTGTACCGGCTCCGGTGCTCGAGGCGGCGGTGGCCGGAGGATCCCCCGGAGCCCCTAGGGCAACACAGCACTCACAGCGTGTGATCACGCTAGGCGCAGGGCACCTCGCAGGGCCTTCGAGAGGAGCTCTTACGCGGGAAGAGACCGTGACCCGGCGTCCTGGACGGTGCGTGCCGGGAGTCGTCGGGGAACGCCACCCGGCACGACCGGGCGCCACCGCTCAGGCGCCGCGCTTGCCCCACTCGATGGCGGGGCAGGTGTCCATCACCATCGGCACCCCGGCCTCCCGCGTGCGCCGGAACGCCTCCTCGTCGAGGACGCCGAGCTGGAACCACACACCGCCGGCGCCGATCGCGACGGCCTGGTCGGCGAACTCGCCGGCCGCCTCCGAACGGCGGAAGACGTCGACGACGTCGACGGTGCCGACGGCAGCGGCCGCGTCGGCCAGCGTCGCGTAGGCCTTCTCCCCGAGGACCTCCTCACCCGCGGCGGCGGCCCCGGGGTGGACCGGGACGATCCGCTTGCCCCTGGCCTGCAGCAACTCCGCGATCCGGTAGGCGGTACGCCCCGGGTCGTTCGACAGGCCGACGACGGCCCATGTCCGGGTGTCGTCGAGGAGGTGGTCGATGGTCTTCGGGTCCAGCCACGGCTCGGTCATGTTCGTGGAGAACATCCCCAGTGTGCCACCGATTCCCGCGCCCCGGCTCGGGCCCCGGGAGAGCGGTGGACGCGGACGAGGGGCGGGGGCACCTATGCGGCTCCCGCCCTCCCGCCCCCACGTGGCCGGGGTACGTGCGTCAAGGCTTCAAAGCAATGGTCACCTGTTCGGTGACGCCGTTCACCGTGACGGCGAGGTCGACCGTCCCCTCCCCCAGCGCACTGAACCGGCCCGTCGCCGGGTCGAACGCGGCGACAGCATCGGCCCCGGCATCCCCGGCCGGACCGATGTGGACGCCGTCGGAACCGGACCAGTCCGCGCTCACCGGATAGGCGACCGGCACCGCGGTGCCGTCGTTGTCCACCGTCGCGGTGACCTCGACCTCCTCACCGACACCCACCGAGGCCGGCGCCTCCAGTACCAGCCCGTCCACGTGGGGGCGCAGCTCGGCCACCACCCAGTCCTCCGCGGGATCGCCGCCGGTGTCCACACCCCACAACGACCAGCCGGTGAAGCCGCCGTCCGCGGGACCGGCCGAGGGGTTCTTGCCGACGTTGCCGTTGATGACGTAGGGCACGCCGTCCACCCGGTCCGCGTGGAACACGCCGACGTGCGCGCCGATGAACGCCGCGCCCTTGCCGCTCCCGGACTGGAACTCGGCCAGCCAGCCCTCGACGGTGGCCGCCTCCTTGCGGTCCGACAGCTCGCTCGCCCGGGTCGGCAGCGGATCGCGCAGGGGCACGTGCTGGGCCACCACGACCGACGACACGGCGGGGTCGTCGGCCGCGCGGTCGAGCTCTTCGCGCAGCAGCGGCAACTGCGACCAGTCGCCGGCCCGGTAGGAGAACCGCGCCGTGTCCAGGAAGATGAACCTGGTGCCGTGGTGGTCGACCACGTGCCGGGTCTCCCCGAACGCCTCCCGGAAGTTGTCCAGCGTGCCCTCGGACACCTCGTGGTTGCCCGGCACGTAGTAGTAGGGCAACTCGCCCTCCAGCTCCTCGTCGAGGATGCGCCGGGCCAGCGCGAAGTCCTCCGGGGCGGCCTCGTCGACCAGGTCGCCGTTGATGACGAGGAACTCGGCGTCACTGGCCCGGATCTCGCGGAGCGCGCGCCGTGTCTGGGCGACGATCCCGCTGTCCGGGGCACGGGCGACGAACTGGGCGTCGGACAGGACGGCGAACCGCCAGTCCTGGCCGGCCACGGCCCGGCCGGGCGCCACCACCGGGTCGACGACCGGTTCGGCGGGCGGCAGGTCCACCGGCGGTGGCACCATCGCGGTCAGCTCGTCGACGACCACCTCGCCGTGATAGCCGGCGCCCGGATCGGTCTCGGCGAAGTAGAGGCGGCGCAGCGACAGTGGGTACTGCGTGCCCGGCGGCACCTCGAAGACCAGCTGCTGCCACCCCGGTTCGTCGAGGTATCCGGCACGCAGCGCGGGCAGCAGCTGGCCGGAGCCGTCCCAGACCTGGAGGCTGGCCCACTCCCCGTTGCCCTCGGCGTGCACCCAGGCACGCAGTTCCTGCGGCTGGCCGGGGATCTCCAGCTCCCTGCCGGGCGGCAGGACACCGCCGGTACGGGTCCCGGTCGAAGCGGTGAAGTCGTAGGTCAAACCCACCGCGGCGCCGTCCCGACCCTCGGCCACCGCGACGCCTCCGTCCGCGCGCTCGCCGAAGTAGGACCAGTCGGCCGCATCCTCGAAGTCGGCGACGACGGTCTCCTCCAGGCCGACGGTGACCGCGAAGCTCGTCTCCACGCCGGCGACCCGGACGGTGGCGACCGTGGCCCCGCTGTCGGTGGCGGCCCGGATCTCGAACCGCCCGTCCTCGGTCACCGAGACCCGCGCGACGCTTTCATCGATGTCCAGCTCGACATCGGCCGGCTCGACCGGCGCGGCGAACCCGCGGGAGTCGTAGCCGGTCACCCCGACCACCGCGGACGCCTCGGCGTCGGCGAGCCCCACCCGCCCGGACGTGGTCTCGAGCCGGGCCAGCTCGCCCAGCACCGTCAACTCGATGTCCCCCGTGGCACTCCGCTGGCGGGCCGTGACGGTGGCGGTGCCAGCCGAACGCGCGGTGAACACGCCGTCCCGGTCCACCGTGCCGACCCGGTTGTCACCGGACCGCCAGTGCGGATCGGCCTGAACCGGCGCGTAGGTCTCGTCGTGACCGGCTGCGGTGAGCGTCCGCCTCAGGCCGGGGAAGACCCGGTCGGGCCGGGTCGGTGCGACATAGGCGGGGCCGTCGCCGCGTCCGGGTTCGAGCAGGGTCTCGACCCAGAAGCCGTCGAGCCGGCCGCTGCCCTCGGGGGCGAACAGGGCGAGCCCGTTGGGGACGAGGCGCTCCTGGCCGTCCGAGGGCCGGTTCTCGACCCGCACCTGCTCCGCCCCGGGCTCCCGCGCCACCATGGTGGTCGAGCCGCCGCCGTCGAGGTTGAGCGCGGTGTGCGCACCGGCCTCCACCATCATCTCGCCCAGTTCGTCCAGGCCGACGCCCTCGGAGAACGACGGCTGCCGGCCGTCCACGCTGAGCAGGAACATCTGCGAGCCGTCCTCGGAGAAGCCGATGGCCGTGCGCGGGGCGCCCGGGGTGTTGTTGCCCTGGCCGGCCCGCTGGACCTCCCCGTCGACGACGAGCAGCTGACGGCCGTTCAGCGCGGCGTGGAGCTCCTGCTCCCCGCCGGCCCGCGCGTCGTAGTCGATGCCGACCGGGTCGCCCACGGCCAGGTCGGACAACGCTGCGGCGCCGCTCTCGCGACCGACCAGGACGAAGGAATCGTCGGCGATCCCGCCCTCGCGGGGCTCCTCCACGATCTCGGAGACGACACCGTCGGTGACGACGACCTCCAGCGTCTCCGTCGCCCCCTCGACCGCCCGGCACCGGCAGTACGTCCCCCACAACGGGGTGAACGCGGCGATCCCGCCGGTCGCCAGGGCCGGTTTGTTGATCGCGTCCAGCGACGGCGTCTCCCCGGTCGGCAGCTCGACGGTCCCCTCGAAGAACACCTCCCCGATCGAGCCGAGCCCGTCGGGCGTGAAGATCGCCGCCGACCCGCGGTAGTCGTTGGTGGCCGGGGACTGGATCACCTCACCGCCCTGCACGGCCACGCCCTGCGGCGCACCGGAGGCGTTGATGTCGAAGAAGTCGCCGTTCACCGCGGCGACCGCACCGGCCCGGTCCGCCTGGACGCTCAACGGCTCCCGCTCGGTCACCCGGCCGGGGAACAGGTAGTCGACGCTCACCCCGCCGGTGAGGTCGGCGGTCAACAGGTCGGCCTGCAACCAGGTGGGCGTCCCGGTGTAGCCGTCCGGCCCGTAGGCCTCGAACGAGTTCAGCGTGACACCGGGGGCGACCGGGCGCTCCGCGTTGAACGTCTCCAGCCGCGGCTCAGGATCCTCGACCGTGGCGGCCGAACCGCCCGGCGGGATCTCGACGGTCTCGCTGAACCCGGTGTGCTCGCGCGGGTCCTCACGCGCCGTGCTCGCCTGGGCGACCGGGGCGAGGGAGAGGGTGAGGATCAGGACGGAACCCGCGGCCACCGCGGTACCCGTGCGTGAGCGGATCGACCACCGGCGAATCATGGGAAGCCTCCGAAAGGCTCGGGGGATAGCGGAGAGCCCTGTGCGTTGACTTCCTACCATCAAGCCGATCGTTTGTGTAGGAAGTGAACGGACCCCGAATCCTGTTCAACCCCCTGGCCGGGGCCGTCCACGCGGAGGCCTGACCAGCGGACACACCCATCGGCCATCGGCGTCGAAACGGTCCCCGGGCAGGACCGCCCGTCTCCAGATTTCACCTGAAGACAGCGCGTTCGTCATGCGGAGTCCCACCGCACGCGTCAGACCCACGCGTCCCCGAAGTGCGGTGGTGCGAGCGAGGCTGTACCCATCCCCTGCTACGGCGGTCCGCACCTGAGCCGACAGGTCGTCAGGCGGAGACCGGGGTCAGCCGGAACACGGGGATGATCCGGTCCGTGCGTCGCTCGTACAGGGCGTAGTTGGGCCAGACCACGCACATGAGCGCCCAGGCCCGCTCACGTTCGTGCGACGTGAGTTCCTCTGCCTCGACCTCGACACTCCGCCCCGATTTCTCGACGAGGGAGGTGGGGGCCTCCCTGAGGTTGTGCACCCACTGAGGTGTCCTGGGCGCGCCGAAGGACGAGCCGGCGACGAGCAGATGCGCGCCGTCGCGAACACACAGCAGGGGCGTCCTTCGGGGCTCACCGCTGATCCGCCCGTTGACCGTGAGCATGATGTTCGGCAGGCCGGCGAGGTCGAGTATCCCGATGTACCCGCGGCTGAACCGTTGGAGGCACCGATCGAACCGGGTGATCTGGGGCAGCAGTCTCGGCATCCACGAGATGGCGCCGATCCGCACGGCGAGCGGGGTCAACAGTCCCATGACCGCATCGTACGGGCGGCGCGGCCACATCCACCATGGCCCACGCCGCCACGGCGGACCGGCCCCGGACCGCGGACACGAGTCCCTCTCCGAAGCCGGTCACCCCGGGGGCGGGCGCCCGAAGATGACGGTTGACGGAAGGCGGTCCCTGCACACGGCGGAGCCTCCATCGCGCCTTCCTCCAAGGCCGCGCGTATGCGTTCTCCCTGCCCATCGGTGAGTTCGCGGGGACGCCCCGTGGGCGGGTGGCGAAACCCCACCGGTCGGCCAGACGGGCGCGCTCAGCATGCGGAGCCATGTCGGGTTCTCCGCCGACTCGGCCTGCAACACGCCTGGAACACTCCCCCGTCGGCGACCAGTCGTTGTCCAAGGACAGTCCGAGACCCAGGCTGAGCTGCCCCATGGGCGGGATGACGGAGAGCAGGGCACCGTTCGTGGCTCCGGGTACCCGGGACTGCCCGGGGGTCACCGCGCCTCCCCGGTGAGGGGGGCCGGCGAGGTCGGCTTCCCGGTTTCGCGGGGGGAGGAACGGCGGTCCAGGGCGTTGGAGGCGAAGGTGATGCCGAACGCGGCGGCGGCCATGAGCGCGCCGACCACCAGGGGGGCGGTGTAGCCGTAACCGGCGTCGATCGTCGTTCCGGCCAGGTAGGAGCCGACGGCGATGCCCGCGTTGGCCGCGGAGGAGGCGACGGCGGCGGCGAGGGTGGTCGCTCCCTTGGCCTTGTCGATGACCCGCGTCATGAATCCGGGAACTGTGGCGAAGCCAGCGCCGCCCAGCAGCATGAGCAGGACGACAGCGGCCACGGCGAACTGCGCCGTGAGGGCGAAGAGCACCAGCACGACGAACAGCAGGGCCTGCGCGGTCAGCAGTGTGGCGACCTGGGCCCGGTCGGCGTACCGGCCGCCCAGGAGATTGCCGGTGACCAGTCCGACACCGAAGACCATGAGCAGGGGTGTGAGCATCCCGGGGCTGAACCCGGCCACCTCGGTCATGAGGGGGGCAACGTAGCTGAACGCGGCGAACAGCGCCCCGATGCTCAACCCGGCGATCGCCAGTGCCATCCACAGCTGTCCGCGGCCGAACACCGCGAGTTCGTCGCGCAGGCGCACGGATCCGTCGTTGGGCTGGACGGGGAGCAGGGCGACCAGGCCGATGAGGCTGACCACGCCGATCGCGGCGATGGCCCAGAACGTGGCGCGCCAGTCGAAGGCCTGTCCGATCCAGGTGCCCATGGGCGCGCCGAACACGTTGGCGACGGTCAGGCCCGTGAAGACGAGAGAGATGGCACGGGAGCGCTTGTCCTGGTCGACCATGTCCGCGGCGACGACGGATCCGATACCGAGGAACGCGCCGTGGCAGATCGCCGCCAGGATGCGGCCCGCCATGAGAATCCAGTAGGCGGAGGCCACCGCGGAGAGCGCGTTGCCGAGGATGAAGAGCACCATGAGGATCAAGAGCATCCTCTTGCGCGGCATGCGTGTGGCGGCAGCGGTGAACAGCGGACCGCCGAAGACGACACCGAGGGCATAGCCGGAGATAAGCAGGCCGGCTCTGGTGAGGCTGACCGACATGTCGTCGGCGACCTCGGGCAGAAGGCCCATGATCACGAACTCGGTCGTCCCGATACCGAAGCTGGCGACCATGAGGGCGAATACGGCGAGGGGCATAGCTGGCTCCTCAGTTGGTTGCGGCTTTGCGGATCCTTCCCGCGGGGGCAGGGCGGGTCGGCGGGGCGGGATCGCCCCCAAAAGTCCGCGCCGGTGCAACTATTGCATGGGCGCCTTCTTTCTCACAAGCATGCGCTCAGGCGCTAGGCGTCCACGAGGACTATGCTGATGCAAAGTCCACGACGACCGGGAGTCGTACATGAACTCCGCCTCCGCCCGCACCGAGCCCCGCATCCAGGAACCCACGGAACTGGAGACCAACTGGCGCAAGCTGCGGCTGTTCGAGGCGCGCGTGCGCGAGCGTTTGGAGACGGCCCTGGAGCCGCACGGGCTGACCTGCTCGGAGTACTCCGCGCTGGTCGCGTTGCGCTACTCCGATGACGGCGGCCACCTGCGCCAGCAGTTCCTGGCCGACTCCATCCCGATCAACCAGAGTTCGCTCAGCAGGCTGGTCGGCCGGCTCGAACGCTCCGGCCTGACCGAGCGCTACCACTGCGCCGACGACCGTCGCGGGGTCTACACCCAGATCACCGACAAGGGCAGGGCCACCGTCGAGGAGGCCAGGAAGAGCTACGTGGTCGCCCTGGAGAGCGCACTCGCCGAGGAGGACGAGGGCGCTCTGCGCGAGGCGATCAGCGCCTTGCTGCCAGGCTGATACGCAGTGAACCCATGTCGTCACCGGCGGCCTCGACCCGCAGCCCGGTTATGATGCCCAGCTCGGCGTGGTCGACCCAGGCCGCCCAGTCCGGTTGGGGAGCGTCGGTGCGTTCTGCATGGGCGCTCACCACGGTTTTGACACGAAAGCGGTGGCCATGTTCTCCCTGGCGCATGTGGAGATACAGCAGTAGGTGGTCGAGGGCCGATCGGAGAAAGAGTGGCGGAAAGCAATCCTCGCGGCGGCTGAGGCGTGGGCGGAGCACCGGGGCGTCCAGTAGGAGGGTGGGGTCTTTGGTCCTGGTGGTGTAACGCACCCCCGGGGTAGCCTGATGCCGCAAAACCACGAGAACCGCACCCCGCCATCGAGACTGGCGGGGTGCGGTTCTTCGCGTACGCAGGGTGTTACCGGCCGCGCACCGCTGCCAGCAGCGCGGTCCACTCCGGGGCCGGGGCCTCCAGGTGGCCGAGCGGCCGGTTCTGAGTGTCACGCACCAGCACCGCGGCCTGATCGCGGCGGGCCTCCACGCACTGGCCGCCGTTCGCGTTGCTGTAGGTGGACTTGTTCCAGTCCTCGGTCATCATGTGATGGTGCCTCGAATCTCTTCCATGCGGGACCGTGACGCGGGTACCGGCAGAGCGGCGCTTCCCAGGTCCGCGAATATCCGCTCGTAGCTTGCCACAACCTCTTGCTGCTTGAGTGACACCCCGGTCTCCTGGCTTTCGACGTAGACGAACGGGTGGCTGTCCGGTACTTCAATCAGCGTAAAGGACCCGCCCAGACCCGCATGTCCTTCGGTCGCGATCGGCACTACCTGAATCTTGATGCGAGGGCGGTAGGACAGGTCGATGAGACGGCTGATTTGATCCTTCATCACCTGGGAGTCACGGAAGCGGCGCAGGAGGACCACTTCGTCCAGGAGCAGCATCATCGCAGGCGGATGAGGCTGGTCCAGAACTCGTTGACGGTGCTGTCTGGCTTTGACGATGTGATCGAAGCTGCTCTGCGGGGCTTCCGGCTTCGCGATTTCGTTGATGGCCCTGACGTAGCCCTCGGTTTGGAGCAGCCCATGCACCAGACCCTGAGAGTAGTCACGGATTTTGACCGCTGTCTGCTCAGCCTCGGCCACCTCGCGGAAGTACGCGGTCATGCCGACGCCGGAGAACACCGCGTCCCACGCGTCCATGAGAACCCCCCGCGCGGTAAGAGCGTGATCCAGACGAACCACTGGTTCCCGACGTGTCCCTTTTTTCCCTAGCTCCAAATCGCTGACCGTGCTCTGCGAAACGGTGGCCAGCGCGGCAAGCTCCTGCTGCGAAAGGCCCGCCTGACCTCGAAGTTTCCTCAACAGCCTTCCGAAGCGAAGTCGCGCCGCTTCTTCGCTCTCCTCCATTTTCTTCAATGCATCACTCGCTTACCCAACGAAACCGCTGGCAATAGAACTTTTACCGTCTTGGGCGGTAAGCATAGACCGGGTGGCGGTCTCCTTGGCAAGGTTCCTGATGAAAGACCTTCCTGCCACCTCTGGCCGGGAGGCGAGCGCCATTCTGTCCGCGTTCGATCGAACAGGACAGTGGGCTCATTCGGGCATAAAAGAGCCTCGGAAGCCGCCGTTAACGACCACCGAGGCAAAAGCCCCACCTGTCCTGCAAAGACACGAGGTGAGACGAATGCAGCATAGCGGCACCACCGCACCACCCCAAGACCCCGACCCTGAGGCCGGCATCCCGTACCCGCACCGCATCCAGTTCCCCGAACCCCACCGGCACGGCATCATCCTCGGCCACGACCGCGACTACACCGCCCTCACGAACTGGGTGTGGGCCAAGGCCCCGCGCCGGGCCGCGAACCCGGTCTCCCAGGTGACCGAGGCCCTGGTGTCGAACGCGCACAAGCACACCCGGTCCGGGGACCCCGGCGGGACCGTGCGGGTAGTCCTGGACATCGACCCGTTCCTCATCACCATCGCGGTCACCGATGGCGGCCCCCGCCCGGACTCCGTCATCCCCTACCCGCGTCTCGGTGACCCGCGGCTGGCCCCGCTGCCCGGTCTGCATCTGGTGGACCAGCTCGCCGTGTACTGGGAATGGGGCTGGGCGCTCCCCGGGGCCAGCCGGGGGCCGTTGACGATCCGCGCGAAGGTGGAGAACTCGTGAGCGGGTGGACGCCGGAGCTGGACCGCGAGTACCGGCAGGTCGCCGCCTCACTCACCTCCCACCACTCGGGCTGGTGGGTGATGTGGTCCTACTCCCTGCGCATGTGGGTGGCGTTCTTCCTCGGTCCCGCCGAGGTGGCTCCACTGCGGTACGCGGACCCCGACCAGCTGTCCCGTCAGATGCGGTACGTGCTCCACATCCTGGCGGCCGGCCGCTCCCCCTGAGAAGACCCCGCCGGACCCCATACTCAGCGGCCGGTGCGGCGATGATGCGCCCTCCTCCCACGAAGGGTTTCGCTGCCGCACCACACCCGGACCGTGGCTGGTGGTTCGCCTGGCCCGGGTTCCAAGACCACTCCCCGCTGGTGCGACGTCACCAGCCCGCGGGGCCACCAGCAAGGGGGCTGGTGGCCCCGCCCCACCCTCCCGGGGCCGGGCGTACTTCCCCGGCCCGGCCCCGACCCGACTAGATGGAGACCCCGTGCCCGCCCTTTCGCCCCGGCCAAGCCTCGTCGACACCGCCGACGACCTTCTCACCCCCGGCGAGGTCGCCCGCCTGTTCCGTGTTGACCCCAAGACCGTCACCCGCTGGGAGAAGAACGGCCGCCTCGCCTCGGTCAAAACGTTGGGCGGCCACCGCCGCTACCCCCGAGCACAGATCACCCACGTCCTGCACGCCGGGACGGGCAGCAGCGAGGTCGTCCGAGCTCTGGAGGAAGTCCGCACCCTCGCCCTGGACGTCGGGGCGCTGGGCGACGCCGGGCACATCGCGGCCCTCATCGCCACCCTGCGCACCGGAACCGGAGAGTCCTCATGACTCCGTCACCCCCGGTGAGCTGGTGCATGGACGACACCGTCGTGAACGGCTGGCCCGCCCTGAGCTTCCGGCGCCCGTGGGACAACGAGTGGCACACCATCCGCACTCTGCGCCCCGACCAGGTCCGCGCAGAACTGCTCGCCTTGGAGGAGATCGAGCGTACCCACCCCGGCTGGTACGTGGGCTTCCTCCACCGCACCACCCCCGTGGAGCACCTGGACGGCCTATGGGCGCAGCACCCCACGGAGAGCCTGGTGGTGCACGCCGAGACCCCACCCGAGTTGAAGAAGCGCATCCGTGCCGCCCGCTCCCAGCACGGCTTGTAGGGAGAGAGCCGGTGACCACCCAGACCCGGCCGAGGCCGGCGCACGCCAGCGACGGGACCCCGATCATCCCCCGCTACACCGAGTACGCCGAACACCGCGCGGACGCGGTGATGCGCGAGCGGGAACGGGCTGCCGCTGATGCCGCCGCCGGGCTGGCACGCCTGGAGCAGATCGCTGCCCAGCAGCAGTTCGACGCCGCGAAGGCCCGTCTGGAATCCGCACGGAAACAGGTGGACGCCGCCGACACCGCGCACCTGGGCACAGCCATCCGCCAGTGGCACCGCCTAGCCACTACCCCCTGAGCCGGGTCCGTGCGTTGTGGGGGTGACGCACGGACCCCACACCACACCCCCGGCTAGCCCACTGCGAACGGAGCCACGTGACCGAGAGCTTTCCCGGATTCGACCCTGAGGACGCCCAGGAGCGCCGCGACGCTGCCAAGGAACAACAGGAGCGGGAGAAAGCGGAGCGGGACGAGCAGCTGGGCCCGCCCCAACAACCATGACTGGACCTTCCCTCTTCTGACCGGAGCCCCGATATCCGAACTCGTCCCCACCACCCCGAACACGCCCCCAGCGACGGCCAGCAACCTGGCCGAGGAACTACTCCTCCCGGAGCGCGGAAGGCACGCCGCCGAATGTGCGGAGTTCGCGTCCTGCGACCTGTCTCTGACAACCCTGTGGATACCCAACCGCCCCCTCACCGGCTGCGGGCGTACACCCTGGTTGACCCTAGACCGGACTAACCAGGCCGGTCGGCGCATCCTCGTGGGAAGCCCAGACCAGGTACGACACATAGAAGCCGACTAGCCACTGCCGGAGGTGGCCTCTGCGAGGCGGCCGTGGTGTACCTGCACGCCTACACCCGCTTCGGGCGCCGGGACGGAGCGGTCAGGATCGCCGATCCCGACCTCGCCACCAACCTGCGCGAGGAGCTGAGACAGCTGTGACGGAATGCCGCAGCCTTCGAAGCCTTCCGCAGGAAGGTGGCATAACCAGCTAAACGCTCCAGCTTCCGCGGAATCATCGCTTCACCAAAGCAGTACACAGCCGACCACACAACCTGTTTTTATTCCCAGGCAGGAATATCCGGCCAGAGATTGACCGATCCCGCACACTTCTCTACTGTAAATTCCGTTTCGACCCTTCAAGAAAGGGCCATGCCATGAAGTTCGAGAAGCTCTCCGGCGACTGCAACCGGGATGACTGCCCGGGAATCTACTCCACCGACAACGGGACCGTCGTCGTGCAGGGCACGCTCCTGACCGACACCACCGGCCTCACCCCCTCCCCTGGAGAGGCCGCCGTCGAGATCCCCACGCACCTGATCGAGGAGGCCGCCCGTGCGCTTGGAAGGTGACGCCTGGCGGGAGTTCTTCGACTCCTTCCAGCACGAGGCGTTCCGCCTGGAGACCCTGCCCAGCTACACCGTGCCCGAGGAGGAAGAGGAACTGCGCCGGTTCCTGGCCGGGAAGACCCGCCCGGCCGAGGAGCTGCACACCGACAGCTACCTGCTCCGCGTGCGCAACCACATCGAGTCCGGACGCCGGATCCGACGGGTCCACACCCTGACCAGTCCTCTCAGCGACCACCTGCGGTTCCAGTTCGAATGGGGGTACGCCTTCAGCGTGCAGGCCGGTGAGGAGGTCAACATCCTGGACTTCGCCACCACCCCCGACCCCGGCCTGCCCCGCCAGGACTTCTGGCTCTTCGACGACGCCCGCGTGGTGCTCATGCACTACGCTGCCGACGGAACCCAGAGAGGCCGGGAACTCCTGGAGGGGGTCGACCCCGTCCCCTACGTCGCCTACAAGAACCTGGCCCTGGGTCACGCCGTCCCCTTCACCGAGTACTACAAGGCCGACTGATTGACGCTTGAGCCCGACCGTGCCCAACAGCCGCGCAGCGAGCTGGCGGAGGCCCTTCGCAGCCTCCGCCGCGCCTCGGGGCTGACCGGTGCGCGACTCGCCGTCCGCAGCGGGATGAGCCAGGCCAAGGTCAGCAAGCTCGAGAACGGCCGCGTGTTGCCCTCCGCGTTGGACGTCGAGCGCATCCTGCGTGCGCTCGACGTTCCGCCCGGGGAGGAGGAGGCCGCGCGCCTGCTGGAGTTGGCCCGTGTGGCCAACACCGACTACCAGGGGTTTCGTACCGCGCTCCAGCGCGGTCTCGGGGAGACGCAGCGGGACTTGGCCGCGATCGAGGCCTCGGCGTCCACCATCCGCTTCTTCCTGCCCTGCATGATCACCGGGCTTCTGCAGACCCCGGACTACGCGCGTCAGACCCTGTCGCACACGCTGGTGAACCGCGGGGCGAGCTGGGAGACGGCGCTCGCTCGGCGCTTGGAGCGCCAGACGGTGCTCTACGACGAGGGCAAGCGCTTTGTGTTCCTCCTGACCGAGGCCGCCCTGCGTTGGCCGCTGTGCCGTCCGGAGGCGATGGCGGTGCAGATGGATCGGATCGCCTCGCTCAGCGAGCTGCCCAGTGTGGACATCCGCGTCGTGCCTGCCGATCCTCCTGTGCCCAGCGGTCCCCTTAACGGGTTTACCGTCTACGACGACCGTCTGGTGACCGTCGAGGTGTTCACGGGCAAGCTCGCCCTGCGCGATCCGAAGGATATCTCCTACAGCATGGAGATATTCGCCTTCTTCCACGAACACGCACTCGAAGGTGAAAACACCAGGTCATTCCTGCGCGGCCTTGCCCAGGAATACCGCAACCGGGCATAACCGGCACCTCGGGGAACGAATTTATTCCCTGGCGGGAAACTCCTTCACCTGTCTTGTGCGGGTCCCTAATCTGAGCTGTGCTCACAGGCCCCATGAGAAAGGAAAGACCTGTGCAGAACACGCAGGACAGCGCCAGTTCGGAATCTCCCTTCGCCCTCGACATCCGGCTGATCGAGAACAGCGACTCCCTGGCCCAGCTGATCAACCTCACCGACGACGGCTGCGGCTCCAGCTGCCCCAACTCCTGCACCACGAGCGCCGCGGACTGATCGGCACGGTCGGCACCGGCCTGGATCCGGTGCCGACCAGCACTTCTGGGAGGAGGGAATATGGGTTCTGGCGAGGAGCGGCACGTGGGTTGGCGTGTGGTCGACCGACCGCTGGTGCGAGCGAGCCTGCTCAGCGACCTACCGACGAGCGGCGTACCGGACCTGAGCGGTAGTGACCCGCATCCGTGGTTGGAGTGGCTGCGCCGCGTGTGGGAGCACCCGGGTCTGACCGAGGCGATCCGGAACGCCTCGCCTGACCTGGCCGCCGGTGTGGAGGCTCTGCTCGACCAGGATCCGGCCGCGGTGCGGGTACGCCGGGCCCGGAAGGCGACCGCTTCCGTTTTGCGCTACGTACTGCGGGCCGACAGCCGTGCCACTCCCTTCGGATTGTTCGCCGGCGTAACCGCCGCGACCTTCTCCGAACGCTCACGAGTGGTGTGGGGTGGCGCCCACCGGAGGGTGGTCTCTCCGGGCGGGGCATGGGTGGCCGAGGTCGTCAGCGCGTTGGAGGCCCTGCCTGTGGTGCGTGAGCACCTGCTGGTCGTCGTCAACAACGCCGCCGTTGAAGAGCGCGGGCACCTCGTCGTACCCCAGTACGTGCGCACCGACCCGGGTGCGTCCGGGGCGGACACGGAGCAGGTCGAGGTCCGTGTCAACAGCGCTGTACGCCTGGCCTTGGAAGCAGCGCTCCAGCCGGTGCCGTGGTCGACGCTTCGGGCCAAACTGACCGCCGAGTATCCCGATGAATCTGCCGTGAGCACTGACGCCATGCTCATCCGGCTGGTCCAGGTGCAGGCACTACTCACCTCTCTCGCTCCGGCGTCCACCGGAACCGATCCCCTCGACTGCCTCGTCTCTTTCCTCACCCAGATCAACGGCTGCGCTCTACCCGAAGTCCGACCGCTGGTGTCACTTCTTCAGGAGGCGCACACGGCGGTGGAGGAGTACAACCGGAGTGGCGGGTCCAGCACTCTGGGAGAGGTCGGCAAGGCGGTCGGGCGCGTGTCCCGGGTCCAGCCGCTGGGAGTGGACGTGCGGATGGACGCCGACCTGGCCCTGCCCGTGGAGGTGGCGCGCGCGGCGGAGCGGGCCGCGCACATGCTGACTGTCCTGTCCCCTTACCCGGACGGGCTGCCCGCGTGGCGCGCGTACCGGGAGCAGTTCGCCGACCGGTACGGCGACGCACTCGTGCCCGTCCGCGAGGTCGTGCACCCCCAGACCGGGCTGGGCTTCCCCGCCGGATACGCCATCACCGACGCCGAAGGCCGCGCCGAGCCCTTCACCAGTCGTGACCGTCGGCTGCTGGAACAGGCCCAGACCGCCGCTCTGGACCGGCGACGGGAGATCAGCGCAGACGCACTCCTGGACGAACTAGCCGCCCGGCAGTCCGCGCTACCTCCTGGGCACACGGAACTGAACCTGCGCGTGGAGTCGCCCTCACGAGCCGCACTGGACAGCGGCCGGTTCCGCATCGCGGTGCTGGGCGCCTCCCGCAGCGCGGCCACCATGGCGGGCCGCTTTGCCGCCCTTGCCGGTGTCCGGGGCGGCCTGCGCGAAGCCGTCTCGCGCACCACCTCCGCCGGGGCGGTGCCGGTACAGCTGTCGTTCCCGCCGCTGCGAGCCCGCAGCGCCCATCTGGTCCGCTCGGGGAGGCTTCTCGATCACGTCGTCAGCGTGGGCGAATACCCCTGTCCAGGGCCTGGACAGCTGGGTGTGGGCGATCTCGCGGTCGGGTGCGATGACGGCGGCCTCTTCCTGTGGTCCCGCACTTTGGCGAGCAGGGTTGAGCCTGTCGTGCCTCACGCGCTGAACCTGCGCTACGCCCCGTTGCTGGCCCGGTTCCTGGCCGAACTTCCCCGTGCCGGACGCGCGGTGGTTATCGGGTTCGACTGGGGCGCGGCCTCCTCGCTGCCGTTCCTGCCCCGTGTGCGCTCGGGCAACGTGGTCCTGGCCAACGCCCGCTGGCGTGTCAGAGCTGCTGACCTTCCCCCGCGTACCGCGCCGTGGCCGTGGTGGCGGCGGGAGTGGGCGCTTTGGGCGAAGCGCCGCAACCTGCCCGGCGTGGTGGACCTGGGCAAGGGCGACCAGCGGCTGCGCCTGGACCTTGCCGAACCGGCGCACCTGTTCCTGCTGCGCGCCCAGGTGGACAAGGAAGGCGGCACGGTCCTCACCGAGGCTCCCGACCCGCGCTCCTCCGGATGGTGCGAGGGGCGGCCGACCGAGGTTCTCGTTCAGCTCTGCCGGAAGGAGGCCGCGTGACCACCACGACCACCGAAGCGACGGAGATAGCGGGACTGGTGGCCGGCCGCCTGGCCACACCCGAGCAGGGCCGTGCTCTGGCCGGAGACCGGTGGTGGCCCCAGTCGCTGGCACACGGCGCGGCCGGGGTGGCGCTGTTGCACATCGAACGGGCGCGCACCGGTCACGGGCCGTGGGAACGCGTCCAGCGGTGGCTGGAGTGCGCGATCGCCGAGGGCGCGGACTCCTCTCCCAGCGCGCACCTGTACTACGGCGCGCCCGCGGTGGCGTTCGTCCTGCACCGGGCCGCGACAGTCCGTCCTGGGTGTGAGCGTGAGCTTGCCCGGCTGGACAGGGCCGTGGAACGGATCGTGCTCTCCCGCCTGGAACAGGCGCACGCGCGGATGGACGCCGGTGATCTTCCGCTGCTCGCGGAGTTCGACACCATCCGAGGGCTGACCGGACTGGGCGCCCTGCTCCTGGCCCGCGACCCGCAGGGCCCGCTCTTCCGCGATGTGCTGGCCTATCTGGTGCGGCTGACCGCGCCAGTCACCGTCCACGGCCGTACGCTTCCCGGCTGGTGGAGCCCGGTCGGCCCCGGTGGAAAGAAGAACGCCGCCTTCCCGGGTGGGCACGCGAACACCGGCATGGCCCACGGCATCGCCGGCCCCCTGACCCTCCTCGCAGCCGCCCTGCGGCGCGGGATCGAGGCGAACGGACACGTGGAAGCCATCCATCACATCCTGGTCTGGCTCGACACCTGGGAACAGACGTCTCCGTCCGGGGCGTGGTGGCCGTACTGGGTCACCCGTGCCCAGCTCGACGGGACCCGAGGCCTGATTGGCCCGCAGCGGCCGTCGTGGTGCTACGGCGCTGCGGGCGTGGCCCGCGCGCAGCTGCTCGCCGCTGATGCACTCGGGGACCAGCGCCGTTACGCCACTGCGCAGAGCGCCCTTGCCCGCGTCTTCACCGAGGCGCCCATGGCGCTGAACTCTTCGCTGTGCCACGGCCGCGCCGGTCTGGCGGTACTCGCCCACTCCACCGCGCTGGGCAACGCTCCCGGGCTGTGCGCCGCGCTCTCGGACGGCGATGCCGCAGCGGTGACAGACGACCTGGTCACCGGAACCGGGACCGGCCTGCTGGAGGGGGCAGCCGGTATCGCCACCGCGCTGCACACACTGCACGCCCCCTCCCCCGACATGGGATGGGCTGCTTTCCTTCTCCTCGACTACAAGGAGCACCACGGTGATGGGTGACGAACAGCCGCAGATCCTCATCCAGTGGGCCGACTGGGCCTCCACCGAGCGCTGGGCTGTTCACAGCCTGGGCCCGGCGCTCGAGCGAGCCCACAGAGAGGGGCTTGTACCGTCGTGGTGGTTCATCCGTAAGAAGCCCCACTGGCGGCTGCGCTACACCGGAGGCCGTCCGGCCCGGCAGTTCCTCGACACCGAACTACAGCAGCTCCACCGCGAGGGAGCTGTAGAGCGGTGGGTGCACGGTGTCTACGAACCCGAAACCGGGGTTTTCGGCGGAGCGGCGGGGATGGCGTTGGCCCACGCCGTGTTCTGCGAGGACAGCCGCCATTTCCTCGCCTACCTGACGCGCCGAGATACGGCCCCCGATGCTGAGCTCGGCCGTCGCGAACTCGCCCTCCTGCTCGGCAGTGCTTTCCTGCGCGGAGCACGGCTGGACTGGTTCGAGCAGGCCGACGTCTGGGCCAAGATCGCCGCGCTACGCGCCCTCCCACAGCCCTTCCGTATGGAAGAGCAGCTGCTCTCCTCAGCGCGCGCCCTCATGACCCTCAATCCGCGCCCCACTGCCGCGTCGGGGCCGCTGCGCCACACCAGCAGCTGGGCGCAGGTTTTCACTACGGCCGGAGCTGCCCTCGCCGATTTCGCCGCCCAGGGCAGGTTGAACCGGGGCCTGCGCGCGGTGTGTGCCCATCACCTGATCTTCGCCTTCAACCGGTGGGGTCTGCCCTACCGGGACCAGCACATCCTGTCCCACACCGCTAGAGAGGCCGCCATGACCGACACCACCCACGACACCGCACCAGAAACCGCTGACGCCTTGCGCGAGGCCCTCATCCAGCAGCTACGGGAGAACGGTGTCCTCACCACCCCAACGGTAGAGGAAGCGTTCCGCGCAGTACCGCGCCACGCCTTCGTCCCCAACGCCACCCTGGAGGAGGCCTATACCAACGCCCCCGTACACATCAAGCACGACGACAACGGCGCCTCCATCAGCTGCGGATCCCAGCCCGGAGTCGTCGCGACCATGCTGGAACAGGCCGCACTAGAACCGGGCATGCGCGTACTGGAGCTGGGCGCCGGCACCGGATACAACGCAGCCCTCGTCAGCCACCTGGTCGGACTGGCCGGGTCGGTCACCACCATCGATGTCGACCAGGACCTGGTCGAGGGCGCGCGTGCCCGGTTGAAGGAGAACGGCGCCGCCAACGTCACCGTGGTCTTGGGCGACGGCGCGCTCGGCCACCCCGAACAGGCGCCCTTCGATCGGATCATCGCCACGGTGGGCTGCCACGACGTGCCCCGTGCCTGGGTGGACCAGCTCGCCCCCGGCGGCAGGCTCATCGCCCCGGTGCGCATCGCCGGAGACGTCTCCCGCTCCATCGTCTTCGAAGCCCGCGGCGACCACTGGGTATCCGTGGACAGCCAGCTGTGCACGTTCATGCCCCTGCGCGGCGGAGGCGTCGGTGACGACCCCCGCCGCATACTGGCCCTGGACTCCGACGGGACGGTTCTGCTCCAGAGCAACCAGGACCAGTGCATCACACCCGAGCAGGTGGATCACGTGCTCGACGAGCCCTCCACCACCACCTGGACGGGGGTGAACTTCGGCAAGGGACAGCCTTTGGACCCGATGTGGTTGTGGCTGGCCACCCGCCTGGACAACCGCGTCTCGCGCATGCCGGTCCAACCTCAAGCCGTGGCCAGCGGCCTGGTCTCCCCCGGGCTGCCCTGGGGGGATATGGCCAGCGTCCCCGCGGGCGAGCGGGGGGTGGCGTATCTGACGATGCGCCCGGTGCAAGGCCAGCAAGGCCGCCACGAGGTCGGCGTCATCGGGCACGCCCCTGCCGGGCAGAAGCTGGCCGAGCAGATGGCCGAACACATCCGGGCCTGGGAATCCCACCGCACCGAGGAACTCTCCTTCGCCCTGCACTACAACGCCGTCCCCGAACCCTCCACCGCCACTCGGCGATTGCTGGCACGGGCCCACTCCACCCTGATGGTCTCCTGGGGCGAGCCCGCATGAGATTCGCGCACTGGTTCCCGCTCATCCCCCGGCCGCGCCCGCCCGCGGGCAGCCTGAACACGCGCGTAGAACGCCTCACCACAGCGGGACGGACCGCGCGGTTCAGCTCAGGGGAGGAGGCTCTGGCCGCCGCCGCGCAGGTCTACAACGGCGCGGCCCTGCTCGCCTCCGACGTCGGCCTGCCCGAACTGGCCCGCGACTGGTGCTGGGAGCACACACACGCGTACCTGACGCACCTGCCATTGAACGCCATCATGGCTCAACGCGCCCTGGAACCGGTGATCAACCTGGCCCGGCTCCGCATCCGAGCGGGCGACGGCACAGAGGCCTTCGCGATGCTCACCGCTCTGCGCGAGGGGGTGCGCGCTGCCACGGCCACCGTGATCGACGGCCATGAGATCCCGCTGGACCGAATCGTCGCGTCCAGCGGGGACAGGGCAGAGCTGCACCGCTGGCTGTGGACAGTCTGGCTGGGAGACGGAATGCGGGCTCTGGCAGCAGAGGGAAGGTGGCAGGAGGCCGCCGAGCACGCCCAGCAACACGGCGGGATCGGCAACCGTCTCTTCGACGGCCGCCAGGTCGCCGTCATCGCGGCACTGACCAAAGGTAATCCGAGAGCTGCGCTGGCCATGGCCGAGGATAGCGAGGTTCGGGAACCGTGGGAGAGAGCCGTCCAGGCGGTCCTGGCTCTGTGGTGTCGCAGGGAATCCGTCGAGGTCACGACCGCCGACGTCGAGACGGTTCTGGGCCGTGTCCGTGACGTCGACAACGGCCGGGTCGTGTTCACGACACGACTCGGGATCATCACGACGGAGCTCCTCGGAGATCTCCAAGGGGATGTCTCCGAACTCGCTTCGCAGCTGGTCGTCGCCATCGTCCGCGCACAGGACGGGTACGCGGCCAGAGACCTGCTCACCGCATGGGGAGGGAAGCTTTCATCCGATCAGATGGGTAGCTTGAACCCTGTACTCGAATCTTCCGGCCTTGACAGGCAAACCTTCCCTGAGCAGCTGTCCCACGAGCTCCACACTGCGATCAACAAAGCGAGCCGAAGACTCGGTGATCACTCGGTTCTTACATGACATACGGTCCCCGTAGCCGAAGGGCTGCGGGGACCTGCGTGTACCCGGAGCCAATACTCCTCACGAAAGGGGTAGCTATCACCCACCTGCAAGGCCGTAAAACCTTCCTTTGTGGCTCAGCTCAGTGTGGACCATGACGGCTTGTCAGTCAGGTCTGAGCACTACTCTGGTTCAGGATCTGGTGCGGGTACAGCGTGGGTACAGCGCACCGTCAGCGGTACGGAAAGCAAGGTGCGCAGTGGCCGAAACGACCAGCCCCTCCAGGACGGTGCACGACATCGTCGAGCACATCCGAAACATCTCGACGAGCAACCACCAGCGCGGCACCCTCTTCGAGAACCTCATGGTCGCCTACCTGACCACTGATCCCACCTACACCAACCGGTTCGACAAGGTGTGGCGCTGGGCCGACTGGCCCGACGCTCCGGCGAGGAACGACGATGGTATCGACTTGGTCGCCCGGACCGTCGACGGCGGCTACTGCGCGATCCAGTGCAAGTTCTACGAGCCGCACCACACCCTGCAAAAGACCGATATTGACTCTTTCTTCACCGCTTCGGGCAAGGCTCCCTTCACCGAACGCCTGATCATCTCCACCACCGACAGGTGGGGGACCAACGCCGAGATCGCGCTCCAGCAGCAGCAGATTCCGGTGGCACGTTTGGGCCTGGACGAGATCTCCGCCAGCCCCATCGCGTGGGAACGGGTTTGGCCCGCGTTCGATGTGGAGATCGAGCTCGAACGCGCGCCCTACAAGGAGCTGCGCCCCCACCAAGATGAAGCCGTGGAGGCGGTCTTCGGCAACCTCCCCTCGCATGACCGCGGGCAGCTCATCATGGCCTGCGGCACGGGCAAGACCTTCACCTCGCTCAAGATCGCCGAACGCCTCGCCCGTGAACGTGCCGAGGAGAGCGAGGGCCCTACCCGGGTGCTGTTCCTGGTCCCGTCCATCTCCCTGCTCTCACAGACCTTGCGCGAGTGGTCCGCCCAGTGCCAGACGCCCCTGCGCAGCTTCGCGGTGTGCTCCGACACCAAGGTTGGCAAGAGGGCCACCGAGGCCGACTTCCAGGACATGGCCACCCACGACCTGTCCCTGCCCGCCACCACTGACGCCGCCAAGCTCGTCCAGCAGGTCCGCCTCACCGGGGCTGGCGACGGGGGTCTGCGGGTCATCTTCTCCACCTACCAGTCCATCGGGGCCGTGCACGAGGCACAGCGGGCGGGGCTGGGCGACTTCGACCTCATCATCTGCGACGAGGCGCACCGCACCACCGGCGTCACCCTGGCCGGGGAGACCGAGTCGCACTTCGTCAAGGTGCACGACAACGACTACCTGCGCGCCGACAAGCGGCTGTACATGACGGCCACCCCCAAGGTGTTCGACCCGAACATGGAGAAGGCCGCCAAGGACAAGGACGCCGTCCTGTGCTCGATGAGCGACGAGTCCCTCTTCGGCCCGGAGTTCCACCGGCTCGGCTTCGGCGAGGCTGTGGAGCGCGATCTGCTCACCGACTACCGGGTGCTCATCCTCAACGTCGACGAAACCGCCCTGTCCTCGACGCTGCAGTCCCAGCTGGCCGAGGACGGCGAGCTCAACATCGACGACGCCGCCAAGATCGTCGGCTGCTGGAACGGCCTGTCCAAGCGGGCCGGGCACACCCCCGAGGGCGAGGGGTTCAAGCCCGGCGAGGCCCCCATGCGCCGGGCGGTGGCCTTCGCCCGCAGCATCGCCGAGTCCAAGCAGATCCGGGACAAGTTCCCCACGATCGTCGACGGGGTCAACACCGAGCGCGACGAGCGGGGCGAGGCCCGCCTGCGCTGCGAGATCGAGCACGTGGACGGCACCTTCAACGCCCTGGAGCGCAACAAGCTCCTGGAGTGGCTCAAGGCCGACCCGGGCGAGGACACCTGCCGCATCCTGACCAACGCCCGCTGCCTGTCGGAGGGCGTGGACGTCCCCGACCTGGACGCGGTGCTGTTCCTGCACCCGCGCAACTCGGTGGTGGACGTGGTGCAGTCGGTCGGGCGCGTCATGCGCAAGGCCGACGACAAGGAGTACGGCTACATCATCCTGCCGGTGGGCATCCCCACCACCGAGAAACCCGAGAAGGCGCTGGGCGACAACAAGCGCTACAAGACCGTCTGGCAGGTGCTCCAGGCCCTGCGCTCCCACGACGACCGGTTCAACGCCACCGTCAACCAGATCGACTTCAACCGCAACAAGCCGGACAACATCATGGTCGGCTCGGTCACCGCGGAGGACTTCGACGGCACCCGCGACGGCATCGGCGGCGACGGCCAGGGCGAGGGCGGCGCGGGCCCCGACGGCACCAGCGGGGCCGACCAGGCCGTGCAGGAGATGATCGCCTACGACTGGGGCCAGCTCCGCGAGATGGTCTACGCGCGGATCGTGACCAAGGTCGGCGAGCGCCACTATTGGGAGGACTGGGCGGGCGACATCGCCACGATCGCCGAGCGCCACGTCACCCGGATCAGGGTCGCAATCGGCGATCCGGACTCGGACAAGGCTCAGGCCTTCGAGCGCTTCCTCGCCGAGCTGCGCGCCAACCTCAACCCCGGGGTGTCGCGCGAGGACGCCGTGGACATGCTCGCCCAGCACATGATCACCAAGCCGGTGTTCGACGCGCTGTTCGGCGACTACGAGTTCTCCACGAGGAACCCGGTGTCGTTGGCCATGGAGAAGATCCTCCAGGTCTTGGAGGACCAGTCCATCGGCAGTGAGGCCGAGACGCTGGAGGGCTTCTACGCGTCGGTGCGCAAGCGCGCCGAGGGCATCGACAACCACGAGGGCCGCCAGCGGATCATCACCGAGCTGTACGAGCGGTTCTTCAAGAAGGCCCTGCCCAAGACCGCCGAGGCGTTCGGGATCGTCTACACCCCGGTGGAGGTGGTCGACTTCATCCTGCGGGCTACCAACCAGGCGCTGTACAAGCACTTCGACAAGACGCTGTCCGGTGAGGGCGTGCACATTATCGACCCGTTCACCGGAACGGGAACGTTCGTGGTGCGCCTGCTCCAGTCGGGGCTGATCAGGCCCGAGGACCTGCTGCGCAAGTACACCGAGGAGCTGCACGCCAACGAGATCGTGCTCTTGGCGTACTACATCGCCGCGGTGAACATCGAGGCGGCCTTCCACCAGCAGTACGGTCAGCAGCACGGCGAGGACGGTAGCGGAGAGGACGAAAGGGAGTACGTGCCCTTCGAGGGAATCGTGCTCACCGACACCTTCCAGCTGACCGAGAGCAACAACGCCATCGAGGGCACCATGCTCGACGACAACAACGCGCGGCTGCGTCGGCAGAGAGCCCAGGACATCCGGGTGATCATCGGCAACCCGCCGTACTCGTCCGGGCAGACAAGCCAGAACGACAACAACCAGAACCAGAAGTATCCGAAGCTGGACGAGCGGATCACGGACACCTACGCAGCCAAGTCCACAGCACAGAACAAGAACTCGCTGTACGACTCCTACATCCGCGCGATCCGTTGGGCCTCGGACCGCGTGGGGAATGAAGGCGTCGTCTGCTTTGTGTCCAACGGCGGCTACATCGACGGCAACACCGCCGACGGGCTCCGTAAGAGCCTGACCGACGAGTTCAGCACGATCTACTGCTTCAACCTGCGCGGCAACCAGCGCACGGCAGGAGAGCAGTCCCGGATGGAGGGCGGCAAGGTCTTCGGTTCGGGCAGCCGGAGCACCGTCGCGATTCTGCTCCTAGTCAAGGACAGCAGCGCTGTTGGACCGTGCCGCCTGTTCTACAGGGACATCGGTGACTACCTTTCCCGCGAGCAGAAGCTCAGGATCGTGGCCGAGAGCGACTTGGACACGATTGACTGGCAGGAGCTCACCCCGAGCGAGCAGGGCGACTGGGTCAACCAACGCGATCCCCGGTTCCTAAAGTTCAGGGCCATCGGCGACCGGGAGACGGGCAAGGGGATCTTCGCGGCGTACTCCAGCGGGTTGAAGACCAACCGTGACGCGTGGGTGTACAACCACGACGGGGCCAAGCTTCAGCACAACGTCGAGCGCATGATCGATTTCTACAACGGTCAGGTGGACGCGTTCCAGAATCACTGCAAGGCGATAGGGATCATCCAGCCCGAACCCAAAGACGTTGAGTCATTCATCGACTATGACTCAACCAAAATAAGCTGGAACACCGCTGACAAGAGCAGGCTGAAGAAGAAGGAGAAATATTGCCTCGATGGCGATTCCATCGCCACAGGCACATACCGACCCTTCAACAAGCAACTGGTTTACTTCAACAGCAGGCTCAACGAGCGTACGTACCAGCTCCCCTCTATGTTCCCCTCACCTGAGGAAAAGAACTTCGGATTCTACGTGACCGGCATGGGTTCGGACAAGCCTTTCTCTGCTTGCATGGTCGACCAGATCCCTGACCTCGCCTTCTGGGGCTCCAGCAACGGCCAGTTCTTCTCTCGGTACACCTACCGCGAGACCGGCAACGGCGACGATCTGTTCAGCTCCTCCGAAGAACCGGGATTGGAGCGGGTCGACAACATCACCGATGCTGCCCTCACCGACTACCGGAAGACCTACGGCCTCGGGGTCACCAAGGACGACGTCTTCTACTACGCCTACGGCCTCCTCCACTCCCCCGAGTACCGCAGCCAGTTCTCGGCGGACCTGAAGAAGTCCCTGCCACGCGTCCCCAAGGTCACGGACTTCCACGGCTTCGCCGACGCGGGACGCAGGCTCGCCACGCTGCACATCGGCTACGAGAGCGTGAAACCGTACCCGCTGGAGGAGAAAGTCACCGGCCCCACACCCACGCCTCTCGACGAGCTGTACCGCGTGCGGAAGATGAGGTTCCCGGACAAGGACGACCGGTCCACGATCACCTACAACGACCGGGTGACCGTCAGCGGGATCCCTGAGCGCGCCTACCGCTACCAGTTGGGCGCGCGGTCGGCCATCGAGTGGATCATCGATCGCTACCAGGTCAAAACCGACAAGAACAGCGGGATCATGAACGACCCCAACGACTGGTCGGACGAACCCCGCTACATCATTGACCTGCTGGGACGCATTGTTACGGTGAGCTTGGAGACGGTAGACATCATCGAGGATCTGCCACCCCTGGAGATCCTGGACGCCTAGAAATGGCCTTACACAGAGGACCATCGTAAATCATGTTAAAAAAATAGAGACGCCTGGGATTAGGAAAAACCCCACATGCCTCCCATATTCCATCGCCCACCAGGAAACAGAAGCACACCCTGGAGGCACTGGTGACGGCTTTCGCCTGTGCATTTTGGGGCCTGTTTGGAGCGTTCGCAATCGAGGGACTACAGTTCAATACTGTAATCCGACGAACTAGATGCTGGCCTTGGCGGTATCCAGGCGAACCCTCTTTTGGCCCGTGGGCTGCATCCATCATCATTCGCCTTGCCATAGGAACTGGTCTTGCGACCGCAGCAGGGCTAGGAGATCAGGTTAGCGGAGCTTTTGGCGCTCTCGCAGTGGGAGTCGCAGCTCCCTACATCATCGAGCAGCTGAGTCGCACAGCACGCTTGACAAAAAATGCACAGCCGCGACAATTAGCAGCAGGACCTGGTGAAGGAGCTGAGACTGATGGCTAGGTTCACTGAGCAGCTTCTCGATGCACTTGGCAGAAACACCGGAGCTTATGGTGAGCCTACTGATGACTCTGAGCAGCCTGCGATCGTTGCTGTGCCCACCGTCAACCATGAGAGCGCTCGCATCGATGCCCGGGGGAATGACCAGGGCGACACAAAGCAGACAGATGACATAACGCTCGAACCAGAAGAAGTATCTCTACTGGCCGAAATTGCAACCGGTGTTACCACAGAGGTTGCAGCAAGGCATCTTGGGGTTGACGCACGCACCCTCCGAAGGAGAATCAGAGGGATCTGCGACAAGTTGGATGTCAACACACCTATCGAAGCGGTAGTCTGGGCAGCAAGAAGACAGTTTATTTAATAATCCACCACTTTTCATTTCTCTGATCCCAGCCAGAGGTTGGCTCAGTGCCTCAGTGACCGCGCACGCGTTGTCACAGATCTTCCCTACCATTGCTCCCATGAGATTCACTGCTCTGCACCGCTCCCTGGGGCTGCCCCCAGGAGCCGTGACCGACGAGATGATCGACGCAGTCGTAGACGCCAGGCTCGCCGAGACGACCGACCTGGACTGGAAGTCCGAGCTGCCACCTCCCAAGAACCTGTCAGGGTCCGATTTCCCCAAGGACATCGCCGCCATGGCCAACAGCGGAGGCGGCGTCATCGTCTACGGCATCAGTGAAAAACAGAAGGCCGCGACTGGGAGAGGTGACGTCGGTAGGCTTGACGAGAACCATGAACGGGCTCTGCGGCAGGTGGCCATCTCCGCGATCTCACCACCCGTCTTCGGCCTCACCATCGACTGTCTCGGTGAGCAGGGGCGCCGTGTGGTCGTAGTAGAAGTTCCCGCGAGCATCGACGGCCCCCATCTCATCCTGAGGAACCAGTTCTTCGGCGCCCCCATCCGCAACGACGCCGACACCTTCTGGATGCAGGAACGCCAGATCGAGGCGATGTACCGGGCCCGTTTCGAGGAACGCCGCAACGCCACCGAAGCCCTGGACACGCTGTATCAGGAAGCCGCGGCCGGCCGGGATGTCGACACGCGGGCCTGGCTGATCGCCGTTGCCCAACCGCGCATCCCGAAGCTGTTGCACCGTCCCTCACGAGAAGAGACGAGCAACATCATCTGGCGTGCCAAGGACCTCACGCTCACCTTCTCCACCCGTCTCGGCACACACCCGTTGGAGCATGTGGAGAGCGCGAACTTGCGTCCGGGGTTGCGCAGCTGGGTAGCGGTCGACGCCGCCCACCGTCAAGGTGAGCGGTGGCGGGAAGCTTGGGTGAGCGTCCACCACAACGGGGCGGTCACCGTGGCCGCTGCGGTCGGCGGGCACCGGAGCGGATCAGATAGCTACCACGCGGGCGGGGAGGTCGAGGGCCGAGACATCGAAGGGGCGGTTTCCGACCTCATGGCCCTGATCCGGGCGACTGCCGAAGGTCGTGGCGACAACGAGTACAACACCCGTGTTGGTATCGGATGGGCTGGACAGGGACCCTTGACGATTCTCACTCGAGATGGATTCGGTCACGCTTCCAGCGCATCATCCTTGCCGTTGAGCAGATTCACTCCCATCGACACCACAGTCACGACGGCGGTCTCGGACGCCGATTTCCACCAGCAGGTGTGGGACCTGGCGCAGGACTGCGTGAACCAAGGAGGAGTGCACCAGCTCTCTCTTCTCCTAACGCCTGAAGGGGAGCGGTAGTCGCACGGGGCAGCCCTGCAACCAGTCTCCCCCGAGCAAGGGCCGAGAGCAGCCGCTGTACAGCTCAGGGCTGGTCGAGCCTCTCCACCAGCTTTCCCGACGATACCGAGTGACGGAAGGCGATCCCGGCACACAGCACAACCTCATTCACAATCAGCACGAAACAAGAGCGAGTATTCGTTAAGGCTCTGCAGCAACCAGCGCCTCGGCAGCAGTAACACCAGGTGGCAACAGATGCACAACGCGGTTGTTCGTGTCGTACTCGACGAGTCGGTCCCTGTGCAGCTGCTTCAATACATCTTTGCGAAACGACGGCAGACCTGGGTGCTCCAACCACCGAAACAGGTCCGCTTCAGCTACGTCGCCTGCCTCGGTCAACAACAGCAGGAGGGTCTGCTGCTTCCATGTAAGTCCTTTCCTCAGCACGCGCCTCTTATCGCCATGCGTCCAAACCCATGCGACCTCCCGCTCGATGAGTCCGTCCACGATCGCTGTAGCTTCCTCGATCGTGAGCTTGTGGAGCAATCGCACCAGCTCAGCCATAATCCACTTGGATGTGTAAAGAACCACCGTGGCGTCCATCTGATTCGGATCGACTTCGGCACCGGCATGTCCCACACCACGGTTGTTCCGGATGTCGTACAATCCCAACATCATGCGCGGAATGAGGATGCGCGCCGACCGACTGTTCGGAACCTGCTGATAGACGGTCTGCATGTCCCAGCACCTGTTCGGCACACGGCTCGGTTTGTCCGCGCGCGCTGGGTAGGTCCCGCCCTCCAGCCATCCCTTGCAGATGGTGTAGACGGCTTCACACAACTTGCCGCCGTTCAATTCCGAGGGCTCCCAGCGGCGCTCCCGGTAGTTCTTGACGATCTCGTCGAACGCGTTCAGCAGGTCATCACGCAGTGTGGTCGGCAGTACCGAGAAGGCGTCCTCCGGTGCCAGGCCCACGTCAGGAGCCGCCCTCACCGCGCAGCATGCCCTGCACGTACACCAAGCCCTCATGAGTCACTTTGTAGATCTTGTTCGCCTGGCGGCTGCTGCCCGACTTCTTCAACTGGATCACACGTTGCGGCTTCTTCCGCATGTTACTGCTCAATGCGTCGGTGATGTTCGGTATTGAGTGCCCTAGGTTCTTGAGTTCAGTGTTGAGTAGACGCGACGCCCACTCAGCGCGCCCTTCGTGAACCTGTACCCAGTATGCTGCGACGAGCGCCTTAGACTCGTTAGACTGGGGCGAAGCGGCGGCGAACAACTCGGCGAAGTGCTCGTACGTCGGCGCTTGCTCAGTGATCTCTTCCTCAGTCACTTCAGCGGCACCCTCGTAATCCGGGCTGCCATCGCGGCCACCGCCATCCCGACGACCGTCGATCGGCACGCTAACGGCGTACCGCTCTGCCGCCCAGCGCAGCACGCGGCCCCGCGCTTCCTCTTCGAGGTCAGCTAGCGCAGCGGCTACTGCTGACATGGCATCGATCTCCGGGTCAGCCATGAGCCCTCCTACTTAGGCAGTGGCCCTCAAGAAAATACCCAATGCAAGTCTCTATAAACCTCATGTCTTCTTCCAATGGCGGTAGGCATCACGAGAAAGAGAATATGAGCCCGCTTGCGGGCTCTCTCCATTCTCGGGCCATGGTGCGGTCAGCGAACTACGCGACCCACGGGAGAGGCATCTCAAACCACCGCTAGCGCACGTGACCCCCAGCGCCTCGCGAGACCTTTCAACATAAACGACGCCGGCTGACCATAGAGGTCGGTATGGTTAGGATCCTAGACACCGCGGGTAGGGTTTCAGGTTGCGAAGGTACGCATCGCTAGGAGTTTCGGTGTTCATCTTAGTCCCCTTCCGGGCGATTTCATTAGCGACTGTTTCACTCTGGATGCGATGAGGGCACCGCGTCAACCCAGCACAGGATCCGATCTATGGTGGCGGCCCACGCGAACTTCTCTATTCCAGTGGGTGTGGGCGCACACCGACCGAGTGGAGCAAGGCTTTCATGGAGTCATCTCATTCGGTGGGTTTGGTGATCCTTTTGGCGCTGGACAGGACAACACAGGCCCAGATAAGCAGGGTGCCAGTCAGTGGGCAGCAAAGGACGCGCGTGGATCGGGGACCGCCACCGGGAAAGGGCGCAGATCGATCTCGATACCGGAACTCAAATGATCCTTGACCATGAGGTGAACGGCACTCATTATCGGGATGTTCTCAGAAGTCCACTGTCGCGGAAGACGTGCCGTTTTCCATGGTCGGCTCCGTCCCCTAGGGCGGGGTCACGCCGAATGTTCCCCGTCACTGGAAAACAGGGAACGGCGCACATGCTCCAGCGGCAGAGTGTGGAGTGGGTCGCGCATCCGCTCCCAGGGTTGGCTGACCAAGGTCTCCTGGCGATTCAAGCAGAAGTGCTGTCCGAGCGGCGACTCACCTTCGACCACGAACGGCTCGCTCTCCCACTGCGGGAACTGGTCGGCCGTCGCGTCCAGGGAGAAGAGAGTCCTGCCATCCTCGCGCAGTTCTAGCCAAACATGGGTCAGTGACCAACCCTGAGCGTCTTCCGCCTGATCGGCTGCTCCTGAGATCAGGGTCCAGTCGCCAAATCCGAGTTCTCGAAGAATCGAACCGACGGCCCAGGATGCCACCGAGCACGAGCCGCGAGGAAAGTCGCGCAACCAGTAATTATCCTCGACCGGAAATGTGCGCAACTTCGAGATCACTGACGTCATCACGGCCAAGGTCTGTTCGCAGATGTCACGGTGCATGTCACGTCGGAGGTACATGGCTTCAGTCTGTTCGAAACCGGTGCCACACACCACCCAACCGACGGTCACCCGCCTAGTAGTACTTCGTTAAGTTGCTGGTTTCTCGGTCCGGTTCCGCCATCATGGAGGCGTGGATCTGGTAGCCGTGGAAGAACTCCGTGAGGACCTCGACGCGTTCTGCGCCGAGGTCTTCGCCTCCATCCCCCGCAAGGACTCCCGGGCCTGGGGCAACTGCTACCTGCGCGGACTCATGCTGGACGGGCGACGCAAATCCATCCAACCCATGGCCCAGCGCCTGCCCGACGGCAACATGCAGGCCCTGCAGCAGTTCGTGGGCCAGTCCCCCTGGGAGCACACCCCTGTCCAACGCAGGGTCGCGACCATGGTCAGCCAGGCCATCGACCCGGACGCGTGGGTGATCGACGACTCAGGGATGCCCAAGGCGGGCACCGAGTCCGTCGGGGCGGCCCACCAGTGGTGCGGCGCCCTGGGCAAGCAGGCGGTGTGCCAGAGCGCGGTCAGTCTGCACGCGGTCACCGATGCCGCCTCGGTGCCGCTGGATTGGCGGCTCTACCTGCCCAAGGAGTGGGCGGAGGCCGACGATGAGCGCCGGGCCAAGACCGGGGTGCCCGAGCAGGTGGGCCACCGGCACAAGTGGCGGCTGGCCCTGGACATGGTCGATGAGGCCCGCTCCTGGGGGCTGGCCGACCAAGTGGTGGTGGCCGATGCCGGCTACGGGCAGATCCACGGCTTCCGCCGGGGTCTGGCCGAGCGGGGCCTGGACTACGTGGTCGCGGTGCCCGGCGGCCTGAACGCCCACCCCGGTGGGGCGGTGCCCGAAGTCCCCGAGCAGGAGGCGGGCACGGGGCGTCCGCCTCTGCCGCGTTACCGCACCCCGGCCCGCTCGTTGAAGGACCTGGCGCTGGAGCAAGGGCGTGGGGCGTTGCGCCGGTGCGTCTGGCGGCAGGGCTCCCGCGGGTCGATGCGGGGCCGCTTCCTGGTCATGGACGTGCGTTTGGCAGGAAAGTCCGCCCGTGAGGCGGCCCTGGCCGATGCTGGGGGCAGTCGGGCCTGGGACGGGGTGCTGCCCGCCCAGACGCTGATCGCCCAGTGGCCGCCTTATGAGGACGCGCCGTGTTTCGTGCCGGGTTCTTTAGAGGCTCGGAACCAACGCTTCGTCCTGCTCTGACACCGATTCCTGCTGGTAGAAGTTGTCTTCGAGCTCCGCTGGC